>DATKEY010000182.1:0-17473 GCA_035544475.1 Candidatus Dormiibacterota bacterium | reverse complement strand
CGGGGGGTCTACGACCCCCCGTCCAGCTCCGGGCATTGACGCAATGCCCGGAGCAACCCCCCCGCATAGCTGCGGCGCCGTGGGTGCGAACCCCACCGGCGCCTCGCATCTCGCGCAAGGATCGGATACCGTGGCGCGTTGAAAGGTGCGCGTGACGGGCATCGGTCCCGCGCGTCGAGGAGTCAGGAAGGGAGTGGTGCTCGCATGAAGCGTGGTCACGGACTGCTGCTGGCCGTCCTCGGAGCCGGGGCGGTGTCCTGCGGCGGAGCCTCGACCGGCGCCGGCCCCGCGGCGCACCCCGACCAGCGCGCGAGCGCGTCCTCCTCCGCGGCCGAGCCCGCGACCGGGGCCATCGCCCCGGCTCCGGCGAGCGCGGCACCGGCGGGCGGGGGCTCCGCCCCGTCGACGAGCGCACCCCAGCCCGGCGGCGGCGGCGCCGCCCCGATCCCGCTCCAGAACCCTCCGGCGGCGGCGCCCACGGCCTCGACGGCGAACCCGCCGGCGGGCGCCCGCGCGGGGACCGCGAGCCAGCCCCCGCCCGCCGCCGGCGGCTGGAGCCTCACCGTCACCTACACCGCGGTGGAGTCCTTCCACAACGGCGCGCCCGAGGCGGTGACCGGCTGCGATCTCAACGCCGACGAGTGCAACAACGGGACCACCCCGCTCGGCACCTACCCGTCCGACTTCGTGGACGCCGTCAAGGCCGAGGGCTACGGACGGATCACGAGCGGGAAGAACGCCGGCCACTACCTCGCCTGGGATCCCCAGGGCGGGTTCTCGCTCGAGACCTCGGCGAGCGACGCGAGCGGCGCCTCGCTCCGGCCCTTCGTCTCCGCGGCGGCGGACGACAGCATCCCGATCGGCACCCACTTCACCGTCCAGAGCTGTGGCACCGACGCCGCCACCCACCAGCCGCCGAACCCCGCGGGGTGCGCGAAGCTGACCGGCGCGAGCTGGGTCGTGGGCGACAACACGACCCAGCCGTTGGGAAGCCACATGCTCCAGCTCTACGTCGGCGAGGAGACCCAGCCGAACTTCACGACCACGGTGGCGTACGTCGTCACCACCGTGAACGCCCGCACCACGCTCAAGTATTAGGACCCGGGGGCTCCCAGGTGGTCCTGGCGGGGCGTGCTAGGATCCCACCCCCGTGAACCCCGATCGTGCCCGGGTGCTGCGCGACGAGCGCGGCGCCGTCCTCGACCTCTGCCGGTCGCTGACGCCGGCGGAGTGGGCGAGCCCGAGCGACTGCGCGGGCTGGAGCGTGCAGGACGTCGTCGCCCACATGGGCGCCGCCTACCACGGGATGTTCACGCCCTGGCTGCTGCGGACGATGCGCACGAGCAGCATCGAGCGCAGCAACGACGGCGACGTCGAGAATCGCCGGGGGTGGGAGCCCGCGCGGGTGCTTCGCGAGTACGAGTCGTGGGGGGGCCGCGTCCTCACCCTGGTGCCGCTCACCCAGCGGCCCCCGCTGCGCGGGCTGCCCCTCCCGCTCGGCGACATCGGGAAGTACCCGATGGGCCTGCTCGCGAGCGCCCTCACCTTCGACCATCACGTGCACCTGCGCCACGACATCGCGGTCCCGCTGGGCCGGACGCTGCCGCCTCCGAGCGGCGAGCACATGGCGGTGGTGACCGAGTGGCTGATGGCCGGGATGCCGCAGATGTGCGGCGACGCACTGAGCTGGGTCGACCGGCCGCTGGCCCTCGTCCTCACCGGCCCCGGCGGTGGCGCGTGGACGGTGGGTCCGCTCGCCGGCAAGGGCCTACAGGTGCAGGAGGGCCGCTCGCCGGCGGCGGCCGCGACGATCACCGGCGACGTCGCCGGCTTCCCGATCTGGGGGACGAAACGACGGCCGTGGGGCGACTTCGACCTGGCGATCGAGGGCGACGAGGAGGCGGCGATCCGCTTCCTCGACTCCCTCAACCTGGTGTGACGCCGCTCCCACCCGGACCCCGGCTGCCGACCGCCGCCCAGGCCGCGCTGCTCGCCTTCCACAACATCGCCTTCCTCCAGGCGTGCCACCGCCGCCACGGCGACACCTTCACGCTCCGCCTCCCCGGCGGGACGGTGCTCGTGTGCCTCACCACCCCCGACGCGGCGCGCGACCTGCTCGCGGCGTCCCCCGACCGGCTCACCGCAGGCGACGTCAACGCCCACGACCTCGGACCGGTGCTCGGCCCCAACTCGCTGCTCCTGCTCGACGGCCGCCGTCACATCGAGGAGCGGCGGCTGATGCTCCCGCCGTTCCACGGCGCGCGGCTCGAGGCGCACGCCGAGCTCATCGCCGAGGTCACCCGCCGCGATCTCGCGTTCTGGCCACTCGGGGTGGAGATCCCGCTCTTGTCGCGCATGCGCGCGATCACCCTCGAGGTCATCCTCCGAGCGGTCTTCGGGGTGGAGGGCGAGCGCCTGGTGCGGCTGCGCGAGCTGGTCGCGAGCCTGCTCGGCTTCGCCGGTCACCACCTGCTCATCATGCCGGCGTTCCGCCGCGACCTCGGCGCGCTCACTCCCTGGCGGCGCTTCGTCGCGGTGCGCGCCCGGGTGCGCGAGGCGGTGCTCGCGACGGTGCGCGACCGCCGCGCCGAGGGCGGCCTCGCCGAGCGGGCCGACATCCTCTCGGTCCTCCTCGAGGCGCGCCGTCCCGACGGGGCCGCACTCAGCGACGAGGAGGTCTACGACGAGCTCCTCACCGTGCTCGTCGCCGGCCACGAGACGACCGCGGCAGCGCTCGCCTGGACCTTCGACCTCCTCCTCCACCATCCCGCCGAGCTCGAGCGGCTCGGCGATGCGCTCGCGCACAACGGCGACGAGCTGCTCGACGCGGTCATCCGGGAGTCGCTGCGCCTGCGCCCGGTCGTGCCGGAGATCGGCCGCCACCTCCGCGAGCCGGCGAGGCTCGGCGGCGTCGACCTCCCCCGCGGCGTCGTCGCCGTCCTCAGCATCCACCTGCTCCACCGCAGCGCCGCGGTGTACGAGGAGCCCCTCAGCTTCCGCCCCGCTCGCTTCGCCGGCGTGCGGCCCGACCCCCACGCGTGGCTGCCCTTCGGCGGCGGGACCCGCCGGTGCCTCGGCGCCGCGTTCGCGACCCTGGAGATGCGGGTCGTGCTCCGCACCGTGCTCGGCGCGGTGCGGCTGCGCGCCGCGTCGCCGGCCCTCGAACCGGAGCGCCGCCAGGTGGTCACGCTCGTCCCGCGCCGCGGGGTGCGCGCCCTCGTCGAGTCAGCGGCGGGGCGCTGAGCCCTCGGCGCCGGCGGCCATCGGCAGCGGCACGAGCGATGGCGGCGGCGCCTGCACCCCGAAGCGGTCGCGAAGCCCGGCGACCCCACGGCGGTGGCAGAAGCCGCCGAAGCTCTCGCCGCGCCGCCGCTCGTCGCGATACGCGGTGAGCGGCCCGCGGAGCATGGCCACGATCTCCCCGAGCGGGACGTTGCCGGCGTAGAGCTGGTTGAGCCGTGTCCCCCCGGCGTCGCCGCCGAGGAAGACGTCGTACTTGCCGAGGGTGGTGCCGACGAAGCCGACGTCGCCGAGGTACGGACGCGCGCAGCCGTTGGGACAGCCGGTCATCCGCCAGCTGATGCGCTCTCCGGCGAGCCCGAGCTCCTCGACGAGCGCGCTGATGTCGCGAACGAGGGCGGGCATCGCGCGCTCCGACTCGGCGACGGCGAGCCCGCAGGTCGGCAGCGCGGGACACGCCATCGCGTTGCGGACGGTCGCGGGGATGTCGGCGGCCGCGGGGATCCCGTGCTCGCGGAGCAGCTCGTCGACGCGCGCGCGGTCACGCGGACGGACGTCGGCGAGGATCACGTTCTGCTGCGGGGTGAGGCGCACCTGGGGACGCAGCTCGGCGACGATGGCGCGCAGCCCGGTGCGCAGTCGGACGCCGGCGCGGTCGGCGATGCGCCCGTTCTCGACGTGGACGCCGAGGTAGAGCAGGCCGTCCCCCTGCTCGTGCCAGCCGAGATGGTCGTCGACCGGCGGCCAGATCAGCGGCGAGGGGTCCTCGAGCGGGAAGTCGAGGTGCTCCTGCACACGCTCACGGAACCACGCGAGCCCGCGGTCGGCGATGAGGTACTTGAGGCGCGCGTGGCGGCGGTCGGTGCGGTCGCCGAGGTCGCGCTGCACGGTGACGACCGCGCGCGCCGCCTCGACGACGCGGTCGGCGGGGACGCGCGCGAGCGGCTGGGCGACGGCGGCGAAGGTCTCGGGCTTGCCGCGGGTGCGACCCATCCCGCCGCCGACGAGGATGTCGAAGGCGCCGAGCCCGCCCGAGCCGTCGCGCAGCGCGACGAGCCCGAGGTCGTTGGCGTAGACGTCGACGCAGTTGTCGCCCTCGAGCGCGACCGCGGTCTTGAACTTGCGCGGCAGGTAGGTCTCGCCGTACAGCGGCTCCAGCTCCGGCTCGTCCGGGCCCGAGCTGGCGGCGAGCTCGCCGTCGAGCCAGATCTCGTGGTACGCGCGGGTCGACGGGGTGAGCCCGTGCACCAGGCCGGCGACGGCGGCGAGCACCTCACCGTGGAAGCGGTCGCGGACCGGCGCGGCGCAGCACATGATGTTGCGCGCCTGATCTCCGCAGCCGCCGAGGGTGGTGACCAGCGTCGCGTTGATCGCGCGGATCGCGGAGCGGAGGTCGCCCTTGAGGACTCCATAGAGCTGGATGTCCTGGCGGGTGGTGACCCGCAGCGTGCCGTCCGCCCAGCGCCCGGCGATCTCATCGTGGGCGAGGTACCCGGCCGCGGAGACGACCCCGCCCGGGATGCGGGTGCGGAGCATCATCTGCTTGCTCCGCTCGGCTCCGGTCCGCCGCGCCTCGCTGCGCCGGTCGCGGTCCTCCTGCTCGTAGATGCCGTGGAACTTGACGAGCTGCGCGGACTCCTCACCGAAGCCGCTCACACCGTTGTCGAGCTCCTCGGCGATGGTGCCGCGGAGATGCCGGCTCGCCGCCTTGATCTCCTCGACCCGGGACGCCTTGCTCATCTGAACGCGCTCATGCAGCCGCGGCCTCGGTCTCGTCGAGCGCGGCGAGGACCCGCAGCACCGACTCGTCGACGCTCTCGACCGCGGTGTCGACGGCGACCTCGGGGTCGAGAGGCTGCTCGTAGGGGTCGGAGACACCGGTGAAGTGGGGGATCTCCCCGGCGAGGGCGCGGCGGTAGAGGCCCTTGACGTCGCGGCGCACGAGCTCCTCGAGCGAGCAGTGCACGTGGATCTCGACGAAGCGGTCGATGCGCGCCCGGACCTCGTCGCGCACCGCGCGGTACGGGGAGATCGCCGCGACGATCACCACGACGCCGTTGCGGGCGAGCAGCTCGGCGACGTAGCCGATGCGGCGGATGTTGGTGTCGCGGTCCTCCTTGCTGAAGCCGAGCCCCTTGGAGAGGTTCTCCCGGATGGCGTCGCCGTCGAGCACCTCGACGCGGCGACCGCGGCGTCGCAGGTCGGCCGCGACCCGCTCCGCGATCGTCGACTTCCCGGCGCCGCTCAGCCCGGTCAGCCACAGCACGAGTCCGTCGTGGGTCATGCGGATCTCCTCTCCTGCAGCAGCGCCGGGGTGGCGTGGATGCCGCACTCCTTGTCGACGCCCTGCTCCCACCACCAGCGCCCCGAGCGCGGGTCGTCGCCCGGGGCGACGGGGCGGGTGCAGGGCGCGCAGCCGATGCTTCGATAGCCGTGTGCGTAGAGCGGATGCAGCGGCACCCCGGACGCGGCGAGGTGGGCGCGCACCGCGGTCTCGTCCCACCCGGCGACGGGATTCACCTTCACGATGCCGCCGTGGGCGGTGTCGAGCTGGACCACCGGGGTCGAGCCGCGGCGCGCGGAGTGGTCGCGGCGCAGGCCGGTGAGCCAGCAGTCGAGGGTGGCGAGCAGCCGCTCGAGCGGCTCCACCTTGCGCAGGTGGCAGCAGTCGAGCCGGCGCTCGACGGAGGCGCGGAAGGCGGTGACCCCGTGCTCGGAGACGTGCCCGCCCACCGCGGTGGCGTCGGGGAGGAGCACCTCGATGCCGCGCCCGAAGTGGGCACGGACCTCGTCGAGGTACGCGTACGTCTCCTCGGGGAGCCGGCCGGTGTCGATGGTGACGATGCGCACCCGCGGGTCGATCCGCAGCGCCATCTCGACGACCGCCATCCCGTCGGCCTGGAGGCTGGTGACCACCGCGGTCCGCTCCGGGGCGAAGCGGGTGAGCGCCCAGCGGATCGCCGCCCGCGGATGGCACCCCTCGAGACCCCGACGCGTCTCCTCGAGCTCATGGGGGCCGACGGCGACACGCGGGCTCCTCACGAGGCGACCTCCCGTGTGGGCGCGTAGGCGGCGCGGAGGATCTCGGCGACCTCCGGCCGGGTGAACTCGTGGGGCAGATCGGCGCCCGCGGCGAGCAGCTCGCGCACCTTCGTCCCGCTGAGCAGCAGCCGGTGCTCCTCGCCGTGCGGGCAGGTGCGGGTGCTCGCCATCCCCTCGCACGCGGTGCAGTGGAAGGTGTGCTCGAAGGTGAAGGCGGTGAAGCCGAGCCGCTGCGCGCCGCCGAGCTCGTGGTAGAGGAGCTGCGCGTCGTAGGTGCCGTAGTAGCTGCCGACACCGGCGGCGTCGCGGCCGATGATGAAGTGCGAGCACCCGTGGTTGCGGCGCACCAGACCGTGGAAGACGGCCTCCCGGGGGCCCGCGTAGCGCATCGCCGCACCGAAGGTCGAGAGCAGGACCCGGTCGCGCGGGTAGTAGCCGTCGAGGAGGGCGCGGTAGCAGCGCATCCGCACCGCCGCGGGGATGTCGTCGTCCTTGGTCACGCCGACGAGCGGATGGAGGAGCAGGCCGTCGACCTGCTCGAGCGCCACCTTGGTGAGGTACTCGTGGGCGCGGTGGACGGGGTTGCGGGTCTGGAAGGCGACGACGGTGCGCCACCCCCTCTCGGCGAAGAGCGCTCGGGTCTGCGCGGGCTCGAGAGCGTGCTCGTCGACCCTGCCGTCGAGGACGCGCACCGGGCCGCCGATCGCGGTGGCGCCACTGCGGCGGAGCGCCCGCACCCCGGGATGGGCGTCGTCGGTGGTGCGGTACACCGCACCCGCCTCGCGCTCGAGGTCGCGCTCGAACACGTCGGTGACGGTGAGCACGCCTCGCAGCCGCCCCGCGGCGTCACGGAGCGCGACGTCGGCGCCCTCCGCGATCGCGGAGTGGTCCGGGCTCGCGCTGAGAGTGATCGGCAGCGTCCACGGCGTGCCGTTCGCGAGCTCGGCGCGGTCGACGACCGCGTCGTGGTCGGCGCGCTCGAGGAAGCCGGTGAGCGGCGAGTACGCGCCGCTGCCGATGAGCGCGAGGTCGGCGGCCTCGGCGTCGGTCAGCCGCAGCGAGGCGAGGCCGGCGGCGCGGGCGCGCAGCTCCTCCGCCTCCTCGCCGCGGACGCGGCGGTCGACGAGCGCGCCGCCGAGCGGGGTGACGAGTCCGCTCATGCCCGCGCTCCGCCGAGGCCGCGACGGCTGTTCACCGTGCGGATGAGCGGCGAGAACACCAGGCCGTCGACGGCGATCCCGACCGCGAGGATGACGAGGATCGCCATGATCGCCAGGCTCATGTCGAGGGTCTGGCGGCCGGAGTCGAGGAGCTGTCCGAGGCCGAGCCCGAGGTCGGAGCTCTGGGTGATCAGCTCCGCGGCCATCAGCGAGCGCCAGGCGAACGACCACGCCTGCCGGCAGCCGGCGAGGTAGCCGGGGAGCGCCGCGGGGAGGAGGACGTGGCGGTGGAGGGCGAGCCCTCGGGCGCCGAGGGAGCGGCCGACGTCGACGAGCAGGGGCGGGGTCTGCTCGAGCGCGGCGACCGCCCCCAGGGCGACCGAGGGGAAGGCCCCGAGCACGACGACGAAGACGATCGTCGCGCCGTTCGGACCGAGGAGCAGCAGCCCGGGCACGACCCACACCACCGACGGCAGGCTCTGCAGCGCGGCGACGAGCGAGCCGATCGCGAGCCGGACCGTCGCGACCCGCGCCATGAGCAGCCCGAGCGGGGTGCCGATGAGCAGCGCGATCGCGAAGCCGAAGGCGCCGCGGCTGATGCTCGTCCACACCGCGCCGGTGATGTGCCCCTCGCGCCACTGCGCGACGAACGTCGACCACACGTCGGAGGGTGCGGGGAGGAGGTACGAGGGCCGCACGTGGAGGTTCACGGCCAGCTGCCACGCGGCGAGGAGCACGGCCGCGGCGCAGACCTTCGGCGCGACGACCCGCACCACCCGGCGCAGTCGCGACGGCGCAGGAGGCGCGCTCAGCTCGAGCGCGTCGAGCCCGGCGCCGGTGCGGACGAGGTCGGCGTCAGCGACGGCCATGGCGACCGATCTCCTCGCGCAGGCGGGCGGTGATCCGCAGCGCCAGCGCGCCGACGGCCGGGTCCTCGATGCGGCGCGGCCGCGCGATGTCGACGGAGAACTCCTCGGCGACGCGCCCGGGGCGGCTGGTGAGCAGCACGACGCGGTCACCGAGGCGCACCGCCTCGCGCACGTTGTGGGTCACGAAGACGACGCTCATCGCACGGTCGGCGGCGACGCGGGCGAGGTCCTCGTGGAGGAGGTCGCGGGTGATGGCGTCGACGGCCGCGAACGGCTCGTCCATGAGCAACGCCTCGGAGCGCTGGGCGAGCGCCCGGGCGAGAGCGACCCGCTGCCGCATCCCGCCGCTGAGCTGGTGGGGACGGCGGTCGGCGGCACCCTCGAGATGGACGAGCCGGAGAAGGCGGTCGACCTCGGCGGCTCGCTCGTCACGCGGGACGCGGCGCAGCCGCATCGGCAGGTCGACGTTGCGGGCGACGGTGAGCCAGGGGAGCAGCCCGGCGTCCTGGAACATCAGCGCCGGCCGGCCGCCCTCGACCTCGACCCGGCCCTCGGTCGGCCGGTCGAGGCCGGCGATCAGCGCGAGCAGGGTGCTCTTCCCGCACCCTGAGGCGCCGACGACACAGACGAACTCTCCGCGCCCGACCTCGAGGTCGACGCCGTCGAGGGCGTCGACGGCGCGGGCGCCCGAGCCGAAGACCCGGCTCACGGCCTCGAGACGGATGGCGGGCGGGCCCGCGAACGCCGGCCAGGCGGGCGAGACGGCGGCGGTTCCGTCGGCGAGCACCCTCATCCCCCGAGCCCCGCCGCCGGCACCGGCGCGCGTCCCAGTCCGGCGAGCACCGAGTCGAGCGGGGCGTCGTCGAGGATCCCGTGGAGGTCGGTGGTGGCGAGCAGGCCGACCGCGGCGGCGTCGTCGGCCTCGCGCTGGAGCGAGGCGGCGAGCGGGTCCGCGGTGAAGGTCAGGTGGCTCCACGCGTCGGAGAGGACGGGGGCGCTGAGCGCGCTCTGGGTGAGCCGGCGAAGCCCGTCGTTCGCCGCCGCACGCGCCTCGTCGCCGTGGGCGTTCAGCCAGTCGACCGCAGCGACGTTGCCGGCGACGAGGCGGCGGACGGCGTCGGGATGCCGGTCGAGGAAGGTGGTCGCGACGACGAGCTCGGTGGTCGGGAAGCGCCCGCCCGGCCACAGCGTCGCCTCGTCGACGAGGACGGTGGCATGCCCCTCGTCGACGAGGCGCGATGCCCACGGCTCGGGCACCCAGGCGCCGTCGAGCTGGCCCTGCTCGAAGAGCTGGAGGGTGGTGGGGTTGTCGGAGGCGACGATCCGCACGTCGCCGCCACCCTGGGGATCGGTGCGCAGACCGTGGTCGCGAAGCCAGGAGCGCAGGGCGACGTCCTGGGTGTTGCCGAGCTGGGGGGTGGCGATGCGGCGCCCCCGGAGGTCGGCGGCGGTACGGATCCCCTCGCCCGTCCGCACCACGAGCGCGGCGCCACCCGAGGTCGCTCCCGACACGATCCGCAGCGCCGCGCCCTTCGACCGGATGAAGCCGTTGATCGCCGGGTTCGGGCCGACGTACGCGGCGTCGAGCGCGCCACCGAACAGCGCCTCCACCGCGGCGGGGCCCGCCCCGAAGGTCTGGGAGGCCAGGTGGGTGCCGGGGCCGAGCGCGCCCTGGAGGATGCCGTTCTGGACCCCGACGATCGCCGGCGCCTGGGTGAGGTTCGGGAGGTAGCCGAGGCGGAGGGTGAGCTGGGAAGCGCCCGTCCCGCCGGCGGCGACCGACCCACACCCCGCGAGCGCGAGGACGGCGGCGGCGACCGGACCCGCGGCGCCGAGGCGGGCGCGGGCGGCGATCGACGTGCCGAGAAGCATGGGCGTCTCCCCTCTCCCCCGGCGGGGGCCGGTTGGGTCGGCGCCTATACTTGACTTAAGTGATCTAGATTGTCAACTAGTGACCGGTCACGAGCCTGTCGCGGCGGGGGCCCGCGCCGGTCAGGCGGGGGTCTGGGTGACGCCGAGCCAGGGAAGGCCTGTTCGTGGGGCTGACGGATGCACCAGCCGACCCGCTGTTCGATTGTGAGGAAACGCATAGTCGATCGACGGCCTCGATGCTAACGTTCTTGCGATACCCTCGACACTGGTTTTCGTGAGCACGATGATGTATGAATAGTTTGACAGGACCCGATCTGCGCGACGTTCGACCGGCGGCCCCGGCGATGACCGACGGTGTCACGCGGGGCAGAGCGCCGAACACGCTGCGCGCCTACCGCTCCGATCTCCGCGACTTCGAGGGGTGGTGCGGCGACAGAGCCGCCTCCGCCGTTCCCGCCACGCCGATGACGATCGCGTGGTACTGCACCGCCCTCGCCGACGCCGGCGCGAGGGCCTCGACCATCCAGCGGAGGCTCGCCGCGATCTCCCTGGCTCACCTGGTCCGTGGCCACGTTCCCTCCCCCACCGCCGACCTCCTGGTGCGCACGACGGTGGCAGGGATCCGCCGCGAGATCGGCACCGAGCCCACTCAGAAGGCGGCGCTGGTCACCGCCGAGCTCCGCCGGCTCCTCACCGCCACGCCGGCGGACACGCTCGCCGGGCGGCGCGACCGTGCCCTCCTCCTGCTCGGCTTCGCCGGCGGCCTGCGCCGGAGCGAGCTCGTGGCCCTCGACGTGGAGGACGTCCGCGAGACCGTGGACGGCCTGAGCCTGCGCCTCCGGCGCGGCGCGACCGATCAGGGGCGCGAGGGCGACGAGGTCGGCATCCCCTTCGGGCAGCACCCCGACACCTGCCCGGTGCGCGCCTTGCGTGACTGGTGCCGCACGGCCGGCATCACCACCGGCGCGCTCTTCCGCGCCGTCAACCGCCACGGCCGGCTGGCCTCCGAGCGGCTGAGCGACGGGAGCGTGGCTCGCATCGTCCAGCGCGCCGCGCTGCGCGCCGGCCTCGACCCGTCGCAGTACGCCGGGCACTCCCTGCGCAGCGGCCTCGCCGCCACCGCCGCCCGGTGTGACGCGCCGGAGCGGGAGATCATGCGCCAGGGGCGCTGGAAGAGCGTGGCGATCGCGCGCCGGTACATCCGCGCCGCGAGGCTGGTCGCGGAGAACCCCGCGGCCTTCTGTGGGCTGTGACCGGGCACCTGCCGGCTCGTTCATGATGGCGGCGACGACCGATCCCGCAGGAGGGCGTGGACATGGCCGCCGCCGCACAGCCATCGAAGCTCGTCGTGTTCTTCATGGAGAACCACACCTCGGACAACCTCTGCAGCGACGTCGCCGGGTTCGACGGCGACACCTCGCTCGCGCAGGCCCCCGACTCGCTCGCCGACCTGCCGCACGACCGCAGGACCTGGCTCAACCGCGCCGATCGCGCGGTGCGCGAGCGCTATTCCCGCGCCCAACTCCCCCTGCTGTACGGCCTGATGGACGCGTACTGCGTCTGCGACCGCTACTTCTCCGACGTCGGCGCCAACTCCTTCCCCAACCACGCTTTCGCCATCGGCGCCGACGCGGGCGGGTCGACGACCAACCCGCGCCGCGGCACCGCGCCGTTCCTCACCAGACCGGGGGTGATGGTGAGCCTCGACCGCGCCGGCCGGACGTGGGCCAACTACGGCGACGGCTTCGCCTTCCAGTACTACACCGACCCGGCGATGCACGCCAACGTACGCGGCCGTGAGCAGCTCGCCACCGATGCGGCGAGCGGCGCGCTCCCCGACGTGAGCTACGTCTTCGGCCCGGCGGGACAGGACTTCCACCCCGGCCGGGGCACGAGCATGGCCGCGTCCGAGCAGTGGCTCCACGGGCAGGTGCTCGCCGTGGCGAACGGCAGGACGAAGGACGGCGGCCCGCTCTGGAACGACGTGATGATGCTCATCACCTTCGACGACTGGGGCGGATGGGCGGACCACGTCGACCCGCCGGTGCTCGAGTCCGACGCCGACGGCCCCTACCGCTTCGGCTCACGCGTGCCGATGATCGTCGTCGGCCCATACGCGAAGCCGCGCACCGTGTCGCACGCGCAGGCGTCGCACACCAGCATCGTCGCGTACCAGGAGCGGCTGTACGGCCTGCCCCCGACCAACCCGCGCACCCAGGCGCCGGCGGAGACGGCGCTCGCCGACACCTACGACCTCACCCGGGCCCCGCTGCCCCCACCGGCGAGCGGCGCCACCGTCACCGGTCGGGCCCACCGGTCACCGGTGGCTCCGCACCGACCGAGCCCCCGTCGACACGGATGACCGCGCCGGTGGTGTAGCTCGAGGCGTCACTCGCAAGGTACAGGGCGGTCCCGACGATCTCCTCCGGCCGCCCGCCGCGGCCGAGCGCGAACGAGCGCGCACGCCGCTCGAAGGCGCCCATGTCCCACGTCGCGCTGATGTCGGTGAGGAACGCACCGCACTGGATCGCGTTGACGCGCACCGTGGGCCCGTACGCCTTCGCATAGGCGACGGTGATCGCCTCGAGCCCCGCCTTCGCCGCCGCGTAGGGGATCACGTCCGGGGTGGGTCGCACCGCGGCGACGCTGCTGACGTTGACGATCGAGCCGCCTCCTGCCGCGACCATGCGCGGACCCGCGATGGCGGTGAGCCGGAACGGCCCCTTCAGATTGACGTCGATCACCTTGTCGAAGAGCGCCTCGGTGACCGCGTCGGGGCTCGGGTAGAGCGGCGACATGCCGGCGTTGTTGACGAGCACGTCGACCCGGCCGAAGCGGTCCCAGGCGGCATCGGCGAGCCCCTGCAGAGCGTCCCAGTCGCCGACGTGGCAGGGATGCCCGAGCGCCTCGCGGCCGGTGGTCCGCCGGATCTCGTCCGCGACCTCCGCGCACGCCTCCGCCTTGCGGCTGGCGACGACGACGTCGGCGCCGGCGCGGGCGAACGCGAGCGCCATCTCCCGGCCGAGCCCGCGTGTGCCGCCGGTCACGAGCGCGACTCGGCCGCGCAGGTCGAAGAGGCCGCCGCCGCCCTCGCCGCTCACGAGACCGACACCCCGATCAGCCTGCCGATGCCGAATGTGACCGCGGCGGCGAGCAGTCCGAGCGCCAGCTGGCGGGTCCCGGAGAGCAGCACCGACCGGCCGGTGAGCAGCGTGATCGCGGCCCCGATCACGAAGAGACCGAGCGCCGCCGAGAGGATGCTCGCCACCACCGCGAGCGCGCCGCTCCCGACGAGAAAGGCGACGAGCGGGATCACCGCTCCTATTGCGAAGAGAAGGAAGGAGGTCCCGGCGGCGACGGAGGGGGAGCCGGTGAGCACGTCGGGATCGAGCCCGAGCTCTTCGCGGGTCAGGGTGTCGAGCGCGGTGGAGCGCTCGGACATCATCCGGTCGGCGAGGCTCTTCGCGTCCTCGGCCGCGAGCCCCTTGGCCTCGTAGATGAGCGCGAGCTCCTCGCGCTCCTCGTCCGGCGCGTCGGCGATCTCGTCGGCCTCGATCGAGATCTGGCGCTGGGCGAGCTCGCGGGCGCTCTGCACCGAGACGTACTCGCCGATCGCCATCGAGCACGAACCGGCGAGCAGACCGGCGAGGCCGGTGATCACGATCGCGCGGTTCTGCAGCTGGGCACCGGCCACGCCCATGACCAGGCTGAGGTTCGAGGTGAGCCCGTCGTTCGCGCCGAGAACCGCGGCGCGCAGCGCGTTCCCGCCGACGACCCCACGATGACGGCCCTCGAGGCGGGCGATCGTCCCCCCCGCCATCCCCCGCCCCCCCGGACCCGCGAGGAGCGAGAGCACCCGCGCGTGCGAGCGCTCCTGGGCGCGCATCGGCGTCGCGGCGGTCTCCGGCTGGTCGTCGTAGACGTGCTGGTCGAGCTCCTCGAGCGTGGCCACCGTCGGGAGCACGAACCGCGGTCCGAGCCGGCGGGCGAGGAAGCGGAGCACCCGCGCGCGGCCGGTCGGCATCAGCGCGGGGACGGGCGCGCCGGCCTCGCGCAGCCGTCCCTCCCAGAAGCGGGCGTGGCGGGTCTCGACCTCACCGAGGCGGCGGTACAGCTCGGCGAGCTCGGAGGACGGCTCGTGCTCGGCCATCGCCTCGTAGAGGGCGGCGCTGTCGACCTCGTCCTGGAGGTTGCGGAGGTAGCGGGTGACCGCGGAGTCGGTGCTCACCGCGACGACGATAGCGTCCCGGACCGGGCCCGCCCGGATCATCCCCCGGCGGCGGTCAGCACGAGGGCGGTCATGGCATCGGCGGCCTGGCGGTCGGAGAGCCCCTCGGTGACGCACAGCGACCGCCACGTCCAGAAGGAGATCGCGTGCCCGACGAGCGCCCGCACCCGCTGCCGCCGCCGCCCGGAGAGGCCGAACGCCTCGACGAGGATCTCGCGGTGGTGGGCGTGCATGTCACGGAGCCCCTGGCGCCGCTCCTCCGGGAGGGCGTCCTCCTCACCCCGGATCCGCTCGAGCATCGCCTCCGCTCCGCGATAGAAGCGGTACAGGTCGCGCAGCCCGGCGCGCAGCCGTCGGGCCGGGTCGTCGATCCGCGCCCACGCCGCGGGATCCGGCGGCACCTGCAGGGACAGCCACAGCGCCGTGCACGCCCCGTACAGGGTGGACTCGTCGGGGAAGTGCCGGTAGACGGTGAGCCGGGTGACGCCCGCCTCCCGGGCGATCGCCGAGACCGTGGTCGCGCGGGGTCCGAGCGTCCCGTGGAGGTGGACGGTCGCCTCCACGATCCGGCGGCGCGTCTGCGCGATGCTCTCGGTCCGCCGCCGCATCTCGTAGGAGCGAGTCTTCGGTGAACGGTGACGTTCACTCAAATTGTTGACACCCGCCGGTGACCGATGCAGGATTCCAGTCTACACCCCTGTACACCCAATATTTGGAGGTCGTGAAGAGATGCGCAGCGCCGGCCCGCCGCCATTGACGATCGTCCAGCCCAACGAGGGAAGGGCGGGTGGTCTCGCCCCGGGAATCGGGGTGGTCTTCAAGCTCGACGGGGAGGACACCGGTGGTGCCCTGTCCGTCGTCGAGCACCCCTTCGAGGTCGGCGCCCTCGTCCCGCCGCACATCCACACCCGCGAGGACGAGTACTCGATGGTCCTCGAGGGCGAGATCGGCTTCCGCTCCGGCGACCGCGAGGCGGTCCTCGGACCCGGCGGCTACATCACCAAGCCTCGCGGCGAGCTGCACACGATGTGGAACGCGGGGCGGACTCCGGCTCGGTTGCTCGAGATCATCAGCCCCGCCGGCTTCGAGGGCTTCTTCCGTGAGGTCGCCGACCTCGTCGCCGCCGGCCCTCCGGACTTCGAGCAGCTGGGACACATCGCGGACAGGTACGGATTGGAGTTCGCCGAGGCCCCCTGGCTGCCCGAGGTGATCGCCCGCTACGGGCTCACCCCGCCCCCGG
The DNA here is from genome assembly GCA_035544475.1 of Candidatus Dormiibacterota bacterium. GTDB lineage: Bacteria > Chloroflexota > Dormibacteria > Aeolococcales > Aeolococcaceae > CF-96. The sequence continues at coordinate 1,822 of DATKEY010000182.1, read as the reverse complement.
GGCACTGACCGGGGTTCAGCGTCCCGGCTCGGCCATCAGCACCAGCGGGTTCGCGTCGATGCAGGTGACCTCCATCTCGCGCATCGCGCGGAGGTCCTCCGCGATCTCGGCGACCGTCGCCATGCGCTCAGAGCTGCGCCCGCGCCGGGGTGACCCCGGCGTTGAAGGCCGCGAAGGCCGAGCGCTCGCCGGCGAACGCGGCCCGCGGCGCGACCTCCTCGATCCGCGCGAGGTCGTCCGCGGTGAGGGTGACATCGAGCGCGCCGGCGTTCTCCTCGAGCCGCACGGAGCTCTTCGTCCCCGGGATCGGCACGACGTCGTCGCCCTGCGCGAGCACCCACGCGAGCGCGAGCTGCGCGGCGCTGCATCCCTTCTGCTGGGCGAGCTCGCGCACCCGCGCGACGACATCGAGGTTGCGCTGGAAGTTCTCGCCCATGAACCGCGGGTTGGTGCGCCTGAAGTCGTCGGGCGCGAGGTCGTCGGGCGAGGTGATCTGCCCGGTGAGGAAGCCGCGTCCCAGCGGGCTGTAGGGGACGATGCCGATCCCGAGCTCGCGCGCGACGGGGAGCACCTCGTCCTCGAAGTCGCGGCTCCACAGCGACCACTCGCTCTGGAGCGCGGTGATCGGATGGACGGTGACGGCGCGGCGCAGGGTCTCGGCGGCGGCCTCGCTGAGGCCGAGATGGCGCACCTTGCCCGCGGCGACGAGCTCGGCCATCGCGCCGACGGTCTCCTCGATCGGCACCGTGGGGTCGACGCGGTGGAGGTAGTAGAGGTCGACGTGGTCGACGCCCAGCCGCCGCAGCGACGCCTCGCAGGCCTCGTGCACGTACGCGGGGTCGCCGCGCAGCGCGCGCTCGTCGTTCGGCCCGAAGAGGATGCCGAACTTCGTCGCCAGCTGGACCTGGTCGCGGCGGCCGCGGATGGCGCGCCCCACCAGCTCCTCGTTGGTGTGCGGGCCGTAGGCGTCCGAGGTGTCGAGGAAAGTGACGCCGAGCTCGAGGGCGCGATGGATGGTCGCCGTCGAGATGGCGTCGTCGCGATCCGAGCCGGACCCGTAAAACGCGCTCATCCCCATGCAGCCGAGACCCTCGGCGCTGACCTCGAAGCCGGTGGCACCGAGGCTTCTGGTGGCGATGGTCATGCGGTCTCCTCCCGATAACGGGCGATCTTGTAGTCGAGCGCGGTCAGCGCGTCCTGCAGCTCGGCGAGCCGGAGCAGGACATCGGCGCGATGGTTCTCGAGCATCTCGAGACGGCGGGCAGCGCTGGAGTCTCCCTGGCGGACGAGCGCGACGTACTCGCGGAGGACGCGGATCGGCATGCCCGTGCGCCGCATCCGCTGGAGGAAGAGGACGCGTTCGAGGTCGGCCTCGGTGTAGCGGCGCCGCCCGCCCCGGTCGCGGGGGACGGCGTCGAGCAGCCCGGCACGCTCGTAGTAGCGCAGGGTGTGGGGGGACAGGCGGCGGTCGCGGGCCGCCTCGGCGATCGAGAGGGTGGCGATCATGCCGCCCACCCTAGGACTTCGAGCACGGTCGAAGTCAAGCCCGGGGGCCCGGCTTGTGGACCCCCGCCCGACGTGCGATCATCACCGGCCTCTCACCCGGATGGGGGAGCCGCCGGCCGCGGCGGCCGTCCTCCGGATCAGGAAGGAAGGATTGGTGCCATGAAGCGTGGTCTCATCGTCGTCGTGGGTGCGGTGGTCGCCGCCGTGTCGGCGATCGTCGCCAAGCGCCGCATCCGGCCCGCGAAGAGCTGACCCGCGGGCCGGCCCGCGGGTCAGCTCTTCGCGGGCCGGATGCGGCGCTTGGCGACGATCGCCG
>DATKEY010000181.1:0-11040 GCA_035544475.1 Candidatus Dormiibacterota bacterium | reverse complement strand
GGCGTCGACCACCTGGCTGAAGATCGTCGCGTTCACCGCGACGGTGACGTTGTCGCGGGTGATCACCTCCTGGCGGTCACCGGTGCGCGGGGTCTCGCGGATGTCGACACGGGTGAGGTTGTCGACGAAGGGGAGGATCATCGCGAGCCCCGGCTCGCGCAGCGCCTTGTACTGGCCGAGCCGCTTCACGGCGCCGATGTAGCCCTGCTGGATGACCTTCACCGTCTGCGACAGGACGAGCAGGACGAGGAACGCGATGGCGGCGAGGACGATGAGCGCGGTCATGGGAGGTCTCCTAGGGCCGTGAGTGGCCGCACCACGAGGGTGGTGCCGCGGACCGCGGCGACGGTGACGGTGCTCTGGGGCGGCACCGGCCGCCCGCTCTCGGCGATCGCGAGCCAGCGCTCGCCGGCGAGCAGGGCGTGGCCCGGGTGGTGCTCGTCGCCGACCTCGTCGACGGTGAGCGCGGTCTGGCCGACGAGGTCCTGCACCCCGGGGAGGTGGAGCGCGCCGCGGCCGCGGAGCATCGCCCGGGTCAGCGGCGGCCGGGCCATCACCAGGCCGGCGACGGAGACCGCGCTGAGGGTGAGCAGCTGCCCCCAGACGGGGAGCCCGACCGCGGCCACGAGGGCGGCGGCGAGCAGGCCGACGGCCACGAACACCGCGAAGAACGCGAGGGTGAAGGCCTCGATGCCGAGGAGGACGACGGCGACCAGAATGTAGAGTGCGACCACCTGTGAGGCCAGTGTACGGCTGCCCGCGGCCCGTGGAGGACCGTCAGGACTCCGTCGTGGGCCGGGGGGAGCCGATCCGCCCGCCCGCCAGTCGGGGAAGCGCGAGGGTGGCGAGAGCGCCGACGGTGGCCCAGCCGAGGACGCTGATCCAGGTCCGGCTGAAGTCGCTTCCGGCGAGCTGGGCGTGGAGGAGGAAGACGCCGAACATCGGGTAGGACAGCAGGTGGACGGCGTGCCACACCCGCTGCGACATCCGCTTGCGCATCGCGCTGGTGACACCGACGAGGAGGAGCAGGAGGAGGCCGACCGTCCCCAGCCCGACCGCGAGCCGCGCGTAGCCGACCCGGAACGGGACGACGAGGTCGAGGACCCCGATCCTCGCGGTCCCGTCGAGGACGAGCGCGGTCACGTGGACGGCGACGAGCGGGAGCCAGAACCAGGTCAGGAAGCCGTGGAGGGCGAGGACCGCCCGGTTGCGGGCGAGCGGGGCGAGGAGGGCGGTGCGCAGCGCCATCCCGGTGAGCAGCGAGGCGCTGAGCACGGTGAAGGCGGCGAGGGCCGCGGCGCGCGCGGAGTCCCAGAGGACGAGGTCGGCGTTCATGCCGCGGGCTCCTCGAGGCTGGCGGAGCGCACCCGTTCGGCACCGCGCGCCAGCGCCAGGGGCACCCCCTCGGCGAGGCCGCGCAGGGCGACGAGCTTGGCGAGCACCTCGGCGTGCAGGGCGGTCGCGGCGACGACGGTCACCGCCTGGGGGCCGCCGGGCGCGGGACGCCCGGTCAGCGGGTCGACGAGGTGGTGGCCGCCGGCCCAGCGCCGCCCGGCGCGGCCGCTGGTGGCGATCCCGGCGTCGATCACCCGCACCGCCGAGCCGTCGCAGAGGCCGGCGGTCCAGCCGGCGCCGTCGGGCCCCGCCCCGAGGGCGCGGAGGTCGCCGCCGAGGTTGACGACGGCGTTCTCGAGCCGCTCGGCGAGACGGTCGGCGAGCCAGCCCTTGCCGACGCCGCCGAGGTCGACGGCCGCTCCGGGGCGGAGGCGCGCCCACCCCTCCCCCACCTCGAGGACCTCGTCGAGCGGCGGGACCGGTACCGGCGCGCAGGTCGCCGGCAGCGCCGGACGGCGGCGCACCTCGGCGATGGTGCGGTCGTAGCCGGCGGCGACGAGGGCGGGGAGGACCGCCGCGTTCACCATGCCGTCGCTGAGCGCGTGGGCCTCGAGCGCGGTGCGGAGCAGCTCCTCGAGGAGCGGGGTCACCGCGACCCGCGCGCCGGCCGCGGCGTTGAGGAGGGAGAGCTCGCTGCGGGGGTCGAAGCGGGTGAGCCGGGTCTCGAAGGCGTAGACCTCGGCGACCGCCGCGGAGAGGTCGGCGTGGGAGCAGCCGACAACCAGGATTTCACACTGCGCCCCCCCGAAGGCGGTGAGACGGTGCCGTCTCATGACACGTACGAGAAGGTGAGCGGATCGACGGAGGGGCCGGCGTCGCCGACGCTCGGGGTGAGGGTCGGGGCCGTGCTCGTCGCAGTGGACCCGGTGCCCCGGCACGAGGCCCCGGCGCCCGCGCCCCTCTGCCGCGCCGCCACGGCCTGACGTTGCCGGAGGAGCGCGGTGACCTGCTGGCGCTGGTCGGCGGAGAGCCCGGCGAGGAGCTGACGGCGCGCCGGCCCGGCAGCCGTCTGCGCGATCTGCGCGAGCAGCGCGCGAAGCTGGGGATCGGTCGTGACCGTGGCCCCGTTCACCGCACCCCCGGCGGCGCACACCGGGGTGGGCGGGATCACCAGCCCGCCGGTGGACGCGGTGGCGGAGGGCGCGACCGGCCCCTGGCCGACCGGCGGCTTGAGCGGCGCGGCCGCGGGACGCTGGTCGGCGGCGACGGTCACCCCGGCGCCACCGCACACGAGGAGGGCGCCGACGCCGCCGGCGATCTTCAGCGCCCCGGGCCCGGGGCTCACGCCACCACCTTCACGAGCGGCAGCTCGGGGAAGCTGCCACCGAGCACGGAGGTCGCGTCCCCGCCGAGCCAGTCGCGGATCACCGTCTGGTAGACGCTGCGGAAGTCGGTCGTGTACTTGAGGTTCCCGCTGTCGATCAGCGAGGTGAGCGACGGAGGCTCCCCGTACAGGCCGCCGGCGACCGGCTTGCCGACGACGAACACCGGCGCCGCCGAGCCGTGGTCGGTGCCGCGGCTGCCGTTCTCGTTCACCCGTCGCCCGAACTCCGACCACGTCATCAGCACGACGCGGTCGCCCTGGCCGTGCGCCTCGAGGTCCTGCATGAAGGCGCTCACCGCGGCGTCGACGTAGGCGAGCAGCGCGGTCTGGCGGGTGTCCTCCTGCTGATGGGTGTCGAACCCGCCGAGAACGACGTGGCAGATCTTCACCGAGGGCTGGGTGACGATCATCTGCGCAGTGAGCTGGAGCGCCGACGCGAGGTCGTTCTTGCTGCCGTACACCGTGCTCTTCGGCGTGTACGCGACCGCGGGCGTGTACTTCGACGAGTCCTGCAGGGCGGCGATCCCCGACTTCGCTGTGCTGAGCGCCTGGTCGAAGAGGGCGCCGTAGATCCCCGGGGTCGTGCGGTACAGCGCGCCGGCGGCGACCTCGCGGCCCATCCCGCCCTGGATCCGGTAGGTGGCGGCGGAGTCGATGACGCTGACCTGGGCGCCGGTCGCCCGCAGCTCCGCGGGGGTGCTCGCCTGGCCGAGGGCGCAGCCGGCGAGGGGATGCCCCTGGGAGTCGAGCTGGCTCGCGAGCAGCCTGCCGAGCCAGCCGTCGGTCTGGAGGCGCCGAGGGTCGGCGTGCTCCCAGACGTAGAGGCCCTCGAAGTGCGAGTACGTGGGGTGGTCGTAGCCGACGCCCTGGACGATCGCGACCCGGCCGGCGTCGTAGAGCGACTTGAGCCCGGTCAGCACCGGGTTCAGGCCGACCCGGTCGTCGATCCGCAGCACCTTGTCGCCGGCGATCCCGATCGTGGGCCGCGCGGCCGCGTACGCCGGGTCGGCGTAGGGCACCACCGTGTTCAGCCCGTCGTTGCCACCCCCGAGCTGGAGGACGACGAGAACACGATCGTTGTGGATCCCGTCGTTGGTGGCGGCGAGCACGCCCTTGGCGAGCACCGCCGGCACGGTGATGCCGACGGCGGTGGACAGGAGTCCGCTGGCGAGGAAGTCGCGTCGGGTGAGCATCGGTTCTGTCCTACTTCAGGTGGAACTCGGGGCTGCTGAGGATCGCGTACCAGCGGTCGCTGTTCGTCCGGCTGGCGTTGAACACCGCGGCGGTGTCGGCGCTCACGGTGTTGTCGAGGTGAGTGCGGACCGCCTCGGTGGCGTCGGGGAGATCCGCACCGCGATTGACCACCGCCTGGGCGAAGTCGACCCGCGCGAGCATGGCGCTCGACGAGATCCACGATGCGTTCTGGGGCCAGCCGCCCACCGTGGGAGGGTCGAGGAGGATCTGGTCCATGCCCGCGCCTGCGGTCACGCAGCTGCTCGCGAGACCGGGCTGTCCGGTGCCGCGCATCACCGCGACCATGTAGTCGGCGGGCGAGCGCACGAGTGAGCGGTACGCGGCCGCCGCGCGGAAGTCGTCGCTGCGGAAGATGGCGCGCATCAGGGTGCGGATGTCGTACCTGCTGTCGCGGAACTGGGAGGCGACGCCGGCGACCAGCGAGCTCGACGGCTGGGGCACGGCGAAGTACGTGAGCGCCTTCCCGGCGATGTACGTGGCGCAGGCGGGCTGCGCGAGGATGGCGTCGACCGCCTCCTCGGGGCCGAGGTTCCCCGTGCGCCCGAGAAAGGTCTTCGACCCCTGGTCGTGCTGCCGGGGCACGAGCATCCCGCGGAACGTGAGCCCCTGGGCGATCATGTGCGCCAGCTGCTGCTCGTACTGCTGGAGGGTCATCCCCTTGGCCCGCCGCTGGTAGGGCACCGGGTTCCCGGAGCCGTCCACCGCCTGGACGCGGATGCCGCTGAAGGCGCGCGCGCCCTCGCGGACGTCGGTCTCGGTGTAGTTGCCGGCGCCGAGGGTGAAGAGCTCCATCAGCTCGCGGCTGAAGTTCTCATTGGGCGCCTTCGCGGTGCTCTGGTCGAGGTCGAGGTAGCGGATCATCGCCGGGTCGTAGGTCGTCGCCAGCAGCAGGCTGCGGAGGTCGCCGGTGCCCATCCGCCGGTAGAGCTGGTTCTGCTGGTACATGAAGGGGAGCTGCGCCGATTTGCGGTAGTCGCTCGTCAGCAGCCCGTGCCAGAAGAGGGTCATCCGCTCGGGGAACTGCGCCGCGGTCGTCGCCATGTGGCCGTACCACCACCCGGCGACCGAGGTGTACCGGATGCGGTCCGCGGGCGCGGCAGGGACGTCCGGCTTCTGGGTGACGACGGAGTCGACGAGGTCGTCGTAGGACATCGACGTGGCGTGGTCGAGGTCGGCCGTCGACGCGGTGAAGCCGGCGCGGCGGAGCAGGTGCGCGGCGAGGGCGCGGCTGTCGCCGAGCGGGCTCGCCCAGCTCCCGCCCGGGCCGGCGGCGGACGCGGTGGTCGTGGGGCCGCCGGAGAGGTGGACGGCGAGGAGGCGGACCCCGGCGGCGCCCGCCGCCCCGACCGCGGCGGTGGCGAGGGCCTGACGGCGGGTCAGGCGGAAGGCGGCGGAGCTCATGACCGCAAGTCTGCGGGCGGCCGCTGAGAATTCCCGGTGACGTGACCGCTTCTCAGCGAGCTCTCAGGAAGCGAAGGCGGCGACCGTGACCCCCGCCGCCTCGAGCGCGGCGCGCAGCGCCCGCGCGGTCGCGAGCGCGCCCGGGGTGTCGCCGTGAACGCAGAGCGAGTCGCAGGGAAGCGGCAGCACCCGCCCCGAGGTGCTCACGACCGCACCCTCCTCGACGATCCGCAGCGCCCGCTCGACCACCTCGCCGGTGTCGGTGAGGAGAGCGCCCGGCCGGTCGCGGGGGAGCAGGTCACCCTCGTCGTCGTAGCCGCGGTCGGCGAACACCTCGTGCACCGCGCGAAGCCCGCACCGCTCGGCGGCCGCGGCCATCTCCGAGCCGGAGGGCACCAACCAGGCGAGCCCGGGGTCGAGGTCACGGATCGCCCCGGCGACGGCGCCGGCGAGCGCGGGGTCGACCGCCGCGGCGTTGCTGAGCGCGCCGTGGAGCTTCACGTGGCCGAGGCGCACGCCTTCGCGCGCGGCGATGGCGCGGAGTGCGCCGACCTGGTAGACGACCATCGTGGCGAGGTCGTCGGGCGGCTCGCCGCTGATGCGGCGCCGGCCGAAGCCGTAGAGGTCGAGGTGCCCGGGATGGGCGCCGACCGCGACGCCGTGGCTGCGCGCCAGCGCCACGGTGCGCGCCATGATCACAGGGTCGCCGGCGTGGAACCCACAGGCGATGTTCGCGGTGGTGACGACCTGGAGGAGCTGCTCGTCGTCCCCCATCCGCCAGGGGCCGAACCCCTCACCGAGATCGCTGTTCACGTCGACGCGCGCGGCCATCCCGAGGAGGATGACACGCGCGCGCCGGTACCTGGAGGCGACGCGTCGGGGCGGGCGACCGCGCCCGCCCCGACGTTGCGTGGCTAGTTGGCCTGAGCCCAGTTCCAGTACTGCTGGGAGCTGACGAGCTGGGACGCGAGCTGGTCGTCGTGCATGCCGCCGAGGACCTGCCCGGACCAGTAGTTCAGCGCGCCGGGATCGGGAGTGCCCATGTGGAACTTCGCGTACATCGTCTTGACGGTCACGCCCGCCCACTCCGGACCGGAGACGAAGTCGAGGGTCATCTGCCAGCGGGGGCCCCCCGTGGCGAGGAAGTCGTGCCAGTACGCGGCACCCGGGTCACCGAGGTCGCTGCGACCGAGGAGCGCCTGGTAGCACGCCGCGATCCAGCTGTCGTCCTGGCCCTTGCCGAAGTTCGCGTACCACTCGGGCTCGGACGTCATCGACGCCGCGATCCGCTCCGGGGTTTCACCGGCGCGCATCTGGGAGGCCCAGTAGTTGGCGCCCGACGGGTCGGCGGCCGCGGGACGCTGCATGATGTTCTGGTAGAGCTGGGCGATGACCGCGTTGTCGTAGGCGAGGGTCTGGGTGAAGGCGAAGGCGACCTGCGGGCGGGGCAGGCCCTTGTTGAGCTGCGACACCCAGTAGGCCTCGCCGCTCGGGTCCTGGGACCCGATCAAGTCGCTGTAGAGGTGCTGGACGAACTTGTCGTTCGGCGACGGGGTGACGACGATCGAGAGCGTCTGGGTGATCGTGGAGTAGTTGGAGTCACCGCTGTAGATCGCGCTGATCGTGTTCGTCCCCAGGGGCAGGCCGTTCGGCCAGGGCAGCGACACCGAGCCGTTGAAGAGGCTGCGGCCCGCCGACATGGTCGCGGTCCCGTTCTTGAAGGTGACCGAGCCGGTGGGATTGGCCACGCCCGGCTTGCCGGTCAGCGTCACGTTGAAGGTGATCGGGGTGCCGCCCTGCATCGGGCTGGCGGGCGAGGAGGTGAAGCTCATCGTTGCCGCGTTCGTGCCCGACTGGACGATGCTGACCGTCGCCGGCGCCGAGACCGACGGGGCCTCGGTGGAGCTGCCGGTGAAGTGGGCGGTGATCGAGTGGCTCCCGATCGTGAGGGTCGAGGTCGAGAACGAGAACCGTCCCGTGCCGCTGAAGCGCAGCGGCGAGATGGCGTTCGGACCGTCGTAGAACATGACCCCGACGGTCCGGTTCCCGGCCGGATTCGCCGGCGCAGGGCTCACCGCCGCGGTGAGCGCGACCGACGAGCTCACCACCGCGGTCGCAGGGACCTTCACGGTGGTCGTGGAGGCCGTCAAGGCACTCGCCCCGATGGTGGGGTGGGCGAGCTGGGCGAGCACCAGCCCCGCACCGGTTGCGAGGATGAGCGGCACCGCCCGTCCTCGCCGTCTGACCTGTCCAAACTGCGCCATCAGAGGCACTCCCTTCCGTAGAAAAGTAGGGACCGCGCGCCTGGGGCGCCGCCGGTCCAGCCCTACACCGTCACTGTGTGAGAACGCGCCACACCGACCAGTCTTGCGCGTCTCTTGCGAAGCCGCCGCCGGGTCCGTTGAGTTCGCCAACGATGCAATCTCTCCGCTTCCTCCCCGCCGCCGACACCGCCGTCGTCGTCGAGCTCGGCGACACCGTCGACGAGGCGGTGAGCTCCCGGGTGCTCGCCCTCGACGAGGCGATCCGCCGCGATCCCCCCGCCGGCGTCCTCGAGTCGGTGCCGACGCTGCGCTCCCTCCTGGTGCTCTACGACCCGCTGCGGACCGGACACGACGAGCTCGTCGCGGCGCTCGCCCCGCTCGCCGCCGGGGCCCCGTGCGCGCCCGCAGCCGCGGATGCGGGGGAGGAGTGGATCGTCCCGGTCGTCTACGGCGGCGAGGACGGGCCGGACCTCGAGCAGGTCGCGGCAGCGGCGGGGATGAGCGCCACCGCCGCGGTCGCGGCCCACACCGGCACCGTCCACCGGGTCGCGATGCTCGGCCACCTCCCCGGCCTCCCCTACTGCACCGGCCTTCCCACGGTGCTCCACACCGGGCGTCGTCCCCAGCCGCGGACCCGGGTCGCCGCCGGGTCGGTCGCCGTCGCCGGCGGGCTGACCTGCATCTATCCGGTCGCCGCCCCGGGAGGGTGGCAGATCCTCGGCCGGACCCCGGCGCTCCTCTTCGACCCGGCGGCGAGCCCTCCCGCGGTGCTCGCCCCAGGCGACCGGCTGCGCTTCGTCGCCGTCGACGCCGCCGAGGCCGCCGGGCTCGAGGGCCGGCCGCCCCGGCGGGGAGGCTGAGCCGTCGACGCCCTGCGGGTCCTCGGGCCCGGACTGCTCACCACCGTCCAGGACGGCGGCCGCTCCGGCCTGCGACGCCTCGGTGTCCCCGGCGGCGGCGCGGCCGACCCGCCGGCGCTGCGCCTCGCCAACCTCCTCGCCGGCAATCCCGCCGATGCGGCCGCCCTCGAGATCACCCACACGGGTCCGCGGCTCGAGGTGGACGCGGACGCGCTGCGGGTTGCGGTCGCCGGCGGGTGCGCGATCGAGGTCGAGGACGCCGCCGGGCGGGTCCGTCCCGCGTCTCCGTGGGCGTCGCTGACGGTGCGCCGCGGTGACCGCCTGCGCCTCGGCCGGGTCGACGGCGCACTGCGCTGCTATCTCGCCGTCGCCGGCGGCCTCGAGGTCCCGGCGGTTCTCGGGAGCGCCGCCACCGACCTGCGGGGCGGCTGGGGCGGGCTCGGCGGGCGGGCGCTCCGGGTCGGAGACGTCCTCCCCCTCTCCCCCACCCGCCCGGACGGCGGCGACGAGGTGACGCTCGGGCCGCCGTCGTGGTGGCGGCCAGGCGCGAGCCTGCGCGCCGTCCCCGGCCCCCAGGACGACCACTTCACCACCGAGGCGCTCGAGCGCCTGGCGGCGGCGACCTGGACGGTCACCCCCGCCTCCGACCGCACCGGGCTGCGCCTCGACGGCCCCGAGCTCGAGCACCGCGCCGCGGCGGAGATCGTCTCCGACGGCTGTGTCCCGGGATCGGTCCAGGTCCCCGGCAGCCGGAGGCCGATCGTCCTCGGCGTCGACGGCGGCACCACCGGCGGCTACCCGAAGATCGCCACCGTCGCCTCCGCCGACGCCGGCGCCCTGGGGCGGCTGCGTCCAGGCGCCACACTGCGCTTCGAGCTCGTCGACGTCCACGCCGCCGAGGCGTTGCGCCGCGAGCTGGAGGCGTGGTTCGCGGCCACCGGGCCGGTGCTCGCGCGGCGACGCGGCGGCGCGCCATCATGAGCGGCCGTGAAGGCGATCGTCGTCGACAGCCCGGGCGACCCCGAGGTCATGCACCTCGCCGAGGTGCCCGATCCCAGCCCCGGCCCGGGTGAGGTGCTCGTCCGGGCCCACGCCACCGCGGTCAACCGCGCCGACACCCTCCAGCGACGGGGCTTCTACCCCCCGCCCCCGGGGGCCTCGGAGATCATCGGGATGGAGGTCGCCGGAGAGGTGGCCGGGCTCGGCGAGGGCGTCGACGGCTGGACGGTCGGCGACCGGGTCATGGCCCTGCTCGCGGGCGGAGGGTATGCGGAGCTCGTCGCCATCCCGGCCGGACAGCTCATGCCGGTCCCGCAGGGGATGTCCTGGACCGACGCGGCGGCGATCCCCGAGTGCTTCCTCACCGCCCACGACAACCTCTTCACCCGGGGGCGGCTGACCGCCGGCGAGACGGTCCTGATCCACGGCGGAGGCGGCGGGGTCGGCACCGCGGCGATCCAGCTCGCCCACCGCGCCGGAGCCCGGGTGCTGGTGACCGCGGGATCGGCCGGGAAGCTCGAGCGCTGCCGCGAGCTCGGCGCCGACGCCGGGATCAACCACCGCGAGGAGGACTTCGTCGTCCGCGCCCGTGAGCTCACCGGGGGCGATGGTGTGGACGTGATCCTCGACGTCATGGGGGCCTCGTATCTCGCCCGCAACCTCGACGCGCTCGCGATCGAGGGACGGCTCGTGATCATCGGCCTCCAGGGCGGCACGATCTCCGACATCGACCTCAACGCGATGCTCCGCCGCCGGCTCACGGTGATCGCCACCACCCTGCGGGGACGCCCCGTCGAGCAGAAGGCGGAGATCGTCCGCCGCTTCGTCGAGGACGGGCTCGAGGGGTTCGCCGGCGGCTCGCTGCGGCCGGTCGTCGACCGCGTCCTGCCCCTCGCCGAGGCGGCCGCCGCCCACCGGGCGATGGAGGCCGGCGAGAACGTCGGCAAGCTCGTCCTCGCCGTCGGCTGACCTCCTCGCGAGCGGGCCGACGCCGTCCGGTACGACCCGTTCTGTAGAGTAGTCGGCCTGACGGAACGACGGGCGCGACCCGCCCCGAGCGGAGGAACGAGCTGGTGACCACCCCGGCCGACGTCTTCACGGAGATCGACAGCGGGCTCAAGGCGAACCCGTCCCGGACCGCCAACATGAACGCCGTCTACCAGTTCGACCTGGCCGGCGACGACGGCGGCCAGTACCACATCGTCATCAAGGACGGGAACGCCGAGGCCGGAGCAGGTGCCCCCGAGAACCCGAACATCACGATCAGCATGGCCGCGAGCGACTTCGTGTCCCTGCGCGAGGGGAAGCTCGACCCGACCATGGCGTTCATGAGCGGGAAGATCAAGATCAAGGGCGACATGGGCCTCGCCATGAAGCTCCAGACGGTGCTGACCGCCTAAGGTCCCGCAGGCGTCTCGGAGAGGGGCGGGAGCCGGCGCTACGCCGAGAACAGCGGCCGTGGTGGCCTGCTGCTCAACTCGTAGTACGCCCGCTCGAGTTGCTGCGCCTCCTCGGGGAGGAGCCGCGGCTCGCCGAGGGGGAG
>DATKEY010000180.1:0-11556 GCA_035544475.1 Candidatus Dormiibacterota bacterium | reverse complement strand
CCTCGAAGACGGCGGGATCGGTGTAGAGGCTGCCGTGCACCCGGTCGGCGAGGATCAGCTCGTCCCAGGCGATCGCCGTCACGCGCCGAGCCCCATCCCGCCGGAGACACCGAGGGTCTCGCCGGTGATGTACGACGCCTGCTCGGAGGCGAGGAAGGCGACCGCGGCGGCGACCTCCTCCGGGCGTCCGAGCCGGCGCAGGAGCGTGCTCGCGCTCGCCAGGGCGACGAAGCGCTCGCCCATCCCCGCGATCTCACGGACGGAGTCGAGCATCGGGGTGTCGATCGGTCCCGGGCAGATGGTGTTCGCGGTGATCCCGTAGCGCGCGTTCTCGCAGGCGATCGCGCGCGTGAAGGCGATCACCGCGCCCTTCGTCGCCGCGTAGACGGCGTTGCCCTTGGCGCCGATCCGTCCCGCCTCGGAGGCGATGCTGACGATCCGGCCGTATCCGGCCCGCTGCATCGCGGGCAGCGCGGCGTGGGTGCAGGCGAGCACCCCCTCGAAGTTCACGGCGATCGTCCGCCGCCAGCGCTCCGGGGTGAGGTCGGTGAACCAGCCCATGGTGTCGCCGACCCCGGCGTTGTTGACGAGGACGTCGAGGGTCCCCGCGGCGGTGATCGCCTCGTGGGTCCGCTCGTGGTCGGCGACGTCGAGGGCGAGAGCGCGCCCTCCCACCTCGGCCGCGAGCGCCTCGGCGGCGTCGAAGGAGATGTCACCGATCAGCACCTCGGCGCCCTCGGCGGCGAACCTGCGGGCGACCGCCGCGCCGATCCCACTCGCCCCGCCGGTGACCAGGGTTCGCCGTCCCTCGAGGATCATCTCAGCGCCCCCGGAAGACCGGCGGCCGGCGCTCGATCACCGCGGCGAGCCCCTCGCGCGCGTCCTCGGTCCCCGAGAGCTCGGAGACGGTGCGCGCCTCGTCGGCGAGCCGCGCCTCGACCGTGGCGCCGAGTCCCTCCCAGAGCAGGCGCTTGGTCGCGCCGAGCGCCCGGGTCGCGCCGGCGGCGAGATCGCGGGCGAGCGCGAGCGACGCGGCCTCGAGCTCGGCGTCGGGGACGACGCGGGTGATGAGCCCGATCCCGAGGGCCTCGGTCGCGGTGAGGGTCGCGTTCGTCAGCGCGATCTCCATCGCGCGGCGATGGCCGACGAGCCGGGAGAGGGTGACCGACACCCCGGCGTCGGGTGCCATCCCGACCCGGGTGGCGCCGAGGAGGAAGCGCGCCGACTCCGCGGCGACGACGATGTCCGAGGCGCAGACGAGGCCGAAGCCGCCGCCGCCGGCGGCGTACCCGTGCACCATCGCGACCACCGGCGCGTCGAGCCGCATGAGCGCTGCCGCCGACGCCTGCAGCCAGGCGGTCGCCTCGCGCAGATACTCGGGGAGACGCTCGCCCTTCGAGGCGAAGGTGCGCACGTCGCCGCCGGCGCAGAAGTGCTTCCCCTCGCCGCTGAGGAGCACCGCGCGCACCCGCGGATCCGCATGACAGGCCAGCACCGCGTCGTGGAGGGCGCGGAGGAGGGACACATCGAGGCCGTTCGACGCCTCGGGGCGGTTGAGGCGCAGCCGCGCCACCGCGCCGTCGAGGTCGAGCAGCACCGGCCCGGTGGCGATCAGCGGCTCGGTCGCGGTCACAGTCATCTCCTTGGGGGGACTCCCCCCGGAACGCCCGCAGGCGGAGCCTGCTTGTCGGCGATCCTCCCCCCTGCGATCACCGCCGACTGTCGTGGGCCGGCCGGCGCGAGCGCCTGCTCGACGGCGAGGCGGGCGCTCTCCGCACACGCCTGGACCCCGCCGTCCGCGTACTCACGCACCCCGTCGCCGACGTTCCAGAGGTTGGCGATCGTCGTCTCGCGGGGGAGGTCGAGGCCGGCGACGCTGCGCTGCGCGGGCCACTCGCCACGCATCACCCGCACCGACAGGATGCGAGCCTTCCGGTCGAACCCCGTGATCTGGTCACGCAGGTCCTCGATGGTCAGGGCCACCTCCGCGTCGGCGTCGAAGTCGCCGACCGACGGAGTGGGCACGCCGTACGCGACGTAGAGGTTCCACCCCGCGGGCGCGAGCTCGGGGCACGTCGCGGTCAGGTTCGCCATGTTGCACAGCCGGCGGGTGATGCCGAAGGTGACGATCCCCGGCGCCCGCAGGAGCGGCTCGCGGCTGGCGACGTTGACGACGATGTTCGCGGAGGCGCGCAGGTCGCGGTCCATGCGCGCGAGGTAGGCGGCGTCGAAGTGCTCGCGCCCGGCGAGCGCGACGGTCGCGGCGGGGCCGGCGTTGCTGATGACCGCGCCGGCCTCGACCTCGACGTCCGCGCCGCCGCGGGTCACCGTCGCCGAGCGCACCCGGCCGTCCTCGACGTGGAGCGCGCGCACCGAGCTCTCCAGCCAGACCTCGCCGCCGTCGCGGACGACGGCGTCGCTCAGCCCGCGCATCAGCCCGAGGGTGCCCGTCGGCGAGAAGCCGAAGTTGCGGAAGGCGCCCTTCTGGATGAAGTAGGTGAGGAAGGCGCGCGCCGGCATCTCGTCGCTGTTCACCGCGAAGATCGCCGCACAGAGGTTGCGGAAGATCGCGTGGAGGGTGCGGTTGTGGGTATGGGAGTCGAGCCACGCCTCGACGCTCAGCTCCGCGTCGGGCATCTCGCCGGCGCGGGCGCGCCCCATCCCGCCGAGCAGCGACGCGCCCTTCTTGGTGATGCCGTTGACGAGCAGCCCCCAGCCGCCGCGGGTGATGTCGACGTCGCGGCCCTTCAGACGGAACATCGTCGCCGGCTTCGGGATGCGGATCTCGAAGGGGGCGCCGACGAGCCGGAAGGTGTCCTCGAGGACGCCGCCGTGCTCGATGGCGATGGCGCCGGTGTTGACGAGGAAGCCCTCCTCCTCGACCGTCGAGGCGCGGCCGCCGACGCGGTCGCGCGACTCCACGAGAAGCGTGCGCCGGCCGGCATGGGCGAGCCGGGCGGCGGCGCAGAGCCCGCCCGCACCCGCGCCGATCACGAGCGCGTCGACGTGGATCCGCTCGGTCATCTCAGCGCCCCCCGAAGTGTGGGGACCGCTTCGCCGCGAAGGCGGTGACGCCCTCGCGCGCGTCCGCGGTGCCTCCGCAGTCGACGATCGCGGTCTGCTCGGCGGCGAGTCCCTCGGCGAACGTCGCCGCCGTCGAGCCGCGCAGGAGCCGGCGCATGTGCCCATAGGCGACGGTCGGGCCGGCGGCGAACCGTCGCGCCGTCTCCTCGGCCGCGGCGTCGAGCTCGTCGGTGGCGACCACCCGGCTCACCAGCCCCCAGTCGAGCGCCTGGGCGGCGTCGAGGACGAGGCCGCCGAGGCTGAGGTCGAGGGCGCGGCGGAGCCCGACGAGCCGGGGGAGGTACCAGGTGCTGCCGCCGTCGCCGCTCAGCCCGAGGCGGGCGAAGCCGCTGGTGAGCTTGAGGTCGTCGGCGGCGATCACCACGTCCGAGCACCAGAGCAGGCCGAGCCCGCCCCCGGCG
The DNA here is from genome assembly GCA_035544475.1 of Candidatus Dormiibacterota bacterium. GTDB lineage: Bacteria > Chloroflexota > Dormibacteria > Aeolococcales > Aeolococcaceae > CF-96. The sequence goes on along the minus strand of DATKEY010000180.1, from coordinate 8,071 downwards.
GTGCCGCCGCGCACGGCGCAGACCACGGGTGCCGGCAGCTCGGCGAGCCGCACCAGCGTGGCGTGGTACCGGCCGATCAGGGAGTCGAGCTCCTCGGGGAGCCGGTCGAGGTTGTCGACCATGTAGTCGAGGTCGCCGCCGACGGTGAAGCTCGGGCCGGCGGCGGTGATCAGCACGCAGCGCACCCCCGGGCGGACCTCGCAGGCGGCGACGGCTGCCGACAGGGCGTCGACCATCAGCGCGTCGATGGCGTTGCGCGCATCCTCGCGCACCAGCCGCAGCCGGGCGATCCCCTCCCCGTCGACGTCGAAGGCCACCCTCCGCTCGGTCACGCCGGCGTCCCCTCGAGCGCCGCGGCCCAGAGCGCGGTGTCGGTGACGTGGCGCAGCCCGACCAGCCGTCCGTCGCGCGCCGTCCAGAGGTGGGCGAAGGCGGCGTCGACGGGCAGGCCGGTGGCCCGCGCGTGTCCGCGGTAGCGCCCCAGGACGAGGAGCCGCCCGCCGTCGCACGCGATCCATTCCGTCGGCTCGGGTCGCATCGCGTAGGTGCGGCCGATCGGCCGCCAGGTGTCCCGGATCATCGCCTCCGCGCCGGTCCGGCGCCCCCCGGCCCCCACCGGCATCCCCTCGGGAAGCTCCGCCTCGAACGAGGGATCGAGCAGCTCGCGGAGCCTCTCCTTGTCCCAGTCCGCGAGCGCCGCGTACAGGCTGCGGACGAGCTCCTCCACCACCTGCCTCCAGGGATTTCTACCTGCGCGCCAGTAAGGTACCAGCCGAAGGACGAACGGGTCAAGGCTCGCCGGGGAACGGCGGAGGCGGCCCGGCCACGCTCCTCGAGGGCTACTTCTTCACGAACCCGATGTCTTGGATCGGGGGGGTGGCGAAACCGGTCGCGCCGAAATTCGCCAGCGTCGACTTGGTGGCGATGAGCTCAGGTCGCTGGTAGAGGGTGAGGGAGTGCACCTCCTGCCAGATCAGGCCGTCGATCTGGTTGCCGAGGGCGATCGCCTTGGTGGTGTCGAACTCCGCAGTGGCCTCGCCGAAGAGCATGTCGATCTGGTCCGAGCCGATGCGGGCATAGTTCTGCTGGATGTTCTGGCCCTGCGGCTTGGCATAGATCGACTGGCTGGAGCTGATCGGGAAGTCCCCCCCGAGCCATGAGAACACCGTCAGGTCGAAGTCGCCGGGGGTGATGTACTTGTCGAAGAAGTCGCCGACGGGCACGGTCATGATGTCGAGCTTGATGCCCACCGCGGCGAGCATCGACAGCATCAGCTCCGACTCCTGCTGGCTGGTGGCGACCCCCGACGGGATGACGATGCGCAGCTCCAGCGGCTTCCCAGCTTTGGAGCGCTGGGTGCCGCTCAACTTCCAGCCGGCCCCGTCGAGCAGCGAGCCCGCCTTCGTCGGGTCGTAGGTGCCGACGTCGCCGGAGTTGTCGTGGTACCCCTTCTGGTTCTCCATGAAGATGTGGTTGCCGAGCGGCACCGCGGGCACACCCAGCGGGCCGAGCAGCGCCTTTGCGATGGTGGCGCGGTTGATCGACATCGCCACCGCCTTGCGCACCGTCACGTCGCTGAGGATGGGACTCGTGCCGTTCATGGTCAGGTGGCGGAAATTCGGCCCGCCGGCGCGCCGGATGGTGATCCCCGCGGTGCCCTGAGCGCGCTTCAGCTTGTTGACGTCGGGGCCGACGTCCATGAAGTCGATCTCGCCGTTGGCGAGCGAGTCGATCTGAGCGTCGGGGTCGATGACCCGGAAGATGATCTGGTCGAGCTTGGCAGGCCGCCCCCACCACTTCTCGTTGCGGACCAGGGTGATCGTCTTCGCGGTCAGGTCGAAGCTCCCGAGCTTGAAGGGCCCGGCGGTGGTGAGCGGCTTCACCTTCCAGCCGTCGTTGAACACCGACGGGCTGCTGTTCGTCGACGCCGGGTAGAGGGCGCCGAAGAGCCCGGTCCAATCGACATACGGCTTGGCGAAGGTGACCACGACCTCATGGTCGTCGCTGCCCTTGGCGACGCTTTCGATCTTCTCGTAGCCGTTGCTCGAGGCGATCTTGTACGCGGGATCGACGCCGCGCAGCGCCTTCCACTGCGCCTCGAAGTCGGCCTCGGTGATCGGGGTGCCGTCGTACCAGATCGCCTTGGGATTGATGCGATAGGTGACCACCTGTTTGGGCGTCTTCGCGGTGAGCACCCCGGAGGTGATGTAGTCGGTGTTCACCATCGGCTGCGCCGCGGCGTCGAAGTTGAACATCGACGGCAGCAGCCCTCCGAGCACGGCGAAGCCGCTCGCGTTGGTGCCGTCGAGCTCGTTGCCGTTGAAGTTCACGGGAAAGTTGTCGATCGGAAAGCGGAGCGTGCCACCGTCCTGCAGCAGGCTGCGGTCGGTGGGGTTGATGTCCTCGGCGGTGGCGGCGGGTGCCGAGGACGAGGACGTCGCCTGCCCGCTCCCCGACCCGCCCGAGCCCCCGCAGGCCGAGGCCGCGATCGCCACGGACACGAGAAGGCCGACGCTCCAAGTCCATCGTGCGGGTGCCACGGGCTCCCTCCCTGCGGTGCCACGGTGCCGGATGTCGGGCCAGAGTGTAGGCCCCGGCGCCACGGGGTTTCCCGAGGCGGATCAGACGGCGGCCGGCGCGGGCGGGTAGTGGCAGGCGGCGTCGTGGTCGCCCACGCCCTGGGGCAGCCGCACCGGCTCCTCGTCCCGGCAGCGTGCCCCCAGGCCGTCGGGGAGCGCCGCGTAGCGCGGGCAGCGTGCCCGGAAGCGGCAGCCCGAGGGGATGTCGAAGGGGCTGGGGAGGTCGCCCTCGAGGATGATGCGGCGGCGGGCGCGCTCCCGCCCCGGATCGGGGATGGGGATCGCCGAGAGCAGCGCCTCGGTGTAGGGGTGGGCCGGGGTGTCGAAGACCGCGCCCACCGCGCCGCTCTCGATGATCCGGCCGAGGTACATGACCGCGACGCGGTCGGCGATGTGGCGGACCACCGAGAGGTCGTGGGCGACGAAGAGGTAGGCGAGGCCGAGCCGCGCCCGCAGCTCCTCGAGGAGGTTGATGACCCCCGCGCGGATCGAGACGTCGAGCGCCGACACCGGTTCGTCGAGCACGACCAGCCGCGGCTCGAGCGCGAGCGCGCGGGCGATGGCGATGCGCTGGCGCTGGCCGCCCGAGAAGTCCTGGGGATACCGGCTGGCGTGCTCGGGGCCGAGCCCGACGAGGCGGAGGAGCTCGCCGACCCGCTGGTTGCGCCTCTGCCTCGGCACGCCATGCGCGCGCAGCCCCTCGGCGAGGATGTCCCCGACCGGGAGGCGGGGGTCGAGCGACGCGAGCGGATCCTGGAAGACGACGGAGAGGTTGCGGCGCAACGCCCGGCGGGCGCCCGCGTCGAGCCCGGCGCTGTCGCGTCCGAGGACGACCACCGTGCCGGCGCTCGGCCGGGCGAGGGTGAGGATCTGGACGATCGTCGTCGTCTTCCCGCACCCGGACTCGCCGACGAGCCCGAGGGTCTCGCCCTCGCGGATGTCGAAGCTCACCCCGTCGACCGCGCGCACCGTCCCGACCTGGCGGCGGAAGAGGACCCCCTTCATGAGCGGGTAGTGGCGCTCGAGGTCGAGCACCTCGAGCACCGGCTCGCGCGTCTCGCGGGGGAGGCGGGCGACCGCCGCCGTCCCCACGCTCGGCGCCGGGAAGATGTCGGCCGGCCCGAGCCGGCGCGCTTCGATCTCGGCGCGGCGGTGGCAGGCGGACGTGTGGCGCGGGTCCGAGACGGGGGCGAGCGGCGGCTCGGTGTCGGCGCAGATGTCGATGCTCATCGGACAGCGCGGGAGGAACGGACACCCCTCGGGGAGCCCGACGAGCGACGGCGGGCTGCCCTCGAGCGGGGTGAGAGCCTCACGCTCGGTCGCGTCGAGGCGGGGCAGCGAGCCGAGCAGCCCGAGCGTGTACGGCATCCGGGGACGGTAGAAGAGGTCGTCGACGCCGCCGGCCTCGACCGGCCGGCCCGCGTACATCACCATCACCCGGTCGGCGAACCCGGCGATGACGCCGAGGTCGTGGGTGATCATCACGATCGCCGCGCCGGTCGCGCGCTGCGCGGTCTTCAGCACCTCGAGCACCTGCGCCTGGATGGTCACGTCGAGGGCGGTCGTCGGCTCGTCGGCGATGATCACGTCGGGGTCGTTCGCCATCGCCATGGCGATCATCACCCGCTGTCGCATCCCACCGGAGAACTCGTGGGGGAAGGCGCGCGCCCGTGTCGCCGGTTGGGGGATGCCGACGAGGTCGAGCAGCTCGATCGCGCGGCGCGCGGCCCTGTCCTTCGACACGTCGGTGTGGATCGAGACCGCCTCGGCGATCTGGTCGCCGACCGTGTACACGGGGGTGAGCGCGGAGAGCGGGTCCTGGAAGACCATGGAGATCCCCTTCCCGCGGATGGCGCTCAGCTCGCGGTCGCCGAGCCCGAGGAGCTCGCGGCCGTGGAAGCGCACCGAGCCGCCGACCCGTGCGGTGCGCGGCAGCAGCCCCATCACCGCGAGCGCCGACACCGACTTCCCCGAACCGGACTCGCCGACGATGCCGAGCACCTCGCCCGAGGACACCGAGTAGCTCATCCCCCGCACCGCGCGCACCCGCCCGGCCTCGCTGGGGAAGGAGACTGTCAGGTCGGAGACGGCGAGGACCTCGCTCACGCGCGCCCCCGTGGCGACGCCGCGTTGGGGTCGAAGGCGTCCCGAAGTCCGTCGCCGACCACGCTGACGGCGAGCACCGCGGTGATGAGCAGGCCACCGGCGAAGAGGAAGAGCCACGGGAAGGTGAGCGCCGAGCGGGTGCCGTCGGCGATCAGCGTGCCGAGCGACACGTCGGGGGGCTGCACCCCGAAGCCGAAGTAGCTGAGCCCGGTCTCGGCGAGGATGGCGCCGCCGACGTTGATGGTGGCGTCGATGATGAGCAGCGACGACATGTTGGGGAGCAGGTGGCGGAGGATGATCTGCCACGACGGGACCCCCATGAAGCGCGCCGCCTGGACGAACTCGCGCTCGCGCAGGCTCAGCGACAGCCCGCGCACCACCCGGGCGGTGATCATCCAGGAGAAGCCGGCGAGGAGCAGGACGAAGAGCAGCCAGGTGCGTCCGCGGAAGGTGGGGCTGAGGATGGCGAGGATGAGGAACCCGGGGAGCACGAGCAGGAGGTCGACGATCCACATCAGCACCCGCTCGACCCAGCCGCCGTAGTAGCCGGCGGAAGCGCCGACGATGGCGGCGAGCCCGGTCGAGAAGAGCGCGGTGAGCAGGCCGATGATCAGCGACTTCTGCAGCCCGCGCAGGGTCTGCGCGTAGATGTCCTCGCCGATCTGGCTGGTGCCGAACCAGTGCGTCCACGACGGCGGCTGGAGGAAGGCGTTGAAGTCGTGCGAGCGGTAGTCCCATTTCGACAGGTACGGGCCGACGAAGGCGAGCACGAAGAGGAAGACGAGCACCCCCAGCCCGATCACCGAGAGCCTGCGGCGGAGGAAGCGGCGCAGCACGAGCCTGCCGCGGCTGAGCCCGACGGCCTCCGCGGCCTCGAGGGCCGCGGCCTCCTGGATGTCGATCAGGATGGGGTCGGTGGGGATCGCCACGGCGGCTAGCGGATCCGCACCCGCGGGTCGAGCGCGGCATAGGCGAGGTCGGAGAGCATCCCCGCGATGAGCACGAGGACGGCGACGAAGAGGGTCACCGTGACCACGGCGTTGACGTCGTTGGTCGTCACCGAGTCGACGAACCACTCCCCCATCCCGTGCCAGCCGAAGATCTTCTCGGTGAAGGTCGCACCGGTGATGAGGAGACCGAAGTTGTAGGCGAAGAACGTCGCCATGGGGATGAGCGCGGTGCGCAGGCCGTGCTTGATGAGTGCGCGGTTGCGGCGCAGGCCCTTGGCCTGGGCGGTGCGCAGGAAGTCGCTGCCGAGCACGTCGAGCATCGCGTTGCGCTGGTACCGGCTGTAGAAGGCGATCTGCCCGAGCACGATCGAGAGCGTCGGCAGGATGAGATGGCGGACCCGGTCGAGGAGGAGGTGGGCCCAGCCTCCGCTCAGCCCCGGGGTGTACTCGCCGGTGTAGTCGAGGAGCTGCACCCCGGTCACCTGGTTGAGGTTGAGCGCGGCGAGCTTGAGCAGGACGGCGACGAGGAACACCGGGGTCGAGAGGATCACGAAGGAGAGCACGGCGCTCGCGTGGTCGGAGAAGTGGTACTGGCGGACCGCGCCGAGCACCCCCACCCCCACCCCGAGCAGCCCGCCGAGGAAGGAGCCGATGACGAGCAGGCGAAGGCTCACCCCGATCCGCCGGCCCATCTCGGCGGTGACGGAGTCGCCGGTCACGGTCTTGCCGAAGTCCCCGTGGACGACCCCGCCGAGCCAGCGCCCGAACCGCCTGACGATCGGGGTGTGGTCGTTGAGGTTGAGGTCGTCGAGCTGCCGGTTGATCGACGACGCCGACAGCGGGGGGTTGCGCCCCTCGTAGTTCGACCGGGGGTGGAGCGTCGTCCCGGCGAGGAAGTACCCCAGGGTGGTGGCCATGGCCACGAGCACGACGTAGTTGAGAAGCCTGCGGAGCAGGAAGCGGGCCACGCCCCGAATCTATCAGGAGCAGCCGCCGGCCACCCTCTGCCCGGTCGGGAAGAGGCGGGGGACGTCGACCCTCCGAAGCCCCGTCGAGGGGCTGAAGCGGTACAGCGCGCCGCCGTCGTCGGACACCCAGACCCCGCCCGGGTCGGTGACCGCGGCCGGGTAGCCCGGGGTGTCGTCCCCGCCGGGGGAGCTGTCCGAGACCTGCCGGGCCTGGTCCGGCGCGGTCATCAGCCAGATCGAGCTCGCCTGGGGGGCGGCGACCTGGACGAGCGGATGGCCGTCGCCGTCGACCGCGATCAGCCGCAGCCCCGCGCCCTGGCGGCGCATCCAGGAGACGACGGTCCCGTGCCCCGGGTCGAGCCGCCACACCTCCTCGACCCCGCCGGGGAGGGTCGCCGACGCCCAGACGGCACCCCCTCCGACCGCGGCCCACTCCACCCCCGCCTCGGCGGGTCGCAGGGTGCGCATCGCGCCCGAGCCCGGGTCGACGAGGAGCAGCCCGGCGGCCGGCTCGCCGCCGCGGGAGCGGTGGACCGCGTAGACGCCGTCGGCGGCGAAGGCGAGGACCTCGAGCCCGCCGCCGCCGCCGAGCCCCCGGTCGGCGCCGCCCGGGAGGTCGACGACGTGGACCCCGTCGCCGGCGGCGTACGCGTAGCGGAGGCCGTCGGGGGAGACCGCCGACGGCGGCGCCGGGATCCATCGCCCGGCGGCGCGGTCGTGGCTGAGGGTCGCCCCGGGCGCACCGTGGAGCACCGGGGCGGTCGCGGTGCTCGTCCGCGGGTCGCTGGAGCCGCCGGGGAGGAGCCCCGCGGACGCGTCGACGGCCTCGGTCGAGTCCGCGAGCTGCACGAACCCCGCGAGCTCGCGACCGCCGGGGCCGCGTCCGGTCAGGGGCAGGCGGCAGCCCCGCCCGGAGGAGACCTGACGCGGCGCCGCGGTCGCCGCGGCGGCGGTGGGGGCGCCGGCGAGCGCGCCGGTGCCGGGCAGATGGGCGGCGTCCTGATCGCCGCAGCCGGCGAGGGCGGCGGCGACGAGGGCGGCGAGCGCGGCGGCGGCGCCGCGGGCCCCGGGCAGCGCGGGCTCGGTCACGGGTGGTGCATTCTGCGCGTCCGGACCATGTGGCCGGGGCGTCGCGCGGGGTCAGAAGCCGCCCCCGGCGCCGCCTCCCCCACCACCGGTACCGGACGTCGACGCCTTCTTCCAGCGCGCCGTCGACGCCGGCGCGACCGCCGAGCGGCCGGTCGCCGACCAGGCCTATGGCGAACGGACCGGCGTCCTGGTCGACCCGTTCGGCCACCGCTGGTTCATCGCCACGCCGATCGAGGCCCCGTCCCCCTAGTTCCACATCGTTCGAATCGGAGGGGCGATGGACGTGTAGCGACACAGCCGGTACGTAGCGCGGACACCAGGGTTCTCAAACCAGGTGCCGACGTCCCAGGTCGTGGTCACCGTCGCCCCGCGCATGGGA
>DATKEY010000179.1:0-6958 GCA_035544475.1 Candidatus Dormiibacterota bacterium | reverse complement strand
GCCGTCGAAGCCCATCGCATCCGGCGAGCCGACGCTGTCGACGAGTCCCCAGCGTCCGGCGAGCCAGTCGCCGGCGCCGGCGGGATGGATGTGGAGCCAGAGGTCGACGCCGGTGACGTAGTGGGTGTCGGTGAGCGGCGGCGCGGCGCCGAAGTTGTGGATGCCGCCCCAGCCGTCGAGGATCCAGCCGCCGTCGGGCTGCCCGAGGATGGAGTAGTGGACGGCGAGGCCGCGGGCGATGTCCCAGCCCGGCCAGTACGGACCGGCGGGCAGCACGGGGGCGTCGCCGAAGGGATGGATGCCGCCCCAGCCGTCGAGGATGTAGCCGCCGGAGGCGTCGGGGAGCACCACCAGGTCGCGCGCGATGTCCCAGTTCCGCCAGTACGGGCCGCCGGGGAGCGCGGGGGCGTCGCCGAAGGGATGGATGCCACCCCAGCCGTCGAGGATCCATCCGCCCGAGGAGCCGTCGGGGAGGAGGGAGAGCGAGCGGGCGATGTCCCATCCCGGCCAGTACGGGGCGCCGCTGGTGTTCAGGGCGAGCCCGGCCGAGGGGTGGAGCCCACCCCAGGCGTCGAGGGTCACCGATCCCGGGGTGCTCAGCAGCGCCGCCGGCGCCGCGGCGCCGGTGTGGGGCGCGATGCCGGTGGGGGAGGAGGGGCCCAGGAGCGCCGCCGCGGCGCAGGCGAGGGCGGGGAGCAGGCGGCGGAGGGGATGAAGCATTTGATGCGCTCGTTGTGACTGGAGGGATGTCCTCGGCGAGTCTGGGAGCGCTCGGCGCCGCCTCCGCCCACGGCGCGGTCGAGGGTCGGTGCGCGCGGTTGACGGATGTCGCGTCCCGGCACGCCCGTCTTCACATCGGGCGCCGGATGTGACGGCGGTGCCTCAGGTGTTCAGAGGTTCTCGGAGAACCGGGGCGCCAGCCGCTGGAAGACGCCGAGGCCGACCACCGCCACGGTCACGGTGACCGCCAGGGGGAAGAGGATCCTCGCCCCGAGGAGGGTCGCCGTCCACGGCACCCGCGGATCCTGGGTGACGAGGGCGTGGCGGACGTCCTCGATGATCTGGGTCACGGGGTTGAGCGCGATCACCCGCATGATCCGGATCGGCTCGAGCACCCCATTGCGCACCGTCCCGCTGAGGCTGAGGGGGAAGACCACCGCCGAGCCGTAGAAGAGCAGCTGGGTGAAGATCTCCCAGATGTGCCCGAGATCGCGGTAGAAGACGAAGAGCGCCGAGAGCAGCAGCGAGATCCCGATCACCAGCGCGTAGAGCTCGATGAGCAGAGGAAACACGGCGAGCGAGTGCCAGCCGAGCGTGAGGTTGTGGCTGAGCCCCGCGATCAGCACGATCAGGGTGAGGTTGATCGCGAAGGTCATCAGCGAGGTGAGGCTCGACGCCACCACCAGGATCGCCCGCGGGAAGGACGCCTTGTTGATGAGGTTGCCGTTGACGACGATGGTGTTGACCGCGGTGATCGTCGTCTCCGCGAAGAACGTCCAGATGACGATGCCGACGAGCAGCTGCATGGTGAAGCGGTCGGAGGTCTTTCCCGCGTGCAGCAGCCGGTCGAAGACCGCGTACATGATCGCGAAGGTCATCAGCGGCTTGAGCAGCGACCAGAGGTAACCGAGCACCGAGCCGGTGTACTTGAGCTTGAACTGCGTCACCGCGAGCTCGCGGGTCAGGTTGAGGTGACGCCGCAGCCCGCGCCCGCCGGTGGGCGGGGTCGCGAGGCGCTGCTCGGTCGTCGCGGCGGTGGCCATCGCGGGCCGCAGTCTACCCAGCACGGCGGGTACCATGCGGCCACCGTGCCCCAGCCAGCCGCGACCGACGTGACCGTGCAGGCGGATCTCGACTACATGGACGAGGTCGCCTCGCGGGCCCTCGGCAACCCTCCCACACCGGGCGCCCCGGCCCCGCCGCCCGAGCCACCGCCGGGCGCGGCCGCCGGCTTCATCGGCCGTGCCGCCGCCCACGCCCACATGGGCACCGAGCTCTCCGACGACGAGCGGATGCTGCTCGTCAAGCGCGGCGTGCTCCGCATCGCCCACCTCTTCTCGAAGGAGCAGGTGGTCTACAACGACAACGTGCTCAAGGCGCTGCGCGCGCTCGACCGGCGGCTCGCCGCCGTGCCCGGGCTGCTCGCCACCGCCGAGGCCGACCTCGGTGGCCTCGCCGACGCGGTCGACCGCCTGACCCGCGAGGTCGCCGACCTTCGCCGCGTGGTCGACGAGGGCGCACGCCGTCAGCAGGCGCTCGCCGAGGAGATCGCCGCGCTGCGCGCCGGGGTCGACCCGCCCCGGCCCTGAGCATGCGCATCGCCATCGCCAAGCCCGACTTCGGCGTCGCCGGGGGCTTCGAGAAGGTGATGTCGCGGGTGGAGCACGAGCTGTGCGTACGCGGCCACTCGGTCACCTGGATGGGCGTCGACATGGAGGCGCTGAGCCCTGTGCCCTTCGGGGTTGCGGTGCCGCCGCAGCTCGGGATGCGTGCCGGGGGGTTCGTGCGCTACATGGCGGCGCTCGAGTCCTTCGGGCGTCTCGACGCGCGCGCGTACGACCTCCTCATCACCACCCAGCCGCCGTCGTTCGCGGTCGAGCATCCGCGTCACCTCTCGCTCTTCTCCCACCACCAGCGCCTCTACTACGACCTCTGCGACGTCTGGGTCGCCGCCGGGTGGGCCGACGCCGAGCGGCACCGTCACGCCGCCGCGCTGGTGCGCCGCGTCGACCGGCGACACCTCTCCCGGGTCGGGCTGTTCCTCGCCGCGTCGGAGGTCGTGCGCGAGCGGCTGCGTCACTACAACGGCCTCGAGGACAACGTCGGCGTCTACCTCGCCGGCACCGGGCTGCACGAGACCCTGCTCGCCGGTGACGCGCCCGGCGCCGACTCGAGCGCGCACGTCCTCTGCGTGACCCGGCAGGAGTTCACCAAGCGGGCCGAGCTCTTCGTGCACGCGATGGCGTACATGCCCGACGTCCCGGCGCGGCTCGTCGGGAGCGGTGGCAGGCTCCCGTACACGGTCGACCTGGCGCGGCGCCTCACCACCCCCGGGACCGACCTCGACGCCGTCGACGACACCGAGCTCTGGCTCAACCGGGGCGTGCTCCCCAACGGCGTCGCCGCCGCCGCGCCGGCGACCGGCGCGCTGCGCTTCCTCGGGCAGGTCGACGACGCCGAGCTCGCCCGCCTCTACGCCGGGGCGATCTGCGTGGTCGCTCCCGCGTACAACGAGGACTACGGGCTCACCGTCATCGAGGCGATGTCCGCGGGACGGCCGGCGGTCGTCTGCAGCGACGGCGGTGGCGTCTGCCTGCCGGTCGTCGACGGCGTCAACGGCTTCGTCGTCGAGCCGTCCGGCCGGGCGATCGCCGGGGCGGTGTCGCGGCTGTGCGAGGACCGCGCTCTCGCGTCGCGGATGGGTGCGAACGCGCGCGAGACCGCGGCGGAGTACACCTGGGCGCGTGCGATGCGCCAGATCATGGACGGCGTGGAGAGGCTCTGCGGATGAGGATCGCGATCGTGGCCCCGAGCCCGGTCCCCTTCACCCCCGGCGGCGCCGAGCGGGTGTGGAACGGTCTCGTCGGCGCCATCACCGAGGGGACGGAGCACGACGCCGAGCTGATCAAGCTGCCGGTGCGCGAGCACACGCTCGCCGGCCTGGTCGCGGGCTACGAGGCGTTCGCGCGACTGGACCTCAGCCACTTCGACATGGTGGTGACCGGCAAGTACCCGGCGTGGATGGTGTCGCACCCCAACCACGCCGTCTACGTGCTCCACCGGCTGCGCGGCCTCTACGACACCTACCACCTCACCGGCATGCCGCTGCGCGTCGACCTCCTCGACCCCGAGCTCGCAGGGATCCAGCGGCTGATGCGCCGCCGTGGCGGGCGCGCCGCCGCGCTCGAGCTCATCGCCCGCCTCGGCGCCTTCGTCGAGCGCCGCGGCGCCGACCATCCGGCGCTCGCCCTCCCCGGGCCGCTCGCGCGTGAGGCCGTCCACTTCCTCGACCGCGTCGCCTTCGCGGAGGCGCGCAGGTACCTGGCGATCTCGCGGACGGTGGCGCGGCGGCCCGAGTACTTCCCCGCGGGCGCGACGGTCGAGGTCGCCTATCCGCCGTCCGACCTCGGTGGCGCGCGCTGCGGCGATGCGGTCCACCTCTTCACCGCGAGCCGCATCGAGGCGCCGAAGCGGTTCGACCTGCTCGTCGAGGCGATGCGACGGGTGCCGCAGCCGGTGCCGCTGCTCGTCGCCGGCGGCGGCCCCGACCTCGAGCGCCTGCGCGCGCTCGCCGCGAACGACGCGCGGGTCTGCTTCCTCGGGCCGGTCACCCCGCAGCGACTGCGCGACCTCTACGCCGACGCGCTCGCGGTGCCCTTCATCCCCCGCGACGAGGACCTCGGGCTCATCACCCTCGAGGCGATGGCCTGCGCCAAGCCGGTGATCACCTGCGAGGACTCCGGGGGCCCGACCGAGCTCGTCGTCGACGGCGTCACCGGCCGGGTGGTCCCACCGACCGCCGAGGCGCTCGCCGAGGCGATCGCCGGGCTCTGCGCCGATCCGGCCGGCGCGCGGCGCATGGGCGCGGCGGGACGGCTGCGCTCGCGCGCGGTGACCTGGGACACCGTCGTCGAGAAGCTGATCTGCGCGCCGCCGCCGCGCCGCACCGTCGGCGCGGCGCGGGGCGCCCGGCCGCGGGTGGTCGCGCTCTCGACCTTCGCGGTGCACCCGCAACGCGGCGGCGGACAGCTCCGCTGCCTCGAGCTGCTCGCCGCGCTCGCCGAGCGCTGCGACGTCGAGCTGCTCAGCCTCGTGCCCCACGGCGAGGCCTCGCGGCGTGTCGAGTTGTCGCCAGGTCTGGCCGAGACCGTCGTGCCCAAGTCGGCGGAGCACGAGGCACGCGAGCAGGAGATCGCCGCCGAGGTGCGGCTGCCGGTCACCGACATCGTCGCCGCGACCCTGATCGAGCGCACCCCCGAGTACCTCGACCGGCTGCGCGCCGCGGCCGCCGGCGCGAGCGCCGCGGTGCTCGTGCACCCCTACCTGCATCCCGCCCTCGCCGCGGTCGCGCCCGAGCTCCCGGTCGTCTACGACGCCCAGGACGCCGCCTTCCAGCTCAAGGCGGCGGTGCTCCCCTCAGGGCAGGTGGGGGCGCGGCTGCTCGCCGAGACCCGCGCGGTCGAGGCCGCGGTCGTCGGCCGCGCCGCGCTCGTCGCCGCCTGCTCCGCGGAGGACGCGCGGGCGCTGCGTGACGAGTACGGCGGTCCCGCCGAGCGCTTCCGGGTCGTGCCGAACGGGGTCGACGGCCGCGTCACCACCTTCTGCGGCGGCGAGCCGAGACGCGTGCGCCGGCGGCGCTGGCTCGAGGGCATGGCCCGGACCGCCGACGGCGGCGCACCCGAGCACGCCGCGCTCTTCATGGGCAGCTGGCACCCGCCGAACATCGAGGCGGCCCGCCGCATCCTCGAGATCGCCGAGGACCTGCCCCGGGTCCTCTTCCTCATGGTCGGCGGACACTGCGCCGCGCTCGACGGCGAGACCCTCCCCGACAACGTGGCCCTCTGCGGCGAGCTCCCCGACGCGCTCAAGCGCAGCCTGCTCTGGTCCGCCGACGTCGGTCTCAACCCGATGCTCAGCGGCTCGGGGACGAATCTCAAGCTCGTCGAGTACTTCGCCGCAGGGCTCCCCGCACTCTCGACCCCGACCGGGGCCCGTGGCCTCGACGTGCGCCCCGGCGAGCACCTCTGGTCCGCCACCCCCGAGGGCTTCGGCGCCGCCCTCGCCGCCGCCCTCGAGCGGCCCGAGGAGGGGGAGGCGATGGCGGTGCGGGCCCGCCGGCTCGTCGACGAGGAGCTCGACTGGGCGGTGATCGGTGCGCGGTTCCGGGACGCCGTGGCCGGGGTGCTTGCGTAGACTCCCGCCTCGATGCCCGCCGCCGAGCTCGCCGACCGCCTCCGCGCCGTCATCCGCGACGTCCCCGACTTCCCCCGCGAGGGGATCCTCTTCAAGGACGTCACCACCCTGCTCGGCGACGCCGAGGCCTTCCGCGCCGCCATCGACGGCCTCGTCGAGGCCCACGCCGGCCAGTCGATCGACCTCGTCGTCGGGATCGAGGCGCGCGGCTTCATCCTCGGCGGCGCCGTCGCCTACCGCCTCGGCGCCGGCTTCGTCCCCGTCCGCAAGCCGGGGAAGCTGCCCGCGGAGCGCACGAGCGTCAGCTACACCCTCGAGTACGGTGAGAACGTCCTCGAGATCCACACCGACGCGATCCACCCCGGCCAGCGGGTGCTCGTCGTCGACGACCTGCTCGCGACCGGCGGCACCGCCGCGGCGACCGTCGAGCTCGTCCAGCGGCTCGGCGGGGTGATCGTCGGCATCGCCTTCCTCGTCGAGCTCGCCTTCCTCGAAGGCGCCCGCGCCCTCGGCGACCTGCCGAGGGTGTCGCTGGTGCACTTCTGACCACCCGTCACGTCTCCACCAGGAGGATCCGATGACCACCATGGCCCACGACGTCGCCGACCTCGCACTCGCGCCGGAGGGCCAGCGGCTCATCGACTGGGCGGCCAAGGAGATGCCGGTGCTCGCGCTCATCCGGCAGCGCTTCTCCGCCGAGCGTCCGCTCGCCGGCCTGCGCATCGCCGGCTGCCTCCACATCACCACCGAGACCGCCAACCTCGCGATGACCCTCAAGGCCGGGGGCGCCGACGTGCGGCTCTGCGCGAGCAATCCGCTCTCGACCCAGGACGATGTGGCCGCGGCACTGGTGATCGAATACAAGATTCCGGTCTACGCGATTCACGATGAAGATCGCGACACTTACTACAACCATCTGCGTGCAACGCTCTCGCGCCGCCCGACCATCACGATGGATGACGGCGCCGATTTAGTAAGTTTGCTGCATACAGAATTTCGCGAGCAGGCAGGAGAAGTGCGCGCCAGCATGGAGGAAACCACCACC
>DATKEY010000178.1:0-7853 GCA_035544475.1 Candidatus Dormiibacterota bacterium | reverse complement strand
AGATCGGCGGTCAGCCCGGTGTCCTGGGTGCGCGCAGCCGCGACGCGCTGACGGAGCGTCGCAGCCGGGTCGTCGACGAGCTCGGCCGCCCTGGCATGGAGCGACGCGCGTCGAACCGGCCCCAGGTCGTGGTACACCGCGGCCCGGACGAGCGGGTGCGGGAACGCGATGACCCCCCGGCCGACCTCACCCGACGGCTCCTCGAGCAGGCGTGCGGTGATCGACTGCTCGAGCGCCTGCGACGCGTCGTCGAGCTCTCCGAGCTCGGCGGCCATGCGCAGCGGACAGCGCAGGCCGAGCACCGCCGTGGCGATCACCAGCCGGCGTGTCTCGGGCTCGCAGGCGGCGAGCCGCCCGAGCACGAGTGCGCCGAAGTTCCGCGGTGAGGGAAGGGGCACGTCGGCCGGCCGCTCCAGGGTCTCGACCGGCAGCTCCTCGAGGAGGGCCTGGGCGTGGAGCGGACTCCCCTCGGTGTGCTCGCGGATCCGCTCCGTCGCCCGGTGTGACAGCTGGCCCACGCCCATCGAGGCGGCGAGCTCGCGAACCGCGGCGGAATCGAGGCCGCGCAGCCGCAGCCGCGTTCCCCGCCCGTTGTCGACGAGCCGGTTGAGGCCCTCGAGCAGCTCCCCGGACGCGCTCTCCCGGGCGCTGATCACCGCCAGCACCCGGTCCGCGTGGAGCCGGCGCAGCGCGAAGAGGAGCGCCTGCAGCGAGGGCCGGTCCGCCCACTGGGCGTCGTCGATGACCAGCGCCACGGGCGCCCCGCGCTGCAGGCTGCCGAGGAGCTCCACGAGGCCGGCCCCGACGGAGATCGGGTCGCGGGCCTGGCTGTCCGGGACCCCCAGGCCGCGAAGGCGCTCGGGGACGGGAACATCGCAGCCACGGATCAGCTGCTCGACGAGCCCGTAGGGCAGCAGCGCTTCGACCTCCTCGCCCGTCGCCGCCAGTGCGCGGAGATCACCGCCCTCGGCGAGGAACCGGCGCACCAGGGCCGTCTTCCCCATGCCGGCCGACCCCTCGACGATGATCAGCCGCGGGGTCCCGGCACGGGCCTGGGCGAGCTCGGCGTGGAGCGCCCGCATCTCGGCCGAGCGCCCGACGAACGAGCGTTCGAGCCCCGGGCCGCCGGGATCCGGCTCCGCCGCGACGGGAGGCCGCCCCGCCAACGAGATGTCCAAGACCACGCCCCTCGCCTACCGCCTCCCCCGAAGCCTACTCCCCTCCGCCACCGGGGTCGGCGGGACACGCTCCCGGAGGAGCCTCACGGTCAGCGGCCGGCTCCGTCGGAGCGGAGGATCGGGACCCCCGGACCACCGCACGCCCGCGGGTTCGTCTTCAGCTCGGGGCAGGTCGTCGACAGGTACGAGGGCATCGAGGCCGGCCAGGACCCGCTGTGGGTCGCCTGCCACTGGCCGCCGATGCTGAAGATCGCGGTGGTGAGCACCATGCCCGCGTAGAGGGCGAGGAACCGGAGCGCCAGCCGCGCACGGCCCGCGATCCGCAGGCTGTCGACGCCGCGCTCGACGAGGGTGAGGCCGCGGGCGTCGCGGAAGTAGCGGAGCGACACCCAGGCGAAGGTCTCGAGCCCGCCGGTGAGGGGCGACAGGAGCGGAAACTTCCAGCGCGTCCCGTCGAAGAGGGTCAGCGGCCCGCCGGTGCCACCGGGGTAGGCGAACCAGCCGATGAGCAGGCCGTTGAACTCGAGCACGGTGTCGAGGGCGATGCAGACCAGCGCCCCGACGACGAGGAACCGCGCCAGGCTCATCCGTGGCCAGCGTGCGCGGATCCTGCCGAAGATCCAGCAGCCGGCGAGCATGCAGCCGAAGACCCAGAAGATGTAGCCGATGCCGACGACCAGCGGCTCCGGGAAGCGGTCCTGGTGGGGGCCCAGCCAGCCGGGGACGAAGTCGGTCCAGGCGCCGAGGTTGAGGAGATGGGCGTTGTAGGCGAACCAGGTCTGGGTGTAGTTCTCGAACGGGTCCCAGAACCAGATCAGCGGCAGGACGAGGAGGAGCAGCCCGTCGGGGGTGAGCCGGCCGGTCCGGCGCCAGGGCGCGATCAGGAAGTGCCACACCATCCAGGCCGTGAGGAGCAGTCCGCCGACCTCGAGGCCGCGCAGGATCATCAGGGACGCGGTGGGGATCGGGTCGGGCCCCGCCGGAACCGGGCGGAACTCCGACGAGACGATCCACCGCCCCCACACCGCGAGGCTGAAGGCGAGGAGCACGGCGCCCAGTCCCGCCATGAGCACCACCGGGGTCGAGTCCCCCCCGACCGTCGCCGCCGGGGTCCGGTCGGGGATGTCGGCGGCGGCCGGGGTGACGGGTCGGATCGTGGTGCTCGCCATCGGCCTCATCTCCTCGCGGATGCCAGCTGCCTCGCCACGGAGGGCGCTGTGATCTCGACCTCGACGGTCTTCTCACGCCTCAGGACGGCGATCAGCAGGTGCGCGGTGTACACGCCGAGCGCGATGGCCAGCGCCCCGCAGATGTCGGTGACGACCGAGCCGGCCCCGGAGTTGAGCGCCGCCCAGATCGGCCAGGCGGTGGCGGCGTACACCGCGAAGATCGCCATCGGGATCGCGACCGGGATCGACCAGACGTGGGCGCGTCCCCTCAGCGAGAGCAGCAGCACCGCCGCGCCTGCGGCGGCGAGGGGGAGAAGCCCGTTCAGCGGCGCATACCACAGGGGGAGCGGCAACCAGTGGCTCGACCAGAACGGCTGGTTGCCGAAGTAGGTGTAGACCCCGCCGATGTAGAGGATCGGCAGCTCGAGGAAGAAGTCCATCGCGCAGAAGAGCGCGTAGAGCCGCCACAGATCCCGTGCACCGGCGCCGGACCGGACGCGCTGGACGACGAGCAGCGTCTGGCCGCCGATGAACCAGTAGTAGACCGGCAGCATCCACAGTGGGATGTGGTGGCCGTACATCACCAGCAGCGTCCACTGCCCGACCGCCGCGTGCCAGATGAACCCGAGCCGGTCGAAGAACGGTTCCCCGAGAACGCTGAGGCCCCCGCCGATCAGCACGAGGAGGGCAAGCCGCGCCTGGGCGCCCCTCCAGTGACGGAGCACCCAGACCGTCACCCCCACGGCGACGGCGAAGTGGACCACGGTGAAGAGCCACTGCGCGGCCGAGGACATCACCATGTGGACGGGGGCACCGGGAGCTGGCATGGCACCGAGTCTCTCAGCCGGTGGAGCGCCTTCGCGCCATGGAAATCCCTAGGTTTGCCCGGGACAGACCGTCATCGAGGACGGCACGAATCGCCGTCAGGATCGGCGCCGTGCCTGCGCGAGGATTCGTCGAGGCCTCCAGGCAGCAGAACCCCGTACGCCCGGCGTGCTCGATCTCGCAGACGGCATCCACCCAGCTGACGTCTCTGCGCCCGATCACGATCGCGTCGAGAACCGAGCATTCGAGGGTGAGCCGGTCACCGGGCAGGACCCACGAGGCGGTGCCACCGCGATAGGTGGTGCCGTCGGGCTCCAGATGCAGGACGATGTCGACGTCGTCGGCCGCGACCAGCTCGCCGTTGCGCACGACGTAGCCGAACCGGCGCAACACGCCGTTCCGCGCGTGCCAGGTCACGAGCCCGAATGACAGCTCGGGCCCGAAGGTACCGACCATCCAGCGATGGTTGAGGAAGCTGTCCCAGTGCCGGATCCCCCAGCTGTGGTCGCGATGGAAGAGACCGTCGACCTCGTAGCGCCGGTCGCCGAGCATCGCCGTTCCACGGATGCGTCCGGAGGTCTCGAAATGGTTGGGAGCCAGGTCTCGGACCTCCCCGGCCGCCGCACCGAAGAAGTCCGTCCTCGGGTAGAAGTCCTCGAGGTCGAACTCCAGGCGGCAGTCCTGGTCGTCGGTGCGGATCTTCAACCCGGCGTCGTAGAAGCCCCGGTACCCCCCTCCCCGTGCTCCGAAGCCGTTGGGGAGTCGATCGGCGTCCGTGAGAGGGCTCGTCCCGTTGCGCCGGTAGCGGATGCCCTCCCGCGTGACGACCCCACACCCCAGCGCGGCGACGCCGCCGTCGCAGTTCGGCTCGTGGCCGATCCGCAGATACCCGCCGATCCCGGCTCGGCCGTCGTACCAGACCAGCGCGATGCTCTCCTGCCAGAGTTCGTGCTCCTCCGGGGGATGTGGCAGTTCGGCGCGGTCCTCGAGGACGTGGAGCTTCATGCGTGGATACCGTCCGCAGGGGGATGTCCGTCAGAGGGGAAGGGTAGCCCTGAGAAGCGGGACCGGGGGGGTCAGCCGGCGCATCGGGTCACGCCCCGATACGCCGGCCGGCGGAGAACGAGATGGGCAGTGAGGAGAGCTCGTTGCCGAAGTTCGAGCGCAGGCGGGTCACCTCCCCGGAGAGCTCCATCTCGGGGATGCGCTCGAGCAGGCGGGTGAACAGGATGCGCAGCTCCATGCGGGCGAGCTGGGCGCCGAGACAGAAGTGTTTGCCGCCGCCGCCGAACGCCTGGTGGTCGACCCGGGTGCGGGTGACGTCGAAGCGGGAGGCGTCGTCGTTCACCTCCTCGTCGCGGCTCCCCGAGCTGTACCACATCGTCACCTTGTCGCCCGCGGCGATGCGCTGCCCGCGGATCTCGGTGTCGCGGGTCGCGGT
The DNA here is from genome assembly GCA_035544475.1 of Candidatus Dormiibacterota bacterium. Classification (GTDB taxonomy): domain Bacteria; phylum Chloroflexota; class Dormibacteria; order Aeolococcales; family Aeolococcaceae; genus CF-96. Next base: position 3,240 of record DATKEY010000178.1, on the reverse strand, counting down.
GCGGCGGAAGTGGATGACCGGCGTGACCCAGCGCAGGAACTCCTCGACCGCGCCCGGGATGAGCGCGGGATTCTCGACGAGGAGCCGGCGCTGGTCGGGGTTCTCGATGAGCGCGCGCACCGCGCCGGACGCCGTGTTGCGGGTGGTGTCGTTGCCGGCGAACATCAGCAGCGCGCAGAAGGGGACGACCTCCTCGTCGAGGAGGCGCTCGCCGTCGAGCTCGGCGCTGACGATCTTCGACACCAGGTCGTCGCCGGGGTTCTCGCGCCGCTCGAGGACCATCTCGGCCATGTAGAAGCCGAGCGCCATGATCGCCTGCTCGCCCTGGGTGGGATCGCCGAGCGCGGCCGCGTGGGAGAGCTGGTTGGTGAGCTCGAAGAGGAGCATGCGGTCGTCCTGCGGCACCCCGAGCATCTCGGCGATGACCTGCAGGGGCAGCTCGACGGCGATGTCCTGGACGAAGTCGCACGACCCGCGCTCGATGACCGAGTCGATGAGCCGGTCGACGCGGTCGGCGATGCTCGCCTCGCGCTCGGCGATCATCCGCGGGACGAAGACCCGCTGGACGATGCCGCGGACCCGGTCGTGGAGGGGCGGGTCCATGCCGAGGATCACGCCGCGGAGCATCTCGAGCGGAACCGGTCCGCGCTCGGTCCGCAGGAACACGCCGCCTGCCGCCGAGGAGAAGGTCTCGTGGTCACGGCTGACCGCCTCGATGTCGCGGAAGCGGGTGAGCGACCAGAACCCGGGCTCGTCGGGGAGCGGGTTCCAGAGCACCGGCGCCTCCGCCCGCATCCGGGCGAAGAGCTCGTGCGGGGGGCCGTCGGCGAACTGGTCGAGGTCGCTGAGATCGACGGCCTCGAGGTCGACCACGCTGTTCCGAGCCACGATCAGGTCCTCCACGCGTTGGCGGTCACGATGCCCGGCGCTCGCCACGGATGCGCGCGTCGTAGTCACGACGTGCCGCGTGGTCGATGTCGAGGAAGGAGCGGTCGGCGCCGATGAGCCGGTTCATGGCATCGCGCAGGCGCCGTCCGAGCAGGGGTTGCATCCGCAGCATGGGGCCGATGATCGCGGGCACGTAGACGTCCGGCCGCGGCCGGACCGCCGCCCCCGCGATCGCCTCGCCGACCGCCGCGGGCGCGACCGCCGGGAGGAGGCGCGTCACCCTCGTCCCGGCGATCAGGTCGGTCGCGGTGAAGGAGGGCATGACGCAGGTGAAGTCGACGCCCCGGCCGGCGAACTCGACGCGCGCGGTCTCGGTGAGCGCGACGATCGCCGCCTTGGTGGCGCAGTACGAGGCACCGCCGGGAACCGGCGACCTCCCCGCCGCCGAGGCGATGTTCACGATGTGACCGCGTCGTCGGTCGAGCATCCCGGGGAGCGCGAGCTTCATCCCGGTCATGCAGCCCATCAGGTTGATGTCGACCACCCGGCGGGCGACGGTGTGGGGCTCGTCGAGCATCGGGCCCACGGGCATGATGCCGGCGTTGTTGACGAGCACGTCGACCGGGCCCAGCTCACGCTCCACACGGGCGAGGAAGGCCGCGAAGGAGTTGGGGTCGGTGACGTCGAGCCTCCCGGACACGACGTCGGAGCCGAGCGAGGCCGCCGCCGTGGCGACCGCGTCCTCGTCGATGTCGCCGACGGCGACGCGCGCGCCCCGGCTTCGCAGGGCGGTGGCGGTCGCGAGGCCGATGCCGCGCGCGCCGCCGGTGACGACCGCGACGCATCCCTCGAGGGGCCGTTCGGTGCTCCGCATCCTCAACTCTCCTCAGCCCGCGTACAGTGCGTCGATCGTCGCCGCGTACTTGGCGGCGATCGGCTTGCGCTTCAGCTTCATCGTCGGGGTCAGCTCGTCCCCGCCGGGGAGCCACTCCTCGGCGAGAAGCTCGTATCGCTTGACCTGCTCGACCCGCGACAGCGTCTCGTTGGCCCGCTCGACGGCGCCGGCGACGAGCCGCAGCACCTCCGGGTCGGCGGCGACCGCCTCGACGCCGGCGTCGGGGAGGCCGTGGGCGCGCGCGTGGGCGGCGGCGCCGTCGGGGTCGAGCACGAGCAGCGCGACGTTGTAGGGCCGGGCGTCACCGATCACCACGCACTGGCCGACGAGCGGACTCGCCGCCCTGAGCTGCTGCTCGATGTTCGCCGGCGACATGTTCTTGCCCGCCGCGTTGATGATCAGCTCCTTCTTGCGGTCGACGATCCGCACGTGGCCGTCGCCGTCGATGGTCGCGATGTCGCCGGTGTGCATCCAGCCGTCGGCGTCGATCGCCTCGGCGGTCTGCTCCGGCTGTCCGCGGTAGCCGCGCATGACGACCGGGCCACGGACGAGGAGCTCCCCGTCGCCGGCGATCCTCAGCTCGACGCCGGGGAGGGCCCGGCCGACGCTGCCGATGCGGACCTCGCCCGGGGGGCATGCGGTCACGACGCACGAGCACTCGGACATCCCGTAGAGCTCGGCGACGGGCAGCCCGAGACCGAGCAGGAACTCGTGGACGTCGCGGGCGAGCGGCGCCGCGCCGATGAGGATCCACTCCGCCTCGTCGAGGCCGAGCCGGGCGCGGAGCCTGGACAGCACGCGCTCGTCGGCGGCGGCCAGCTGCGCGGCGACCTCCCCGGGGATGGGTTCGCCGGCCTGGCGCAACCGGACGGCGTGGACGCCGAGGTCGATCGCCGCCCGGGTGGCGGCGCGGCGCTGCTCGTCGGGGTCGGCGGCGATCGCCGCCTCGAGGGCGGACTTCAGCTTCTCGACGATGCGCGGCACCGCGCCCCAGACGGTCGGTCGCAGCGCGGGGAGCACCGCGGCGACGGCGCGCGGGTCGGCCACGCTCGTGACCTGGATCCCGAAGACCATCTGGTTGTAGTGCGAGGACCACCGATCGGCGATGTGCGCCGAGGGGAGGTACGAGGTGATCCGCGCGCCGGGCCGGATGGGGAGGACCTGGGCGACCGCGTGGCACTCGGCGAGCATGTTCGCGTGGGTGATCTCGACCCCCTTCGGCGGCCCGGTCGTGCCCGATGTGTAGATGAGGGTGAGGACGTCGTCCGGCTCGACGGCGCGCCACGCGCGCTCGAAGTCGAAGGCCGGGTCGCCCGTCTGCTCGAGGTCGTGCAGCGAGAGCGCGCCCTCGGCGGGACCGTCGACACAGACGATGTGGGCGGGGTCCTGCCGGTCGCCGCGCGCCGCACGCACCCGGTCGAGGTGGGCGCGCTCGGCGATCACCACGCGGTTGCCGG
>DATKEY010000177.1:0-12639 GCA_035544475.1 Candidatus Dormiibacterota bacterium | reverse complement strand
CCACGTGCTCCGCGAGGTCACCAGCCGGGCCCGCCTCGATCCGGCGAGCGTGGACGACGTCGTCTTCGGGTGCGTCATGCAGACCGGCGAGCAGTCGGTGAACATCGCCCGTCAGGCGGTGCTGCTCGCGGGCTTCCCCATCGAGGTCCCCGCCACCACCGTCGACCGTCAGTGCGGCTCGTCACAGCAGGCGCTGCACTTCGCCGCCAACCTCATCCAGTCCGGCGTCTGCGACATCACCATCGCCGCAGGCGTCGAGAGCATGAGTCGCGTTCCGATGGGTGCGACCGTCATCCAGGGTCCCGGGACGCCGTTCCCGCCGGAGCTGCTCGAGCAGTACAACCTCGTCAGCCAGGGGATCGCCGCGGAGATGATCTCCGAGGAGTTCGGGATCACCCGCCGGCACGCCGACGAGTACGCCGCGGAGTCGCAGCGCCGCGCCGCCCTCGCGCAGTCGGAGGGACGCTTCGATCGCGAGATCGCCCCGATGGTGGTCGGCGAGAACGGCGAGGGCCACGTCGTCTCGCAGGACCAGGGCATCCGTCCCGGCACCACCGTCGACACGCTCTCCACCCTGCAGGCGTCCTTCAAGCAGGACGGCGTCTGCCACGCCGGCAACTCCTCGCAGATCACCGACGGCGCCGCGGCGCTGCTGCTGATGTCGACCGAGAAGGCCCGTGAGCTCGGCCTCACCCCCCGGGCGCGGATCCGCTCCCAGGCGGTCGTCGGTGTCGATCCGGTGACGATGCTCAAGGGTCCGATCCCGGCGACGGCGAAGGTGCTCGCGCGGGCCGGCCTGCAGCTCTCGGACATCGACCTGTTCGAGGTGAACGAGGCGTTCGCCCCGGTGGTGCTCGCCTGGGAGCGCGCCCACCATCCGGACATGGAGCGGGTCAACGTGAACGGGGGGGCGATCGCCCTCGGCCATCCGCTCGGCGCCTCGGGGGCCCGGTTGATGACCACGCTGCTCCACGAGCTCGAGCGCAGCGAGCGCCAGCTCGGCCTCGAGACGATGTGCTGCGGCGGCGGGCTCGGCACCGCGACGATCATCGACCGCGACGTGTGAGCGACACGCCGTCGCAGTTCCTGTCGCGGGGACTGTGACGGGGCGGTCACGGACGGCTCGCGGTCCCGCGCAGGCCTCCGGGGCGTGTTCAGAGCCCGTGTTATAGTCGGTCCGCCCCCGACGGCTTGCTCCGTCGCCCGCCCCAAAGCCCGGTTGCGAGATGAAGAAGGTTCTGATCATCGAGGACTACTACGCCCTGGCCGACATCGAGTCGCTCCTCTGCACCATGGAGGGCTACGAGGTCAAGGTGGCGAAGTCGGGCGACGAGGGGCTCCAGCTGTTCGGAGAGTTCCGGCCGGACCTCATCCTGCTCGACCTCATGCTCCCGGGTGAGCTGAGCGGCTCCCAGGTGCTCGAGCGGATCCGCTCGGAGCACGGCGACGAGCCCAAGGTGCTGGTGGTGAGCGCGCTCGTGAACCCGACGACGGCGCCGAAGCTCGAGGCCTACGGGAATGTCGAGACCCTCGGCAAGCCGTTCAAGATCAAGGAGCTGGCGGCGCGCATCCAGGCGATGCTCGACAACTAGCGTTCAGGGGCTGACACTCACAGGGTGCGCGCAGAGCCGCCTCCTCCGCCCCGTCGTCGCGACCGCGAGTCCGAGCCGTCCCAGGAGTCGCGCAGGCGTCCGGTGGCGCCCCGGCAGCGCTGTCCCTATCTCGAGCAGATCATTCGCGAGAAGGCGGGACCCTTCAAGCTCCTGACCCGGTTCAAGGCGGACTGCCACGTCGACCGGCGCACCCATACCTGGACCGGCCGCCATCCGCTGCCGCCGTGCATCGGCGACCCCCAGACCTGCGCCCTCTACAGGCGCGAGCGCGCCACCGAGGACCAGCGCATCCAGCGCTACCGGGACTGACCCTCGCCCTGGGGGGCACCGGCGCGGCATAGAGTCCCGCGGGAATGGACGTCTACATCTCCGTCGGCCTCGAGGGCGTCGCCGGCGTCGTCTCGGCGGACCAGGTCGACGACCGCGGCGGCGGCCGCGCCTACCGCCGGTCCAGGGAGCTCATGACCCGCGAGGCCAACGCGGCGGTCGCCGGGGCGATCGCCGCCGGCGCGCAGCGGATCATCGTCAACGACGGCCACGGCCGGATGAACAACCTCGACCTCGACGCCCTCGATCCCCGGGTCGAGTGCAGCCTCGGGTATCCGAAGCCCTTCGGCGCGATGGCCGGGATCACCAGCCGCTTCGGCGCCTGCTGCCTCGTCGGCTACCACGGCGGTGCGGGCTCGGCGCCGGCGATCCTCGACCACACCCTGAGCCGCCGGATGTTCCGGGCGGTGCGGCTCAACGGGCTGCGCCAGACCGAGACCACCCTGAACGCCGCGCTCGCCGGCCATCACGGCGTGCCGGTGGTGATGGTGAGCGGCGACGAGGCGACCTGCGCCGAGGCGATCGCGGCCCTGGGCCAGCAGGTGCAGACCGTCGCCACCAAGGCCGCCTTCGGCGCCGGCGCCGCCTACTGCCTGCACCCCTCGGTCGCCCGGGAACGCATCCAGAGCGCCGTCCAGGAGGGTCTGACCCGCGCGCTCGGCGGCGACGTCGAGCCGTACCGGCCGACGCCGCCGTTCGTCCTCGAATGCGACACCGCCACCACCCTGGCGGCCGACTACGCCTCCACCATCCCCGGGGTCGAGCGCACCGCGGGCCGGACCCTGCGCTTCGCGGCCGACGACTACGCGACCGTCTTCCGGGCGCTGCTGAGCATGTCGATGCTCGGCGAGCTGGCGACGCCCTAGCGCTCAGCCGGTGGCCGCGGCGCCCGCGAGATGGAGGTCGAAGTAGCGCGCCTCGGGGTGGTGCATGACCCAGGCGACGGTCGACTGCTCGGGGACGAGCTGGTCGGCGTCGGTGAGGGTGACCCCGATCTCGGCGCCGGGCAGCAGCCCGAGGAGGGTGCGGTTGCCCGCGAGGTCGGGGCAGCTCGGATATCCCGGCGAGTAGCGCCGCCCCTGGTCGGGGGCGAGGCCGAGCTCGGCGCGGATGATGCCGTGGACGTGCTCGGCGGTGGCCTCGGCCATCTGGGTGGCGAAGCCGTGGACCCGGAGCATGTCGTCGAACCGGTCGGAGCGTTGCAGCGCCTCGGAGACCTCGGAGGCGCGGGGGCCCGTCGTGGCGAGCTGGAGGGCGAGGACGTCGCGCTCCCCGCGCGCCTCGTCGACGGGGCGCAGGTAGTCGGCGAGGCAGAGGCGCTGGTGCGCGGGCTGCCGCGGGAAGGTGAGCCGCGCGACCACCCGCTCGCGGTCGTCGGGGTCGTAGATGAGCACGGTGTCGCCGTCGGCGAGCGCCGGCCAGTAGCCGTAGGCGGCCTGCAGCTCGAGCCATCCCTCGCTGCGGGCCTCGGCGATCGAGCGTGCCAGCCGCGGCTCGAGCTCGGTGCGCAGCAGCTCCTCCCACCTCTGCGGGTCGCGCGTCGCCTCGCCCCTGAACTGCCACGACATCTTGAACAGCGAGTTGCGGTCGATGTGAGGCACGATGTCGTCGATGGGGATGCCCCGGAGCACCCGCCCGCCCCAGAAGGGCGGCGTCGGGATCGGCGCGTCGCGGCGCACGCTGCTGCGCTCGGGGACGCTGACCGCGGGCGCCGCCGCACGTTCCGCGGCGCGCCGGGCCTCTGCGTCGCGGAAGCTCAGCGCCTCGTCACGGATGCGCTCGACGAGCGCGCCGCGCCGTCCTGGGTCGACGAGCTGGTCGACGGTCTCCAGCCCTTCGAAGGCATCTTTACAGTAGAAGACGCCGGGGTCGTAGGTGTGGCCGTCGTCGAGGAGGAGGATGCGCCGGCCGAAGCCGCGGTTGATCGCGGCGCCGCCGATGATCACCGGGAAGCGCAGCCCGCGGGCGTCGAGCCCGCGGAGGCACGCGGGCATCTGCTTGCTGGTGCTGACGAGCAGCGCGCTCAGCCCGATGGCGTCGGCCTCGACCTCGACCGCCTTGTCGATGATCGTGTTCACCGGCACCTGCTTGCCGAGGTCGAACACCGTGTAACCGTTGTTGCTGAGGATGGTGTTGACGAGGTTCTTGCCGATGTCGTGGACGTCACCGTACACGGTGGCGAGCACGACCTTCCCCTTGCTCACCCCCTCCTTGCGGTCGAGGAACTGCTCGACGTGCGCGACCGCGCGCTTCATCACCTCGGCGCTCTGGAGGACGAAGGGAAGGATCAGCTCGCCGGCGCCGAAGCGGTCGCCGACGTCCTTCATCGCCGGCAGGAGGACCTCGTTGATCACCTCCACCGGGGTGCGCTCCTGCAGCGCGAGGTCGATCTGCTCCTCGATCCCGTCCTTGCGACGGTGGAGGATCTGCGCGTGGATGCGCTCCGCCGGCGCCATCCCCGCGAACGGGTCGGCGCGCTCCGCCTGCTCGGTCGCGCCGGTGTTCGCCTCGTAGAACGCGATGAAGCGCGCGAGCGCGTCGGCGCGCCGGTTGAAGATCAGGTCCTCTGCGAGCTCGCGCTGCTCGGTCGGGATGTCCGCGTAGGGGACGACGTGCGCCGGATTGATGATCACGGTGTCGAGGCCGGCGGCGACGCAGTGGTAGAGGAAGACGCTGTTGAGCACCGGCCGCGCGGCGGCGGCGAGGCCGAACGAGACGTTGCTCAACCCGAGGGTGGTGAGCACGCCCGGCAGCTCGCGCTTGATGAGGCGGATCCCCTCGATGCTCTCCACCGCGGAATCGGCGAACTCCGGGTCGCCGGTCGCGAGGGTGAAGGTGAGCGCGTCGAAGAGCAGCTGGTGGGGGTGGAGGCCGTATTCGCCGCAGGCGATCTCGTGGATCCGCCGTGCGGCGCGCAGCTTCGTGTCGCGGGTCTTGGCCATCCCGCCGACGTCGGGCGAGTTGTCGATCGTCAGCGCGATCACCGCCGCGCCGTGGTCGCGCACCAGCGGCAGCACCGCGTCGCAGCGGGTGCGCCCGCTCTCGAGGTTGATGCTGTTCACGACCGGGCGTCCCGGATAGGTCTCGAGCGCGGCGCGCACGACGTCGGTCTCGGTGGTGTCGAACACCAGCGGCGCCTCGACGCTCATCTGGAGCTTCTTGGTGAGGATGCGCATCTGCTCGGCCTCGTCGGTGCGCTCGGTGAGCGCGACCTGGACGTCGAGGGTGTGAGCCCCGCTCTCGACCTGCTCGCGGGCGATCTCGAGGATCCCGTCGTAGTCGTCCGCGATGAGCAGGCGCTTCATCTTCCGCGAGCCCTGAGCGTTGACGCGCTCGCCGATGAGCAGCGGCGCGGGCACCTGGTGCAGCGCGACGCTGCGGATGCTGCTCGCGAGCCGGGGCGCGTCGTCGACGTCGTCGCGCGGGCGCGGCGCGCTCCCCCCGACACGGCGGACGACCTCGCGCAGGTGCGACGGGGTGGTGCCGCAGCAGCCGCCGACGAGGTTGACGCCGAACTCGCGGACGAACTCCTCGAGCGCCTCGGCCATCGGGTCGCATTGCAGCGGGAAGACGGCGCGACCCTCGACGTTCTGGGGCAGCCCCGCGTTGGGGATGCAGGACACGGGGAGCCGCGTGTGCGCGCAGAGGTGGCGGATCGGCTCGCGCATGTAGTCGGGCCCGGTCGAGCAGTTGAGCCCGACGACGTCGACGCGAAGACCCTCGAGGATCGCGAGCGCGGCGCCGATGTCGGTGCCGAGCAGCATCCGGCCCGAGATGTCGAGGGTGACCTGGGCCTGGATGGGGACCGCCCGTCCGAGATCGGCGAAGGCGCGACGCGCCCCGTGGATCGACGCCTTCACCTCGAGGATGTCCTGCGCGGTCTCGATGATCAGCAGGTCGGCGCCCCCCTCGACGAGCCCGCGCGTCTGCTCGCGGAACGCCTCGGCGAGCTCCTCGAAGGTGATGTTCCCGAGCGAGGGATCATCCGAGGAGGGCAGGAAGCCCGTCGGGCCGATGCTGCCGGCGACGAACCGGGGACGGTCGGCGGTCGCGAACTCCGCGCAGGCCCCGCGCGCCAGCGCCGCCGCGGTCGCGTTGAGCTCGTGGGTGCGATCGGCGGCGCCCCACTCCGCGAGCCGCAGGCGGGTGGCCTGGAAGGTGCACGTCTCGACGACGTCGCACCCGACCTCGAGGAAGGAGCGGTGGATCCCCGCGACCAGGTCGGGGCGGTGGAGCACGAGGCCGTCGATCCAGCCCTCGCGGCCCCCGAAGTCGTCGGCCGTGAGATCGATGGCCTGAAGGCTCGTCCCCATCGCGCCGTCGACGACGAGCACCCGTGAGCGCAGCGCCCTCAGGAAGGGGGAATCGGTGACGGTGGTCGGCTCGTTCATCGTGGCAGCCATCGGGGAGGATCGATTCTAGCCGGGGTCCATTTCCGGGCCGGTGCAATTCCCGGCGGCCGGCGTTCGTTGGAGAGTCGTCGGGCGGGGACCGGAAGGGAGGAGACGTGGCCAGAGCCGCATTCCGGCCGGCGCGCACCGCGGGCACCGCGGCGGCGCTGATCGCCCTCGCAGGCTGCGGCGCCCCTGTGGCGGCGCCGCCCCACACCGCGGCCACCCCGTACGCGCTGGCGACCCCCCCACCGGCGACCGCGCCCGCGGTCACCCTGCCGCCCTTCGGCGCCGCGGCCACCGCGCTCCCCGCGGTCACCGCACCCCCGCTGGGGCCACCGCCCTCGGTGAACCCCGCCGCCCTCGCGAACAACGGGAGTGCGAGCTCGGCGGGAAGCTCGGGCAGCGGCCGCGGCACCCGGAGCGGCACCTCGGGCTCCCACGGCGCGAGCTCCGCCGGTCAGAACTCCCCGCCCCGCCCCTAACGGACCGCGACCAGGTCGATCGTGTCCCCGGCGGCCCCGCCGCGGAGCACCGCCCGGGCGAGCCCGACGCCCTCGCAGTACCAGAGGGTCGCCCCCGCGGCCGACACCGACCCGCCGGCGGACGTGGCGCGGGAGCTCACCGCGACCACCAGGCAGCGATCGAGGTGGCCGTACGGCTCATCGAGGGCGGCGGGGCCCAGGAGAGTGCGGTCCTCGGCGACGGTGAAGGTCCCGCCGGTGCCCCCGGCGGCCCCGGTGTGGCGGACGTCGCTCCAGCGGCGTCCGGGGGCCACGGGTCCGGCGAGGTCGCGCACCGTCCCTCCCTCCGCGGTCCGGACCACGGTGTCCCCGTCGATCCGAACCGTGCCGCCGCTGAGGCCGAAGGGGAGGATGGTGGAGGTCGGGGTGCCGAGCTGCTCGAAGGAGAGGGTGGGGACCCCGGCCACCACTCCCCGGGAGGCGAGGCGCAGCTCCACAGTGGCCCGGAGCGAGCCGCCGAGGCGGTAGGTGAGCACCTCGCCGGCGCGCTGAGGGAGGTAGAAGCCGGGGGCGAGGGCGGCGGCGCCGTCGCTCGCCAGCAGCCGGATCACCGGCACCACGATGAGCGCCGCGAGGAGCGCCGCCACCCCCGCAAGGGCGCGCGGACCGCGGCGCCACCCCGACCTCGCGGGTGCCGGCACCTGCTGCGACATCGGGGCGTCATGCTACGCTCCGGCGGTTGTCGACTTTTCGAGGAGGCTGTCTTGGCGCGTCGTCCATCCCGTCCCGGCGGTGCCCGCCGCCGCCCCCCTCGTCGCCGTGACCCCGCCACCGCGGCCGCCAACGCGGTCGTCGAGGTCAAGGAAGAGACGATCGAGATGGACGCCACCGTGGTCGAGCCGCTTCCCAACGCGATGTTCAAGGTGAAGCTGCAGACCGGGCAGGAGGTGCTCGCGTACACCTCCGGGAAGATGCGCAAGTTCTACATCCGCATCCTCATCGGCGACCGTGTCCGCGTCGAGCTCAGCCCCTACGACCTGAGCCGCGGCCGCATCACCTTCCGGTACAAGTAACCGGCGGCGGCGTCCGGGACGCCAGAGATGCTCACCTACGCCGTCGCGCTGCTCGTCGTCGCGGTCGTCCTCTATGGGAGCTTCCGCGCGCTCGGGGGAGGCGCCGAGCCCGTTCCCGCGGTGGACTACCGGCAGTTCCTGCAGCGCATCGCCGCATACACGTCAGACCGCGTCGCCGAGCTCGACGCCGTGCTCGAGCGGCCGCGCTCGGAGGCGTCTGCGCCGGCGCGACCCGGCGCCGACCCGCTCGTCGAGGTGGGTGCGGAGGCGCGCAAACAGCTCACCGGCTACCGGCAGCAGCTCGCCCGCACCGAGGTGAACGCGACCGGCGACGAGCTCGAGGTGCTCACGTCCGTGCGCGCCCTGCTCACCGCCGCGATCGAGGACCAGAGCTGGGTGTGCCGCCTGCTCGAGGGTGGGAGCTACCGCGAGAACCCCGGCATCCAGGACGCGGTGGCGGCGCTGCGCGACCATTCGGCGCGCTGCATGGAGGCGGTGGGCGCCGCGCTCGCCGGGGGCGTCACCGCGCCGGCGTGACGGCGCGGAAGTGCTCGACGGTGTGCGCGAGGCCGCCGTCGAGCGCGACGCGGGGCCTCCATCCGAGGCGCTCGGCGGCGAGGCGCACGTCGAGGCAGGAACGTCGCTGCTCGCCCGGCTTGGCAGGACCGTGGCGCGCTGGTGCGTCGCTGTCGCAGGCGCGGGCGATGTGCGCGAACAGGGTGTTGACGTCGGTCTCGATCGAGGTCCCGATGTTGTACGCGCCGCAGTGCGGGGTCTCCATCGCGAGCAGGTTGGCGGCGACGACGTCGTCGACGTGGACGTAGTCGCGGGTCTGGCCGCCGTCGCCGTTGATCGTCGCCTCGCCTCCGGAGAGCAGCCGCTCGGCGAAGATCGCGACCACTCCGGCCTCGCCGTGCGGGTCCTGGCGCGGCCCGTAGACGTTGGCGTAGCGCAACGCGACGAACTCGAGGCCGTAGAGCAGCGCGTAGACGCCGCCGTACGCCTCGCCGCACTGCTTGGCGGCGCCGTAGTGCGAGGCGGGGCGCGCGGGATGGGTCTCCGGTGTCGGCACCACGTCGGTGTCGCCGTAGATGGCGCCGCCGCTCGACGCGAACACCAGGCGTCGAACCCCGGCGTCGACGCACGCCTGGAGCAGGTTCACGGTGCCGAGCACGTTGACGGTGGTGTCGAGCAGCGGCTCGGCGACCGAGCGCCGGACGTCGATCTGGGCCGCCTCGTGGAACACGACCTCGGGACGGGCCTCGAGCAGCGCCTCACGCGTGGCGGGGCCGGCGACGTCGGTGACGACCAGCCGGGCGGCGCGCGCAACCTGCTCGCGGCGGCCGCGCGACAGGTCGTCGAGGACGGTCACCTCGTGTCCGGCGGCGACCAGCGCGTCCACCAGCGTGGAGCCGATGAAGCCGGCTCCCCCGGTGACGAGCGTCCTCATCCCCCGGGTTCGTCGGCGAGCGGCTGCCGCTGCGCGTGGGGGACGCGGAGGTGGCTGACGGCGAAGACGATGCAGCCGATCACGATCAGGGTGCCGTAGCTGATGCTGCGGTCGAGGAGCGCGATCGCGGCGGCGGGGGTGCTGCCGACGCCGATGGCCTTCAGCACGCCCACCATTCCCGCCTCGACCAGGCCGATGCCGCCGGGGGTGAAGGGAATGGTGGTGAGCAGCGCCGCCACCAGGGCGACGAGGACGAAGTGGCGGGGGGTCAGCAGGTCGCTGTAGCCGAGCGCGTAGACGACGAACGCGAGCCGCGTCGCCTCGAGGGCCCAGACGAGGATCGAGAGCGGGATCACCTCCGGCCAGCGGCCGAAGGAGCTCATCGTCCCGGCGCGAAACGCCTCGTAGCGATGCTGCACGCCGTGGGGGAGCAGGCGGAGCAGCCGCTTGCCACGGCCGAGCCCCATCACCACGAGCAGGCCGGCGGCGATCGTGCAGAGCACGACCCCGGCGACGAGGGCGGGGATGAACTGGTGGGGGACCCGGTTCCCGAAGGTCGCGGCCGCGGCGACGACGAGCAGCGCCATGAGGACGAAGAGGTCGAGGAGGCGCTCGGCGATGATCGTTCCGAAGCCCTTCATCACTCCCACGCCCTGTCGGGTCCGCAGGAGAAATGCCCGGTAGACGTCTCCCATCTTGGCGGGCACGACGCAGTTGACGAAGAAGGAGACGAGCAGGGTCTCGTACAGCGGACCCGCCGGGCACCGTTCCCCGGCGTTCCGCAGCAGCAGCTGCCAGCGCAGGGCCCGGGCCAGGAAGGAGAGGTAGTACGCGGCGATGCCGGCGAGATACAGGCGCAGGTCCGCATGGCGGATCGCGCTTCCCACGTCGTGCCAGTTCACCGGAGCGCGCCAGATCGCGAGCCCGATGATGAGGACGGTCGCGCCGACCGAGAGGGCGGTGCGTGGGGTCAGCAGCCGGGAGCGCAGCGAGGGTGCGCCGTTGTCGGAGGGAGCGCGCAGGGACACGTTGCGGGCAACCCTATCACGCGGTTCTGTGGCTTCCGTCCCTGTGGCCGGAGCGTGGCCCTCTGTGACGATCCTGTCACGGCGAATCGTCCTCACGTTCGCGGGCGCGCTGGAGGCGCTGTGCGAGCGAGGCCTCGGAGCGCTGCGCCCGGGGCTCGACCGCCCGCGCCTCGCGCTCGGCGAGCACCCGGATCATGTTCTCGAGGTGCACCGGCTCCCCCGCCGCCCGCGCCGCGCGCTCGGTCGCCGGCCGGCTGTCCCACTGGCGGATCTGGAACACCCCCTTGAGCGACGACCACGGCACCCCGATGGTGCGCAGCTCGGGGTCGGGGGTGCCGTGCTCGACGAGCTCCCAGACCCCGCCGTGCGGGCCGAGGCGCACCTCGGGGCCGAGCCACGCCCGGAGCACGTGACCGTCCAGGAAGTGGAACGCGGCCTTGTCCCAGCCGGCGAGGGTCTCGGCGGGCGGCGCCGGGCGCACCTCCCCGATGATCAGCAGCCGGATCGCCGCCAGCGGCAGCAGGGCGCGCTCGCTGTTGGAGTCGACGTTGCGGATCTCCGCCTCGATCACGGGCAGGTCGAAGCCGATCGTGGGGGTGTCCGCCCAGAGCACCTCTCCGTCGTGGAAGGTGATGACCACCAGGGGCATGGGACGAAGCCTACGCCCTGGATCTCGTCACCGGACGGTGACGGGCCGTCCCGAGAGGCGACCGTACGATCGCGGCGAGAGGTTCCCGCATGACCACCCGTCGTGGCCTTCCGGTGTGGGTGGGACGTGCGCTGAGGGGCATGACCGCGCTGGCGCTCGCGCTCGGCGCGCTCGTGATCGCAGCCACGTCCGGCGCCGCCGTTGGCCGGCCCCCCGTCGTCGACGACCAGCCCCCGGTGGCCGTCACCGCGCCGCCGCGGCCGGACACCGGCGCTTCTCCATGCCCCCAGGCGCCCGACGCCGCCCGCGACGCGGATCGCGGCCGGCACGCCTTCGCGTGCCCGTCGCCGGTGGGCGCCACCGCGGTCGGGGCCCCCCGTCCGTCCACCGCGGTCGCCGAGCCCGCGCCCCCACGCCGCACGGATGCGGCGCTCCCCCGCACCTCTGCGGCGGTCGCGTCCCCCGGCTCCGCGCCGCTGCGGGCGCTCCCCGTCCCGCCGCCGATCTGGCTCCTGCCGACGCTCTCCCCGGTCCCGCAGAGCTACGCGGCGCAGCTCGCGCCCACCTCCGTGCTCGTCCTCGGCTTCGGATCGGTGGCGCTGGCGAGCACGGTGATGGCCCTGCGCGTGCTCCGCGGAGGGCGGTGAGGTGCGCCGCCCGGAGCTGCTGCGGCGTGCCTCCTTCTTCACCCTCTTCCCCCTCGTCGTCGGCGCCTTCGCGGTCTTCATCGCCTCGGTCTCGGCCTACGTGCCCTTCCAGCAGGCGCGGCGGATCGCCGGCCAGCAGGCCGTCGACCGCGCCGCCGACAAGGCGTCGGTGGGGGCGAACCTCCTTCTCGAGCAGCAGCGCTCGCTGACCGCCTTCGCCCGCGCCACCGCGCTCCAGCTCGGCGACACCGGTGACGCACCGAGCGACGTCTCCGCCCTCGACGGCTTCATCGCCGGCCTGAGCCGCGAGCTCGAGCCCCAGCCGGTCGGGTCCGGGACGCCGCAGGGAACCACGCCGGCACAGGGCTGCCCTCCCACGCCGCCGCTCCCCGCCGTGCCCGAGGGATGCGGCGCCGGCGTGCTCGCCATCACCGGTGCGGTGGACGGGAGCGCGGCGTCGACGCTGCTCGCTCGCGCCGGCGCGGTGCTCGGCCCCGACCTCGCGCTGACCCGCTGGATGACCGGCGAGGCTGCGGCGCCGCCGCCGTTCGCCGGGAACCCCGACGACAACGTCCCCTGGATGTTCGCGAGCTCGCCGGTCCGCACGCCCGCGGGCGCGCTCACGGGCCTCGCCGTCGTCGCCGCCCAGCCGAACATCGTCGACGACCTCGCCCTCGAGCTGCGCAGCGCCGGCACCGACCAGCCGCAGGTCGCGATCGTTCATGACGACCGCTATGTCGTCGGTGGCCGTATCGCCGGGCGTCTCGTCGCCCCTGGTGAGCGACTGCAGCCCGAGCTCGCCTCCGCCGCCGTCGGCACCGCGGCGTCGACGAGCGACCTCGACGGCGGCCGCTACGTGGTCGGCGGGCGCATCGCCGGCCGGCTGGTGCGCGCCGGTGAGCGGCTGCCGGCGGCGCTGTCGGGCGCCGTCGCGGACACCGGCGCGACCACCATCGACCTGGACGGCGGTCGCTACGCGGTGGCGGCCTCGCTGCTC
>DATKEY010000176.1:0-2405 GCA_035544475.1 Candidatus Dormiibacterota bacterium | reverse complement strand
ATGTCGGCCGCGTGGGCGAGGCGCTGCACCTGCTCGACCGCCATCACCTCGGTGACGATCGGCAGCCCGGTCTCGCGCCCGGCGGCGACGAGCAGGTCGAGCCCGGACCAGCCGAGCCCCTGGAACGCGTAGGGCGAGGTGCGCGGCTTGAACACCCCGCCGCGGAGCACGTGGGCGCCGTGGTCGCGCACGAAGCGCGCCGTGTCGCCGATCTGCTCGCGGCTCTCGACCGAGCACGGGCCCGCCATCACCACGAACCCCGAACCGCCGATGAGCAGCCCACCGGCCTGCACCACCGTGTCATCGGCCCGCGATGCGCGATCGACGAGGCGGTGCTGGCGCGAGCGCTTCACCGGTGGCGTCTCCGGGATGACCACCGCCTCGAGCGCGTCGGCCGCGGACTCCTCCTCCTCCACGCCGGGCAGGCTGCCGGGCCGCGGCCGCTCGCGCAGCGCCTTCGCGGGGTAGCTTCCGAGCACCTTGATGTAGAGCGCGCAGGAGCGCAGCTCGTCGAGCGCGGCGGCGGTGCGCGGCTCGGCGACGTTGCCCTCGAAGTCGAGGAAGAACATGTACTCCCACGGCTTGCCCGGCTGCGGACGGGACTCGAGCTTGGTCATCGAGTGGCCGCTGCCGGAGAGGATCTCCAGGCAGCGCAGCAGCGCGCCCTCCTCGTGCCGGGTGACGAGGATGAGGCTCGTCTTGCACGGCACCCGCGGATCGACGGCGATCGGATTGCGCGCGAGGACGACGAAGCGGGTGTAGTTGGCGTCGCTGTCGGCGATGCCGTGCCGGAGGACGGCGAGACCGTACGCCGCCGCCGCCTCGGGAGGGCCGATGGCCGCCGTGCCGTCGTCGTCCGCCTCCGCGACCGCCTGCATCGCTCCGGCGCCGTCGAGGCACGGTGAGGTCGTCACCTGCGGAAGCGTCTGGAGAAACTGGGCGCACTGCTCGAGCGCCTGCGGCTGGGCGAGGATCCGGCTCAGCGAGGCGAGCGGCACCGACCGGGGCGCCGCGAGACAGTGGTCGATCCGCCAGGTCTCCTCGCCGGTGATGTACAGGAGGTGGTCGCGGAGCAGCGCGTAGACCTCGTTGATGCTCCCGGCGGTGGTGTTCTCGATGGGGACGACGGCGGCGTCGGCCTCGTCCGCGAGCAGCGCGGCGACCGTCGCGCGCACGCTGGCGTGGCCGGTGAGGTGGCCCATCAGCCCGCGACCGGCGAGGAACTTCTGGGCGGCGAGGTGGCCGTTGGAGTGCTCGCCGCCGGCGTGGGCGAGGCGCACCTGCCCGCCCGTGTCCGCGGAGAGGTGGGCGGACTGCTGGGCGACGGAGTGGCTGATGATCTCCTGGAAGACGCGACGGACGAGGTCCGCGGAGACGCCGAGCTGGCGGGCCACCCCCTGGACGGACTCGAGGACGCGGCGCTCGCGCTCCGGGTCCTGGATGCTCGCTGCGCTGCGGTCCTTCGCCCTCCCGATCTCGTCGACGACGCCGAACCGCTGGGCGATCAGGCGGACGATCTCGGCGTCGATGTCGTCGAGGCTGCTCCGCAGGTCACCGAGGTCGGGGCTCTGGGTGCTCACGCCCCGAATGTACCCGGGGCGGGCGCGGTCAGGCGGCGCCGAGCCCTGCGCCGGCCCGGTCGCCGGCCTCACGGAGGAGGAGGGCGCGAAGCTCGTCGAGGGGGAGCGCGCGCGAGAAGCTCGAGCCCTGCACCAGGCGGCAGCCGAGCCGGGCGAGGGCGGCGCGCTGCAGCGCGGTCTCGACGCCCTCCGCGACGACCGGGATCCCGAGGCGGTCGCCGATCCCGATCAGCGCCTCGGCGAGGCGGGTGGCCTGGCTGTCGGCGCCGAGGTCGCCGATGAAGCTGCGGTCGACCTTGAGGAGGTCGATGG
Organism: Candidatus Dormiibacterota bacterium; assembly: GCA_035544475.1. Lineage (GTDB taxonomy): Bacteria > Chloroflexota > Dormibacteria > Aeolococcales > Aeolococcaceae > CF-96. Next base: position 513 of record DATKEY010000176.1, on the reverse strand, counting down.
AGAGGCCCCGGAGCTGTCCGAAGGAGGCGCAGCCGGTGCCGAAGTCGTCGAGGGCGAGGTTGATCCCGAGCCGCTTCAGCGCGCGCAGCCGTCCCGCGACCGCCTCGGCGTCGATGCTCGTCCCGCTCTCGGTGAGCTCGACGATCAGCGCGTCGGGAGGGAGCCCCGAGCCCGCGAGCGCCGTCCGCACCGCGCCGCCGACGTCCCCCGCGATGAGCTGCCGGCTGCTGACGTTGACGCTGACCGCGACCGGAACCCCGGTCTCGATGCGGAGCGCCGCGATCTCGGCACACGCCGTGCGGAGCACCCAGGGGCCGAGCGGGAGGAGGAGGTCGCTCTCCTCGAGCTCGGCGAGGAACGCGTCGGGAAGGAGCAGCCCGTCGCGGGGGTGGTTCCACCGGAGCAGCGCCTCGACCGCGATCGGACGCCCGCTGTCGAGCTCGACGATCGGCTGGTAGTGGAGGACGAACTGGTCCTTCTCGAGGGCGCGCGAGAGCTCCGCCCGCCGCTCGA
>DATKEY010000175.1:0-7285 GCA_035544475.1 Candidatus Dormiibacterota bacterium | reverse complement strand
CGGTCAGCGCCGCGGTGGCGTCGACCAGCCGGTCGGGTCCGGTACGCAGCCCGGCGTCGTGGAGAAGCCGAGAGAAGAGGGCCAGCCGGGGCAGCGGGTCGACGCCGCCGGAGACTGCGCTCAGGACGCCGCCTCGACGATGGCGGCGGCAGCCTGGTCGAGGTCCTCCTGGTACTTCACCGCGGCGCCGAGGGTTTCGCGCATCGTCGCCGCGTCGGCGGGGTCGCTGCCCAGCGCGGCCAGCGCGCGCGCCCAGTCGACGGTTTCGGCCACTCCCGGCAGTTTGTAGAGATCCAGGCCGCGCAGCCGCTGGACGGCATGGGTCACCTGACGGGCGAGCTGCTCGCTCACCTCGGGGGCGCGGACGCGGACGATGGCCACCTCGCGCTCGACGTCGGGGTAGTCGATCCAGTGGTAGAGGCAGCGGCGCTTCAGCGCGTCGTGGACCTCGCGGGTGCGGTTGCCGGTGAGCACGACGAAGGGCGGCCGTGCGGCGCGGACCGTGCCCAGCTCCGGGATGCTGATCGCGAAGTCGGCGAGCAGCTCGAGGAGGAAGGCCTCGAACTCCTCGTCGGAGCGGTCGATCTCGTCGATGAGCAGCACCGGTGCCACCGGGTCGTCGTTGTCGATGGCGTCGAGGAGCGGGCGGCGGAGCAGGTACTCGCCGCTGAACAGATCGCGCTCCGCCGCGGCGCGGCCGTCCTCGGAGACGGCGGTGTCGAGCAGCCGGATGTGGAGCAGCTGGCGCGCGTAGTTCCACTCGTAGGCGGCGTGGGCGAGGTCGATCCCCTCGTAGCACTGCAGCCGGATCAACCGGGCCCCGAGCACCTGGGCCATGGCCCGGGCGAGCTCGGTCTTGCCCACCCCCGCCTCGCCCTCGACGAAGAGCGGCTTGCCGATGCGCAACGCCACCAGGATCGCGGTCGCGAGGCGGCGGTCGCAGAGGTACGCCTGCTCGGAGAGGCGCGCGACGACCTCGTCGACGGTCTCGGGCACGTCGGTACGCTGGGAGGTGTCGCCCCCGGAGGGGCCTGGGAGCGTGCTCGGCACGCCCCCAGGGTAGCCTCCCGGGGCCGGATGGCGGATCAACCGCCCGCGGACGCCGTCTCCAGGGCGCGCCGGGTGAGGGTCGCGGCCAGGGAGCGCTTGTACTCCGCCGACGCACGGACGTCGTCGACGGGGTCGATGGCGGAGCCGGTCTGGGCGGAGGCATCCGCCGGCGAGGCGCCCTGGGCGAGCGCCGACTCGACCGCCGTGCCCCGCCGCGGGGTGTTGCCGAGGTTGACGTAGCCGACCCGCCAGCCCGAGCCGGTCTGCTGCACCGCGACCCCGGCGATCGCCCAGTCGAACAGCCGCCGCCGGAACTTGATGTACGCGTGGCGGCCGGACGCCACCGGGAAGCGCACCTCGGTGACCACCTCGTCGGGCTCGAGCGCGGTGGTGAAGATGTCCTTGTAGAACTCGGCGGCCCGATGCCGCCGCCGGTTGGTCACGATCTCCGCGTCGAGCATGAGCGCGAGCGCGTTGTAGTCGCCCGCGGCATCGCCGTGGGCCACCACCCCGCCGATCGTCCCCATGCTGCGGACCTGGTTGTCGCCGACGTCGTTCGCAACCTCGGCGAGCAGCGGCAGCGCCGACCGCACCTCGTCGCTCGTCTGGATGTCGGCGTGGCGCGCGAGCGCACCGACGACCAGGGTGCCGTTCTCCCGGCGGATCCCGTCGAGGCCGGGGATCCGGCCGATGTCGACGAGCGCCGACGGCTGCGCCAGCCGCAGCCGCATCAACGGGATGAGGCTCTGACCGCCGGCGAGCACCTTGGCGTCCTCGCCGTACTTCCGCAGCGCCTCGGCCGCCTCGTCGACCGAGGAGACCGCCGTGTACTCGAAGGCTGCCGGGATCACGAGCGCGCCTCCTGGATGAGCTTCCAGATCCGGTCGGGTCTCGCCGGCATCTCGACGTGCCGGATGCCGAAGGGCGAGAGCGCGTCGCAGACGGAGTTGATCACCGCCGCGCTCGCCGCGATCGTCCCCGCCTCGCCGATCCCCTTGACCCCCAGCTCGTTCGTCGGGCTCGGGGTGACGGTGCGGTCGAGCTCGTAGCGGGGCATCTCCGCCATCGTCGGCACCAGGTAGTCGAGGAAGGTGCCGGTGAGCAGCTGACCGCTCTCGTCGTCGTAGCTCATCTCCTCGAAGAGCGCCTGGGCGATGCCCTGGGCGATGCCGCCGTGGAGCTGACCCTCGACGATCATCGGGTTGATGACGTTGCCGCAGTCGTCGACCGCGATGTAGCGCTGGATCTCGACCGCGCCGGTCGTGGCGTCGACCTCGACGACGCAGATGTGGCAGCCGAACGGCCAGACGAAGTTCGGCGGGTCGAAGTAGGTGATCGCCTCGAGGCCCTGCTCCATGCCCTCGGGGAGCCCCGCGCCATAGGACGCGAAGGCGATCTCGCCGAGCATCTTGGCGTTGTCCGGGCTGCCCTTCACGTAGAAGCGGCCCTGGTCGAAGACGACGTCGTCCTCGGACGCCTCGAAGATGTGGGCGGCGAGACGCTTCGCCTTCTCGACCACCTTCTGGCAGGACTTGAGGATGGAGATGCCGCCGACGGCGAGGCTGCGCGATCCGTAGGTGCCGTAGCCGAACGGCGTCTCCCCGGTGTCGCCGTGCTTGATGTCGACCATCTCGTAGGGCACGCCGAGCGCATCGGCGACGATCTGCGCGAAGGTGGTCTCGTGGCCCTGGCCGTGGTTGTGCGTCCCCGTGCTCACCGTCACCGAGCCGGTGGGATGCACCCGCAGCGCCGAGGACTCGACGAGCGCGACCCCGGCCGCGGGCGCCGTCGCCGCGCTGGGTCCGATCCCGCAGATCTCCACCCAGGTCGACAGGCCGAGGCCGAGGTACCGCCCCTGGGCGCGCAGCTCCTGCTGGCGCTTGCGGAAGTCCCCGTACCCGAGCATGTCGAGGGCGCGGTCCATCGTCTTCTCGTACTGGCCGGAGTCGTAGACCAGCCCGAAGTTGTTGGGATGGGGGAAGGCCTCGGGCGCGATGAAGTTCTTCCGCCGCACCTCGACCGGGTCCATGCCCAGCTCGGCGGCGACCATGTCGACGAGGCGCTCGACCAGGTGGGTCGCCTCCGGCCGGCCGGCGCCGCGATACGGATCGGTCGGGACACGGTTGGTGAGCACACCGACGGTGCGACCGTGGACCGCCTTGAAGGTGTAGCAGCCGCCGCCGAGGAGGATCGCGCAGGTCTGGAAGGAGCCGAAGACACCGACGTACGCGCCGGAGTCGAGGAGCTGGGTGACGCGCAGCCCGACCAGGGTGCCGTCACGCTTGGCGCCGATCTCCGCGTCGTAGAGCTGGCCCCGTCCGTGGTGGGTCGACTGAAGGCTCTCGGTCCGGGTCTCGATCCATTTGACCGGCCGGCCGATGAGCTTCGAGCTCGCCGACGACAGGTACTCCTCGGGATACGGGAACGCCTTGCAGCCGAAGCCGCCGCCGACGTCCTTCGAGACGACTCGCATCTGCGCCTCGGTGATCCCCAACGCGCCGCTGACGAACAGCCGGACGAAGTGGGGCACCTGGGTCGACGTCCACAGGGTCAGGGTGTTGGCGAAGGGCACCCACTCGGCGACGCAGCCGCGGGTCTCCATCGCCGTCGGCGCGAGCCGCTGCTGGGTGACCCGCAGGCTGAGCTTGATGTCCGCCTCGGCCATCGCCGCGTCGATGTCGCCGCCCGGAAGGATCGTGTCCCAGGCGACGTTGTCGGGGGCGCCCTCGTGGGCCGTCGGGCTGCCGGCCTCGAGCGCCTTCTCGAGGTCCATCACCGCGGGCAGCGGGTCGTAGTCGACGCTCACCAGCTGGGCGGCGTCATCGGCGAGGTAGCGGTCGTCGGCGAGGACCACCGCGACCGGCTCGCCCTGGTAGCAGACCTCGGTCTCGGCGATCGGGTAGTGGGTGGGCACCTGCTTCTTGTCGGGGATGAACGCCGGCGCCGCGGGGATGCCGCCGGCGATGTGCGCCTTGAAGTCGCGTGCGGTGTAGACCGCGTGGACACCCGGCGCCTTCGCCGCGTCGGTGATGTCGATGCTGCGGATGCGCGCATGCGGGAACGGGCTGCGCACCACCGACATGTGCAGCATCCCGGTGAGCCTCATGTCGTCGATGTAGCTGCCGTGACCGGTGATGAGCCGGGGATCCTCGCGCCTCTGGATGTGCGCGCCGATCATCTGGGTGATGGCCATCGCCTAGCTCCCCACCGCGGCCGGCTGCGCCGCCGGCGCCGTCGCCCGGCCCGCCGCCATCCTCTCGCCGGCCTGCTTCACCGCCTTGAGGATGTTCTCGTAGCCGGTGCAGCGACAGATGTTGCCTTCGAGGCCCTTGCGGATGTCGTCATCGCTCGGCGACGGGTTCTGTCCGAGGAGATACGCCGCGGCCATGATGAACCCGGGGGTGCAGTACCCGCACTGCAGACCGTGCTGGTTCCAGAACGCCTCCTGCACCGGGTGCAGGTTGCCGCCGTCGGCGAGTCCCTCGATGGTGGTCACGGCACGCCCGTCCGCCTGCACCGCGAACACGCTGCACGACTTCACCGTCCTGCCGTCGACGATGACGGTGCACGCGCCGCACTGGCTCGTGTCGCAGCCGACGTGGGTGCCGGTCAGCCCCGCGACCTCGCGGAGGTAGTGCACCAGGAGCAGACGCGGCTCGACCGCGTCCTCGCGCCGGACGCCGTTGACAGTCACCGCGATGCTGTGTCTCATCAGCCTCCTCCGTGTGCACGCGCGGACGTTCGCGCTGTGATCGAATGGTCTCGTTGTGACTTGTTGGCGCGGATTTTCAGCGCAGCGTCGACTGCAGACGCCGGGAGCGACCATGCTACTCACCGCCGTGGGGCGTGGTAAACGGCCTGTCAGGGCGAGACCGGCATGATTCCAGAAATGGGACGACGGACCCGGGCACAGCTCGCGACCCGCACCTGGGAGCAGACGCGACGCGCGGCGTCACGGCGCCCGCTCCTCGCCGTGCCGCTCGGCTCGACCGAGCAGCACGGCCCCCATCTCCCGCTCGACACCGACACCCGCGTCGCCTCCGCGCTGGCGGGGGGGCTCGCGCGGCGGCGCGACGACGTGCTCGTCGCACCCGCGCTCCCCTATGGGGCGAGTGGCGAGCACGCGGGCTTCCCCGGCACCCTGTCGGTCGGCACCGCCGCGCTCGAGCACGTTCTCGTCGAGCTGGTCCGCTCGGCCGCCGACCTCTGCCGCGGCGCGGTTCTCGTCTGCGGCCACGGCGGCAACCTCGACGCCGTCGACGGCGCCGTCCGCCGGCTGACCGCCGAGGGACGGGCCGTGCTCGCCTGGATGGCTTCGGTCCCCGGCGGCGACGCCCACGCCGGGCGGACGGAGACGTCCCTGATGCTCGCGCTGCATCCGCGGCTGGTGCGCCGGGGGCGCGCGACGGCGGGCGACACCCGCCCGCTCGCCGAGCTCATGCCGGTCCTCCGCGCCGGCGGGATGGCCGCGGTGTCGGCGAACGGGGTCCTCGGCGACCCCGCGGGCGCCTCGGCCGCCGAGGGCGAGGGGCTGCTCGCGGCGCTCCTCGACGACCTCGAGGCGGCCGTGGCGGCGTGGGACCGGTGACCGCACCGCCGGGTCTGCCCGCGGGCTTCGGCGTCGCCCTCGACCCGCGGGTTCGCCGCGTCGACGCGGGCAGGGTGCTCATCGGCGGCAGCCCGCTCCGGCTGGTACGGCTCTCCGACGCCGGCCGGCGCACCCTCGACCGGCTCGCCTCGGGCTGCACCGTCGACGGCCCCGGCGCCACCGCGACGCTCGCACGGCACCTCGTCGCCACCGGCCTGGCCCACCCCCGTCCCCCGCTGAGACCGCGCGGCGGGGTCGCAGCGGTCGCGGTGGTGATCCCGGTGCGCGACCGCCCCGACGGCCTCGCCCGGACACTGGCGGGAGTCGGACCGGTCGCCGAGCTGGTGGTCGTCGACGACGGCTCCGTCGACGCGGGCGCGACCGCCGCCGTCGCTGCGGCGGCGGGGGCGACGCTGCTCCGCAACCCCCGTGCGCGCGGCCCGGCGGCGGCCCGCAACCGCGGGCTGCGCGCGACCACCGCCCCCGTGGTCGCCTTCGTCGACTCCGACTGCGAGCCCGCCGCGGGGTGGCTCGACGGCCTGCTCCCCCATCTCGACGACCCGCTCGTGGGCCTGGTGGCGCCGCGGGTCGCCGCCCCCCGACCTGCGCCCGGCGACGGCGCCCTCGCCCGCTACGAGGCGGTGCGGTCGGCGCTCGACATGGGTCCGGGGGAGGCCGCCGTGCGGAGCGGCGGCGCGGTGCCCTACGTGCCCTCGGCGGTCCTGCTGGTACGGCGCGAGGCGGCGCTCGCGGCCGGCGGCTTCGACGAGACCCTGCGCCTCGGCGAGGACGTCGACTTCGTCTGGCGGCTCACCGCCGCAGGGTGGACCGCGCGCTACGAGCCGGCAGTGCGGGTCGTCCACGCTCCGCGCCTGCGCCTCGGCGCCATGCTCCGCCGCCGGGCGGCCTACGGGACCTCTGCGGCCGCCCTCTCCCGCCGCCATCCCGGACGCCTCGCCGCCGTCCGGCTCTCCCCGGGCGCCGCGCTCGGGTGGGGGTTGCTCGCGCTCCGCCTGCCGGCGCCCGCGCTGGGCCTGGCGGCGCTCGCGGCGGTGCGCCTGGGCCGGCGGCTGCGCCCGCTCGGCGGCCGCTGGCACGAGGCGGCGCGGCTCAGCGCGTCCGGCCACGCGGCGACCGCCCGGGTCCTCGCCGACCAGGTGACGCGGACATGGTGGCCGGCGTCCATCGCGGCGGCGCTCGTCTCGCGGCGCGCACGGCGGGCGCTCGTGCTCTGCGCGCTGCTCCCGCCTCTCGTCGAGTGGCGGGAGCGCCGGCCCGAGCTCGACCCCGCCCGCTACTGCGCGCTGCGCCTCGCCGACGCCGCCGCGTACGGGGCAGGGGTGTGGGTGGGGTGCGTCCGCGAGCGCACCGCCGGGCCGCTGCTGCCCGGTCTGGAACGCTGACACCTCGACCCGCCGGCCGCCCCGAGCGAAACCGCCGTTCACATGCTGAGAAGTTCCACTGAAAGATCCACCTGCGTCACTTGTCTATTCCCTACGGGACGTGTCCGACACCGGCAGTCCGGGGAGACGGTGCGAGGCGAGTGATGAGAAGGAGCCCTGAGGAGGCGGCGGTCTCCGCCCTGGAGGATCTGCGGGCCCTCCATCTGGCGACGCGACGCCTGTGCGGGCTGCTCGACAGCTCGGT
>DATKEY010000174.1:0-13582 GCA_035544475.1 Candidatus Dormiibacterota bacterium | reverse complement strand
CGGCGCCGGCGACAGGAATCGACAGGGGCTTCGAGTTGCACCCGTGGAAAGGGTCACCGGAGGTTCGCGAATGCTCTCCCGTCTTCCCGTCGCCGCGGCCGCGGGCTCGCTCGTCCTGTCCGCCAGCGCCGCCGGCTTCCTCGTCCTCCACGGGCACGGCGCCGGCTCCCCCCGCTCCCCGGTGGCGGCGGTGACCGCGCCCGCCCCGACCGCGATCGGCGGCACCGACGTCGAGCACGGCTCCGCACCGGCCGTCGCGCCGGCGTCGGGGGCGCAGCCGCAGGCCGGCGTCCCGGGAACGTCCCATCGCGCAGGGACGGCGCTCGCTCACCATCGCGCGCACCTCCGCGGCGGCGCGAGCGGCGCGGGCGTCGAGGTCGCGAGCGCCACCGTCCCGGCCACCGGGACGGCCGGCGTCCACACCCACGGCTCTCACCACGGCGCGGCGCCCGCTCCCGCGCCGGCCGCCCCGCAGCCGGTCGCACCGCCTCCGGCCGGGTCTCCCGCCCCCGTGCCGCCGCCACAGGCTCCGGCGCCGCCGCCCTCGCTCCTCGACCAGGTGACGGGCGTCCTCGGCTCGCTCCTCGGGATCTGATCTCCGCGCGGACCACGGAGGGGCGCCGGCCATCCGGCGCCCCCGCCGCGCGCCGGATCCGCCGAACGGCGGACCCGCGCATCCACCCCGCGACCGACGCGCGGATCGCCGCGCCGCGTGATCCTGGGTCCATGGGATCGCTCGACGGACAGGCAGCCCTCATCACCGGCGCCTCGCGGGGCCTCGGCCGCGCGCTGGCGCTGAGCTTCGCCCGGGAGGGAGCGGTGCTCGCCCTCTGCGGGCGCCGGATCGCGCCCCTCGAGGAGGTCGCGGCGGAGGCGTGCGCCCTCGGCGCCCGCGCGGTGGTGGTCAGCGCGGACCTCGGCATCGCCCGCGACGTCGAGCGGGTCGCCGCCACCGCGCTCGACCACCTCGGAGCTGTCGACATCCTCGTCAACAACGCCTCCGACCTCGGCACCGTGCCTCTCGCCCACCTCACCGACGCGAGCTCCCAGGCGCTGCAGCGGGCGCTCGACGTCAACGTGCTCGGCCCGTTCCGGCTGACCCGGGCGGTGATCGGCGGGATGCTGCTGCGCGGCCGCGGTCTCGTCGTCAACATCACCTCGGACGCCGCGGTGGAGGGCTATCCGGGCTGGGGCGTCTATGGCGCCTCGAAGGCCGCGCTCGAGGGGCTGACCCGGAGCTGGGCGGCGGAGCTCGAGGGGAGCGGGGTGCGGGTCATCGCCGTCGACCCCGGCGACATGGACACCGACATGCACCGCGCCGCCGATCCCGACGCCGACCCGGCGACGCTGCGCCGCCCCGCCGACGTCGCCGAGTCCATCCTGCGGCTCGTCGTCGCTCCGCAGGCCGCCAACCGGGTGGTCGCGGCGCTGCCGTGACCATGCTCGCCGTCCCGCCGCGGCAGCGGGCCGCGGTCCCCGCGGAGCTGCGGGGGCTCCGCCGCGACGGCGTCCGGCTCTGCGTCGTCGACCGCATGGCGCAGACCGTGACCCACACCACGGTCTCGCGGCTCGCCGAGCATCTCGGAGCCGGCGACCTGCTCGTGGTGAACAGCAGCCGGACCATCCCCGCCACCCTGCGCGGCCGCCGGGCCGACGGCAGCCCGGTCGAGGTGCGCCCCTGGGTGCGCCGCGGCCGCCGGTGGGACGCGATCGCCGTCGAGGCGACGCCGCCCCATGCGCCGCTCCCGCTGCGGATCGGCGAGCGCCTCACCCTCCCCGGAGGTCTGACGGCGATCGTGCGCGGCCGGCGGCCCGAGCTCCCGCTCGTCTGGCGGCTCGAGCTCGAGGGCGCCGACGGGCTCGAGATCCTCCTCGCCCACGGCCGGCCGGTCCGGTACTCGTACGCGAGCGAGGCGATCGCCGCGGAGCACGACCAGACCGTCTACGCCACCCACCCGGGGTCGGCGGAGACACCGTCGGCGGGACGGGTGCTGAGCTGGGAGCTCCTCCTCCGGCTGCGCGCCGCCGGCGTCGAGGTCGTCGACATCGTCCTCCACACCGGGCTCAGCTCGACCCAGGACGACGCCGTCGATGCCACCCATCCGCTCCTCGAGGAGTGGTTCTCGGTCGGCCCGCGCGCCGCGGCCGCCGTCGACCGGGCCCGGCGGGTGGTCGCGGTCGGCACCACCGTCGTCCGCGCCCTCGAGACCGCCGCGTCAGCGCCGGGGCGGGTGCGGCCCATGCAGGGATGGACCCGGCTCGCGATCACCCCCGACCACCGGATGCGTGCCGTCGACGCCCTGCTCACCGGCCTCCACGAGCCCGGCGCCTCCCACCTCGACATCGTCGGCGCGGCTGTCCCGCTCCCGCTCCTCGAGCGCGCCCACGCCGAGATGCTCGAGCGCGGCTACCTCTGGCACGAGTTCGGGGACTCGCTCCTGGTGCTCTGAGGCCGGCGGGCCTCAGCTCAGCGGCCGGTTCGTCCCCGAGCCCGGGGGGGTCACCGCGGGGAGGAGGACGTGGTCGCCCTCACCGACCCCGGAGATCACCTGGGTGGTGGTGTCGCCGACGAGGCCGGGCTCGATCTCGGTCTTCGCCTGGGTCCCGTCGCGGCGGACCAGGGTCACGTAGCTGTGGCCGGCGGAGTGCTGGATGGCGACGTTCGGCACCGCGAGCGCGTCCTTGACCTCGCCGACCGCGACCGTGGCGTGCGCGGTCATGCCGGCCTTCAGCCGCGGGTCGACGGTGTCGAGGTTGACCGTGACGAGATAGTTGGTGACGTCCTGGATCAGGGTGGCGACCGGCTGCAGCGCGAGCACGTCGCCCGGCAGGGAGAGCCCGGGGATGGCGTCGAAGGTCACCTGGACCTGCTGCCCCTGGCTCACCCGGGCGGCGTCGAGCTCCGAGATCGGGGCGACCACCTGGAAGCTGTGAACGCCTGTGAGAACCATGAACGCCGCCTGCGCGTTGGCGCCGCCGGCCGAGAGGCTGGACGGGACGAAGGGGCTGCTCGCGGCGGTGTCGGGGAGCGGCGCGGTGCTTCCCGGCGCCCGGGGGGTCTGATCGTTGCCCGCCACCACCGGCTCGCCCGCGGCGCCGTTGACGGTCGCCACGGTGCCGTCGACCGGGGCGGTGAGCACCGTCTCCTCGACGTTCTGCTTCGCCGTGTCGACCGCGGCCTGGTCGGCGACGACCGCCGCCTGCTGGGCGGCGATCGTGTTGGGGCGCAGGGTGGTCTGAGCGGTGAGCGCGTCCTCGGCGCTGGTGAGCGAGGCCTGGGCGTCGTCGACGGCACGCTTGCCGGCGATCTGGTCGGCCGACTGCCTCTGCAGGTCGGCGCGGAGCACCGTCTGGTCCTGCTCCACCTTGGTGGCGTCCTGGCTGCTGAGCTGGCGGTCGGTGATCGGGTTGGGGGAGTCGACGCTGAGCGCCGCCTGGTCGGCGCCGACCTGGGCCTGGTCCTGGGCGACCGGCGCCTGGTCGAGGGCGAGCTGCTTCTGGTCCGACGCGAGGGTCTTCTGGTCGGAGCTGAGACGGTTCTGGTCGTCGCTGACCGCAGCCTGGTCGGCGGGGCAGGCGGGCTTGGCGGGGGCCGCGCAGTCCGCCTGCTCGGTCGCCTGGTCCTGCTGGAGACGCGTCTGATCGACGGAGACGCGGCCCTCGTCCTTGGCGACCTGGGCCTGGTCCCTGGCGACCACCGCCTGGTCGGCCTGGAGGGTGTTGGTGTCGGCGTTGAGAACGCTGCGGTCGTGGTCGACGCGGGCCTGGTCGACGGCGAGCAGCGCCTGGTCCTTGGCGAGGACGTTGGCGTCGCGGGAGAGGAAGGCCTGGTCCTGGGTGACCGTCACCGCGTCCTGCTGGTTCTGGAGCGCGGCCTGGCTCCTGGCGTTGGCGAGCGCGGTCCTCGCCGCGTCGACGTTGTGCTGCGCGGTCTCCACCGCGTTGCCGGTGACGGTCGCGTTGAGCGTCGCCTGGTCGGCCTGCTGGCGCTGCTGCGCCTGGGCGAGCCCGTTCTGGAGGGCTCGGTCGTCGATCTTCGCGAGCACCTGGCCGGCCTTGACGTGGTCGCCGACCTTGGCGTCGACCTCGGTGAGCTGCCCGGACTGGCGGAAGTTGACGTCCTGCTGCTGCACCGGCACCACGGTGCCGGACTCGGTGGCGACCGTCCGCACCGTGTCCCGGGCGACGACCGCCGTCCGCAGCACCGGCGCAGGCGCGGGGGCCGGGGTGAGGAAGCCGCGGAGAACGAGGGCGACGATCACCAGGGCGACGACGACGACGAACACGGTGCCGAAGCGCGACGCCGACAGCCCGGAACGGACCCGTCCTACCACGTCTTGCTGCTCCCTTCCTTCCCAGTCGCCGCCGTCACGGGGACGGCGAATCGAGCACCACGCCTTCGATCGGGGCGCCCGCCTCAACGATGCTTTATGCTCCTATAACCATGTTGCAGTCGGAAACCTTCGCGAGACAGCGGTCGCAGGAATCGCTCGTCGCCGAAGCCGTCGAGCTCCAGCGGCTCGTCTTCCGCCAGACTCTGTCGACCCCCGAATGGAGCCAGCTGCAGCTGACGATGCCGCGGCTCAAGGCGCTCTTCGGGATCGCCTGTCACGGCGCGCTGACCATCGGCGGGCTCGCCCGCGAGCTCGGGGTCAGCCTCCCGACGGCGAGCACCCTCGTCGAGGCGCTCGTCGGCCAGGGCTACGCGTCGAGGCGCGAGGACGCCGGCGATCGCCGCCGCACCCTCGCCGAGCTCACCCCGGCGGGCGAGCGGCTGGTGACCACGCTCCGCGAGGGGAGCTCGAAGATGCTCCAGGAGAGCCTGCAGCGCCTCGACGGGGACGACCTCGAGGCGCTGGTCCGCGGTCTGGAGGCGCTCACGCGGGCCATGACCGGTGGTGAGGACGGCGGGGACGTGGCGGCAACGGCCGGGGGCTGACACCCCGGCAGGAAGGGAGTGGAGATGAGCGAAGGCGATCTGGTCGGCCGGCCCGCATCGGGCGGCGGCCGCACGACCCGCACCCGGCGACCGCGCGCGGTCCAGGCCGCACCGCCGCCACCGCCCCCGGTCGAGCCGCCGCCGCCGTCCGGCGGCGGACGGATGAGCCGGCGCACCCGGACGATCGCCATCGCCGCGATCGGGATCCTGGCGGTGCTCGTCGGCGTCGCCTTCCTCTATTCGTACCTGACCACGGCGCGGCAGTTCATCAGCACCGACAACGCGAACATCGACGGCGACCAGATCGTGATCACCGCTCCGGCGTCGGGCACGATGCTGACCTGGAAGGGCGACCTCGGCGCCACCTTCCGCGCCGGCGACGTGGTCGGCATGCTCCGCCTCGGCTCCGGCAGCGGTGTCGCCCCGGTGATGGCCGTCGTCGCCCCCCAGGACGGGGTGGTCGCCGCCGAGCACGTCGTCCCCAACGTCCAGGTCGTCCAGGGCAGCACCCTCGCCACCGCCTACGACCTCACCCAGGTGTTCGTCACCGCGCGCGTCGACGAGACCGCGGTCGGCGACATCCATCCCGGACAGACCGCCGACATCTCGGTCGACGCGTACGGGACACCGCTGACCGGAACCGTGCAGCAGGTGGAGGGGGCCGCCGCCTCGGTGTTCTCGCTGCTCCCCCAGAGCAACAGCACCGGCAACTTCCAGAAGGTGACCCAGGAGGTCCCGGTGAAGATCATCATCAACGACACCAAGGGTCTCCACCTGGTGCCGGGGATGAGCGTCACCGTGCACATCCACCGCGCCTGAGCAGGCCGCGGGGTCAGTCGGCCGGGGGCGGACCTCCGCCCCTGCGCGCCGCCTGGGTCGGGAGCATCAGCGCGAAGAGCACGGCCACCGCGGTGATCCCCGCCGTGAGCAGGAAGAGATCGTCGATCGCGCCGCCGAAGACCCACACCTCGACGCCCCGCATCAGCCCCAGCAGCCCCTGCTGACCGCCGCTCGCCACTCCCTGGAGCGAGGTCGAGCCGGGGGCGACCGCCGGGAGCAGCGCCGCCCGGCCGTTCAGCTGCTGCGCCTGCTGCGAGGTGAGGACCGAGGTGAGCACCGCGAGGCCGAGGGCCGCCGAGCTGCGCTGGACGATGTTGCTGAGCGCGCTCGCGCGGGCGACCATCGCGGTGGGGATGACGGCCATCGCCCCGGTCATGATCGGCATCATCGCCAGCCCCATGCCGAGGCTGCGGATCGACATCCACATCACCACCTGGCCACGGGTGGTGTCGGGTCCGAGGTTGTGCATGAGGTAGGTGCCGTAGGCGGTGATGAGCAGCCCGATCGACGCCGGCCAGCGTGAGCCGATGCGGTCGTAGAGCCGTCCGCTGATCGGCATCAGCACCGCGGTCACGAGCGCCGAGGGCAGCAGGAGCAGGCCGGTCTCGAAGGCGCCGGTGCCCTGGCCCTCCTGGATGAAGAGCGGCACGTAGAAGAAGCCCGCGAAGAGCCCGGCCATCAGGATCCCGATGAGGATCGTCGAGTTCGTGAACGCCCAGTAGCGGAAGAGCCGGACGTCGAGCATCGGCTGCTCCACCGAGAGCTCGACGATCACGAAGGCGGCCATCGCCAGCGTGCCGAAGGCGAAGAGGCCGAGCACCCGGTACGACGTCCATCCCCAGCTCGACCCCTCGGAGAGGGCGAGGAGGAGCGCGAAGAGGCTGCTGCAGATCGTCGCGAACCCCAACGCGTCGAGACGCTGCGCGGTGCCCGACGTGAACCGCGGGAGCACGGCGATGGCCGCGACGAGGCCGAGGATGCCGATCGGGACGTTGATGTAGAAGATCAGCCGCCAGTCGACGTACTCGACGAGGTAGCCGCCGAGGATCGGTCCCAGCGCGGGCGCGAAGACGATCCCCAGGCCGTAGAGGCCCATCGCCGTCCCGATCCGCTCGCGCGGGGCGATGCGGTAGACCATCGCCATCGAGATCGCGGGCAGCAGCCCGCCCCCGATCGCCTGGAGGATGCGGAAGGCGACGAGGATGTTCAGCCCCCAGGCGAGCCCGCAGAGCGCCGAGCCGCCGATGAAGAGGAGGAGGGCGAGGTTGTAGATCCGGCGCAGGCCGAAGCGATCGCCGAGCCAGCCGCTCACCGGGACCACGACGCCCATCGAGAGCGTGTAGGCGGTGACCACCCACTGCACGTCGTCGTTCGAGCCGCCGAACTGGGTCTGGATGTGGGGGATGGCGACGTTGACGATGCTCGTGTCGAGCACCGCCATGAACATCCCCACGACGACGACGCTCAGCGGCAGCAGCCAGCCGCGCGCGGACGCCGATGCGGCGGCGGGCGCGGGGCTCGGGACCGGCGCGGGGGCGGGGGCCGGGGCCGCGCGCTGCTGCGGGGGGCGGCGGTTGACGACGGTGGCGGGCGCCGACACCGTTCCAGTCTACGCGCGGGTCGCGGCGAGCTCACGGATCATCTCGATCGCGCGAGCCAGGGTCGCGAGCCGCTCGTCGAGGGTCGCGCCCGCGGGGTAGAGGCGGACGGTGGTGACCCCGGCGTCGCTCCACAGGCGCAGACGGGCGCGCACCATCGCCTCGGTGCCGATCAGGGTGGTGGCGAGCACCATCTCGTCGGGGACGCGTGCGGCGGCCTCGTCGCGCCGGCCCTCGACCCACAGCCGCTGCACCTCGGCGGCGACCTCGGTCCAGCCCTGCCGCGCGTACGCGCGGGTGTAGAAGTTGGTCGACGCCGACCCCATCCCCCCGAGGCTGAAGGCGAGCCCCGGCTTGCGCTTCGCCACCATCGCCTCGACGTCGTCGCCGAAGGCCACCTCCGCCCCCTGGCAGATGTCGAGGTCGGCGAGCGACCGCTTCGCCCGGGCGGCGCCGGCGGCGAGCGACTCCAGCGAGGTGCCGGCCGCCTCGGGGATGAAGCTCGTCCCCAGCCATCCGTCGGCGACCTCCCCGGTGAGCTCGAGCATCTTCGGCGAGAGGGTGGCGAGGTAGATCGGGATGCGGTCGTCGGCGGGGACGGCGAGGCGGAGCGCCTTGCCGTCACCCCCGGGAAGGGGGAGCGGGAAGTGGGTGCCGGGATGCTCGATGCGCTCCCCCGCGAAGGCGAGGCGGACGATCTCGACGGTCTCGCGCATCCGCCCCAGGGCGTGGGCGTGGGGCACCCCGTGGAGGCCCTCCATCACCTGCGGGCCGCTGGCGCCGAGGCCCAGGCAGTAGCGGCCGCCGCTGATGCGCGAGAGCGTGAGCGCGGTCATCGCGACCATCGCCGGGGTGCGCGCCCCGAGCTGCATGATCCCCGAGCCGAAGCGCATCCGCTCGGTCCGCGCCGCGAGGAACCCGATCGGGGTGGCGGCGTCGCAGCCCCAGGCCTCCGCGACCCAGCAGAGGTCGGCGCCCAGTCGCTCGGCCTCGCACACGTAGGTGACGAGGTCGTCCCAGGGCGCCTGCTCGGCGGCGAGCTGAACCGCGACCCGCATCAGGAGCCGCCGGTCTCGACGATCTCCTTGATGCCGCGGATCGTCGCCTCCATGTTGGCCCGGTGCTCGGCGAGGCGGCGGTCGATGATGCGCTCCTCCTTGTCGGGCCACCGCTCGATCGCGGGGGTGAGCCCGCTGGGGGCGGGGCCGAGGCGCATCCACTGGCGCAGCCGGGTGCCGTCGCCCTCCTCCTCGAGCTCGAAGCGCCAGTGCGCCGCCGGATACCCGGGATCGCCGACGGCCCAGCCGAAGCGCTGCCCGGGCTCGAACTCGACGATGGTGGACGTCGTCTGCCAGTCGCCGATCGCATCGTGATGGTTGTGGCCGACGAAGCGGGCCCCGAGGCCGGGTGAGCCCCCGTCCAGCCACTCGCCGCGGACGAACTCCGAGCTGAAGCGTCCGGGGAGCTGGATGTCGCTGACCAGCGGCCACACCGCCGACGGCGGGGCGTCGACGTGGACCTCGGCCTCGGTCGTGGGTCCGTCCGCATACCTCACGTCGTCGTCCTCTCGATCCCCGGTGGGTTCACTGAAGAGACTGATGGTACCGGACGGTCGGGGGCGACGGGTCGCAGAGGCGGCCGCCGGCGGGCCGGCTGGCGGTGACGGGGCTGGGTGGGCCGGTGGCGCGCGGGCGCCTCGGAGATGGGCATCACGGTGTCGGCGTCGGCGGTGACGGTGATCGGGGTCCCGTGGTGGGAGGTGTCGAGCGGGTCTCCCGAGGGGAGCCGGTAGCGGGCCTCCCCCTGGGTCACCTCCACGCGTAGCGTCCGTCCCCTGTAGTAGACGCCGAAGGACATCCTGCTGATCGTCGGCGGCAGCCGGGGCGCGAAGGTGAGCCGGCCGTCGTGGTCGCGCATCCCGCCGAAGCCGGCGACCGCGGCGATCCAGCTCCCCGCGAGCGACGCGATGTGGACCCCGTCGCTGGTGTTGTGCTCGAGGTCGTCGAGGTCCATGAGCGCGGCCTCGGCGAAGTAGTCGTAGGCGAGGTCGAGGTGGCCGACCTCGGCGGCGATCACCGCCTGGGTGCACGCCGAGAGCGAGGAGTCGCGCACCGTGAGCGCCTCGTAGTACGCGAAGTTGCGCGCCTTGTCCTCGTCCGTGAAGTGGTCGCCGCGCCAGTGCATCGCGAGCGTGAGGTCCGCCTGCTTGACCACCTGCTTGCGGTAGAGGTCGAAGTACGGGTAGTGGAGGAGCAGCGGGTAGTTCTCCGCCGGCGTCCCCGCGAAGTCGAAGACCTGGTGGTTCGTGAATCCCTCCGACTGGCCGTGCACCCGCAGCCGCTCGTCGTAGGGGACGTAGATCGTCTTCGCGGCGTCGCGCCAGCTCGCGGTCTCCTCGTGGTCGACGCCGAGCGCCGCGGCGGCCTCGGGGAAACGCTCGGCCGCGTCCGCCGCGGCCCGCAGGTTTCGCTGCGCCATCAGGTTGGTGTAGACGTTGTTGTCGGCGAGCGCGCTGTACTCGTCGGGACCGGTCACCCCGTCGATGCGAAAGCGCCCGTCGGCGTCGTGGTGGCCGAGCGAGCGCCACAGCCGCGCGGTCTCGACGAGCAGCTCGGTCCCCGCCTCGCGCATGAACTCGTCGTCTCCGGTGGCGGCGTGGTAGCTGGCGACGGCGAAGGCGATGTCGGCGTTGACGTGGAAGGCCGCGGTCCCCGCCGGCCAGTACGCCGAGCACTCGTGGCCGCGGATCGTTCGCCAGGGGAAGGTGGCACCCTGGAAGGTGAGCAGCCGGGCGCGCTCGCGGGCGAGGTCGATGGTCGAATGGCGCCAGCGGAGCGCGTCCCCCGCGGCCTGGGGGGAGGTATAGGTGAGCACCGGGAGCACGAACATCTCGGTGTCCCAGAACGCGTGGCCGTCGTATCCGGGCCCGGTCAGCCCCTTCGCCGGGATCGCCCGCCGCTCTGCGCGGGCGCCCGCCTGGAGGGTGTGGAAGATCGCGAAGCGCACCGCCTGCTGGAGCTCGATGTCGCCGTCGAGCTCGACGTCGGCGCAGCGCCAGTACTCCTCGAGGTAGTCGCGCTGGCTGGCGAGCAGGCCGTCCCAGCCGGTGTGCATCGCCTCGGCGAGGGAGGCCACGACCTGGTCGCGGACCGAGGCCGTCGAGCGCCGGCTCGACCAGGCGTAGGCGAGGTACTTGACGATCCGCAGGCTCTGCCCCGGCACCAGGTCGGTCGCGATCGTCAGCCGGGCGAGGTCCTCGCGGCCCTCGACACGCGGGGTGAGGCGCTGGTCGCAGTGGATCTCGTGGTCCATCCCCGCGCACATCCGCAGGCCGCTCGCCCGCGTGGCGTGGGCGAGGATCGAGCGCAGCTCGTTCGAGAAGTACTGCTCGGACACCAGCGGCGCCGCCAGCGCCGCCGCCGCGCGGGGATCGCGCGACATCGGGGGCATCTCCTCGTTGGCGACGAGCCCCGACTGCACCGCGATGCGCACGGGGGCGTCGACCGCCTCCACCACGTATTCGATGGCGGCGACCGAGCGCTGCACGAAGGAGACCATCCGCGTCGACGAGACCTTCACCCGGCGCCGTGCCGGGGACTCCCAGTCGCACTCGCGGCGGAGGACCCCGGCGCGGAGGTCGAGGGTCCGCACGTGCGAGAGCAGCCGTCCGTAGCGGACGTCGAAGGGCTCGTCGTCGACGAGCAGCCGGAAGATCTTGCCGTTGGTGACATTGACGACCGTCTGCCCCTCCTCGGGGTAGCCGTAGCCGGCCTCGGCGTAGGGGAGGGGGCGGATCTCGTAGAAGCCGTTCAGGTAGGTGCCCGGGAGCCCGGCCGGCTCGCCCTCGTCGAGGTTGCCGCGCAGCCCGATGTGTCCGTTCGAGAGCGCGAAGATCGACTCGGCCTGGGCGATCATGCCGAGGTCGAGCTCGGTCTCGACCACCGCCCAGGGGTCGACGGCGAAGGCGGCGTGGGGGATCACGGCGCGCCCATCAGATCGGAGAGGTCGCGGACGACGACGTCCGCGCCGTGGTGGAGCAGGTCCTCGGCGTGGCCCACCCGGTCGACGCCGACGACGAAGCCGAAGCCGCCGGCGCGGCCCGCCTCGACCCCCGCGACCGCGTCCTCGAAGACCGCCGCGTGCGCGGGCTCGACACCGAGCGCGCGCGCTCCTTCGAGGAAGGTGTCGGGTGCGGGCTTGCCGCGCAGCCCGCGCTCTCTGGCGACGATCCCGTCGATCCGCTGCTCGAACAGGTCGTCGATGTGCGCGGCGGCGAGGATCTCCCTGCAGTTCGCGCTCGAGGAGACGACGGCGCGACGCAGCCCCGCGTCGCGGGCCGCGCGCACGTAGTCGACGGACCCCGGGTAGACGTCGACGCCGTGCTCGTGGACGAGCCGCAGGAAGAGAGGGTTCTTCCGCGCCGCCAGCCCGGCGATGGTGTCGGCGTCGGGCGGGTCGTCGGGGCGGCCCTCCGGGAGCGTGATGCCCCGCGACGCGAGGAACTCGCGCACCCCGTCGGCGCGGGGGCGGCCGTCGACGTGGTCGTTGTAGTCGGACTGGGAGAAGGGGACGAACGCCTCGCCGGTGCGCTCGGCGCGGGCGCGGAGGAAGCCGTCGAACATCTGCTTCCAGGCGGCGAAGTGGACCGACGCCGTCTTCGTGAGGACGCCGTCGAGGTCGAAGAGGAGGGCGACCACCGCGGCCGGCAGCCCGAGCCGCACGCTCCGTCCCTCCGTCATCTCGACCACCGCTGGCATGATGGCACGACCGAACGCGATGGCACCCACACCGGAGGATCAGCGATGCAGCTGGGCATGATCGGCCTGGGCCGGATGGGCGCCAACCTGGTGCGCCGGCTGATGCGTCACGGGCACGAGTGTGTCGTGTTCGACGTCAATCCCGACGCGGTGCACCGCCTCGAGGGGGAGGGCGCGGTCGGCGCCACCTCGCTCGACGAGTTCGTCGCCCGGCTCAGGCCGCCGCGCGCGGCGTGGATCATGGTCCCGGCGGCGCTCACCGGCCGCACCATCGACGACCTCGCCACCCGTCTCGAGGCCGGGGATGTCGTCATCGACGGCGGCAACAGCTACTACCGCGACGACATCCATCGCGCGAAGGGCCTCGCCACCCGCGGCCTCCATTACCTCGACATCGGCACCAGCGGCGGGATCTGGGGGCTGGAGCGCGGGTTCTGCCTGATGATCGGCGGCGAGGCCGAGGTGGTCGCCCGGCTCGAACCGATCTTCCGCGCCATCGCCCCCGGCGTCGACGCCGCGCCACGCACCCCGGGGCGCGAGGGCGAGCCGGCGCCGGCCGAGCACGGCTACCTCCACTGCGGACCGGCGGGTGCGGGGCACTTCGTGAAGATGGTGCACAACGGCATCGAGTACGGCCTCATGGCGGCATACGCCGAGGGGCTGAACATCCTGCGGTGCGCCGACGCGGGCAAGCACGTCGGGGAGGGGGACGCCGAGACCGCACCCCTGAGCGACCCAGAGTACTACCAGTACGACATCGACATCGCCCAGGTCGCCGAGGTCTGGCGGCGGGGGAGCGTCGTCGCCTCCTGGCTGCTCGACCTCACCGCCAAGGCGCTCAACGGCTCGCCGCAGCTCGAGGAGTTCAGCGGGCGGGTCTCGGACTCCGGCGAGGGCCGGTGGACCGTGCTCGCCGCCGTCGACGAGGGCGTGCCCGCGAACGTCCTCAGCGCCGCCCTCTACGGGCGGTTCGCCTCACGCGGGCTCGCCGACTTCGGCGACAGGGTGCTCTCGGCGATGCGCAAGGAGTTCGGCGGCCACGCCGAACGGCCCGCCGGCGGCTGATCGGAGACTTCTCAGAGGCTGATCGGGCGCATCCCGCGCTGCCAGGCGGCGGTCGGCATCGAGGTGACCGGCGTCTCCTCCCAGCCGCCGTCGAAGGCGCAGCCGGGGCACGAGACCGGGTGCACCCGCGGCCTCAGCGAGGCGCAGACGACCTCGGTGCTCACGACGACGGCGGGCGAGGGCGTCAGCCGCAGCGCATCGCGGTGCCGTGCACGGGGGTGGTGAGGCCGGGGGGGTGGGGCCAGGACCGCCGATCCTCTCTGTGCCGGGAGCCTGTCCCAGGCTACGCGTCGCCGGGCTCCGCGGCTTCGGCCGGTCGCCAGAACCGGGGGCCGGGGTTTTCTCGCCGGGTGCACAATCCACGCCCTTTGACGGAGGCGCTA
>DATKEY010000173.1:0-2325 GCA_035544475.1 Candidatus Dormiibacterota bacterium | reverse complement strand
AGCCGCTGCGTCGAGGAGCTGCGCGCGCTCGGCTACGCCTTCGTCAGCCTCGACCTCGAGGGATTCGCCACCGGCCGGATGAACCGGCTCGTCCCCACCGAGGAGCTCGAGACCCGGTGAGCGAAGGGGAGCTCTCCGACGACGACCTGGTCCGCTACTCGCGGCAGATCGTGCTTCGCGAGGTCGGTGGCCGCGGCCAGCTGCGGCTGCGCTCGGCGTCGGTGGCGGTCGTCGGCGCCGGCGGGCTGGGGTCGCCCGCGGTGCTCTACCTCGCCGCCGCGGGGGTGGGCAGCCTGACGATCGTCGACGACGACACCGTCGCCCTCGACAACCTGCAGCGCCAGGTGCTCCACGACACCGCCGCGGTCGGCGAGCCCAAGACGCACAGCGCGCGCCGCCGTGCCGCCGCGCTCAACCCCGAGGTGTCGGTCCGCACGGTCGAGGAGCGACTCGACGGCGCCAATGCCGCCGGGCTGCTCGCCGGACACGACATCGTTCTTGACGGGTCCGACAATTTCTCGACGAAGTTCGCGGTCAACGACGCCTGCGTGCGGCTGGGGATCTGCGCGGTGATCGGCGGGGTGATCCGCTTCGAGGGCCAGGTGGTGGTGGTGCCGCCGGGCGCGCCCTGCTACCGCTGCCTCTTCGGCGAGGAGCCCGCCGCCGGGCTGGTGCCGGCGTGCAGCGCCGCCGGGGTGCTCGGCGCGGTCGCCGGGATGATCGGGTGCCTGCAGGCGTCCGAGGCGCTGCGTCACCTGCTCGGCGCCGGCGACGAGCAGGGCGGCCGCGTGCTCCTGCTCGACGCGCTCCGCCCACGGCTGCGTGCGGTGCCCTTCCCTCGCGACCCCCACTGTCGCGCGTGCGTCGAGGCCGGGGTCGTGACCGGCCGATAGCCGTCGCCTCATGTGCGCGATCCGTGGCAGATGTTTTCCACGGTGGCACTTGTTAGGATTTGCCACAGGAAGTTGGTGAGTCTCGCACCACCCTGACGGCGGTCGGCGGTGAACAGCCTCCGGGCGCGCTGGCGGGGTGGCGCGGTTGAGAGGCGGGTGCGATGAGCGTAGACCACGCCCGGTGGAACGCGGGTGACGACCCCGAGCGCGATCTCGACGAGCTGCTGACGCTCGCCGCCGAGCTCGCCGGGCCCGAGGAGCAGACGGCGGCGTGGGAGCGGCGCAACCGCTACAGCGGCGACCGGATGATCGAGCTCATGGCCGCGGAGCAGGCCGCCGCCGGCAGCCCCCAGCTGCTCGGCCGCGACGGCCGGCCCCGCCAGCGCGCCCGTGTGCGCGCGGCGATCGCGGCGTCGGTCGACGGCCTCCCCCCGAGCCGTCCGCCGGCGCGCCGGGCGTCCGAGGGCTCCGGCTCGCGGCTGCCGTCGATCCCGCTCGGGCGCTGGCGGTTGCCGATCGCCGTGGGCACCGCGGCCGCCACCGCCGCGGTGGCGAGCGCGATCGCGCTGCGCACCTGGGGGCCCGACCACATCACCACCCCGTACACCTCGGCGCCCCTCATCGCCCAGGGCGAGGCGGGCGGCGCCGGGATCTGGCCGCAGCCCGTGTACGTGCCGAACAACGGCGGCTCGGGACGCTCCGGCGGCTCCGGGGGCGGCGGCCCGCGCATCGTGCTCCCGGTGCCGGCGGTGGTCCAGGCCCCGTCGCGCTCCAGCGGCTCGTCGGCCTCGGGCGCGAGCGGCGGATCCTCGTCGGGCTCGGCCGCGTCGGCGAGTGGCGCCGGTCAGGCGAGCGCCGCCGGCCAGCAGAACTCCTCGGCCGTTCAGTCGGCGCCGGCGCCCGCGGGCGGTGGCGGCGGTGGTGGTGGTGGCAGCTCGACCTCCGGCGGCCACGTCTCCGGCGGCGGATCGCGCACCGCGTCGTCGGGGGGCGGCGGTCAGGTCCCGAACCAGGACTCGTCCTCCCTGCAGCCGCCGCCACCGCGTGACCAGCCCCCGCCGTCCTCGTACTACGGGTATCGCTACCCGGCGTACTACGGACCCGCCGCGACCCCGACCCCGAGCCCCTCGCCGACGCCGAGGCCGAGGCCGACCCCGACGCCGACGCCCAGGCCCGCCTCGACGCCCTCGCCGGCGCCGACCTCGAGCCCTGCGCCGACCCCGGCGCAGGACCCGGGCGCGCTGCAGCCACCGCGACCGCGGAGCAGCCCGCCGGTCCCGCAGCCGACCTCGAGGATTCGCCCCTCTCGGGGCAGCCGCGCGGCCAGTGTCTCGCCCCGCGCCTCGGCCCCGGCGATGTGACGCAGGAACCGATCGCGGCGGCGGTCGACCACGTCGCCGGTCATCGTGTAGTAAGCACTGGCGACACGCCG
>DATKEY010000172.1:0-2492 GCA_035544475.1 Candidatus Dormiibacterota bacterium | reverse complement strand
CGGGCGCGTCGAGGGCGAGCTGGCGCTTCATCTCGAGCAGCTGGCGGTCGACCTCGGAGTCGACCTGGCCGATCTTCAGCCGGGTCTCCAGGTCGTCGCCGGGGCCGAGGGCGTCGAGGGCGCCGCTCTCGGCGAGCTGGCCGACCGCCGCGGCGCGGGCCTGCATGTCGGCGACCTTTCCCTGGGCGCGGTCGATCATCAGCGAGACGTCGGCCATCTGCTCGGAGAGGCCGGTCACCCCCTCCATCGCCTGGGTGCTCGCCTTCGCCGCGGTGTACTGCGCCTTCATCGTCTCCCGCTGACCGCGGAAGGCGTCGACCTTGGCGCGCAGCTTCTCGCCGACCACCTCGAGCTGCTGCTCCTGCTGGCGCAGCTGCTCGATCTGGGGGTCGAGCCCGTCGATCTGGCCGCGGAGGAGCTGCGCCCGCGAGAGCGCGGTCCGGGCGACGTCCTCCTGGCCCTGCTGGAGGGCGAGGCGAGCGTGTCCCTGGAGGTTGTCGAACTGCTGCCGGAGGGTGTCGCGCTGCGCCTCGAGCCGCTTCTGGGAGGTGAGCACGTCGGCGATGCTGCGCCGCACCTTCTGGAGGTTCTCGAGCATCTTCTCGTAGGAGAGGTCGAGGGCCTCGGCGGGGTTCTCGGCCCGGTCCAGCGCCCGGTTCGCCTTCTGCTGGAACACCATCGAGAGACGGCGGAAGAAGCTCATTCGGTCACCGTACCTCTCCGTGGGCGGGTCTGGGTGGCGATCGCGGTGAGGACGGCATCGACCGCCTCGGCGGGCGATCCCACGACGCGCACCCCCGGATCCGGTGCGGCGGCGCCGGCCCGGTGCAGCTCCCAGGTCCCGATTCCGACGACCGGCCGCCCGAGCCGCAGGGCGAAGGCGATCTCGCTCAGGGTGCCGTAGGCGCCGCCGATGGCGACGACCCCGGCGCAGGCGCGGACGAGCACCCCGTTGCGGAGCTCGCCGAGACCGGTGGGGATCGCGAGGCCGACCGCCGGAGCGGCCGCCTCCGCGTCCTCGCCGGGGAGGAGCCCGACGCAGAGGCCGCCCGCATCGGAGGCGCCCCGCGCCGCGGCGGCCATCACCCCGCCGAGCCCGCCGCAGAGCACGACGGCGCCGCGCTCGGCGAGCAGCCGGCCCACCTCCTGTGCGAGCCGCTCCTCCTCCGCGCCGGCCTCGCCCGGGCCGCAGACGGCGACCAGCGGGGGGCGGGCCATCAGCCGCCGGCGGCGGCGTCGACGGGAACGGCGGCGGCCGCGACCGCCGCCCCGGCTCGCAGCGGCCGGTACGTACGGTGGGCGAGAACGGCGACTCCCGCGCAGATCACCGCGGTCCCGGCGAAGAGGGCCCCGGCGACGAGGTCGCCGTGGTGCGGCCCACCCCGGATCCCCGCGGTGTAGGCGGCGCCGGTGACCCCGAGCCCGAGGATCACCCCGGCGTTGCGCGCGGTGCTGAGAAAGCCCGCGGCGCCGCCGAGGGCGCTGCGCGGCGCCGTCGCGAGGGCGGCGGCGGTGTTCGCCGAGGAGAAGAGGCCGTTGCCGCAGCCGAGCACGAGCAGCCCGACGGGGAGGAGCACCGGCAGGTAGGCGGCGGCGGCGAGGGCGACGAGGACGAAGCCGGAGGCGGCGATCAGCATCCCTGCGGCGGTGGTGTCGGCGGTCCGCCCGGCGTCGCTCATCCGGCCGCTGCGACGCGAGGTCATGGCGATCCCGGCGCCGATCGGGAGGAAGGCGACCCCGGCCACCACCGCGCTCGCGCCGTGGGCGTTCTCCAGCCAGAAGGGGAGCAGCGCGAAGCAGGACATCAGCGAGCCGGTGCTGAGCAGGGTGGCGAGGGTGGCGGCGCCGAACCGGCCGCGCAGCCAGCGGCGGTCGATGATCGGGGCGCTGCCCCGCAGCTCGGCGGCGGCGAGGACCACGCCTCCGGCGGCGGCGACGAGCAGCCAGCGCCAGGCCGGCCAGTCGCCGAGGGCCGGACCGGGGAGCGACGCCACCCCCGCGCCGAGGCCGAAGAGCAGAGCTGCCAGCCCGGCCGAGCCGGCGACGTCGAGCCGCTCGCCGTGGCCTCCGGGCGCGCTGCGGGGCACGGCGGCGAGGGTGACGACGACGCCGAGGACGGCGACCGGAAGCCCCGCCCAGAACACCGCCTGCCAGCCCCAGAGCGCGACGAGCACCCCGCCGACCGGCGGTCCGACGAGCCCGGCGACCGCCTGGGCGATGACGAGGACGGCGACCGCCCGGCCGGCGGCGGCCGGACGCGCGTGCTCGGCGGTGAGCGCCAGGCTGCCGGCGACGAGCAGGCCGCCTCCCACCGCCTGGACCGCCCGGCCCGCGAGCAGCACCCCGAAGCCGGGGGCGAGGGCGGCGAGCACCGACCCGGCGGCGAACACGCCGAAGCCGGCGAGGTAGGCCTCACGGCGGCCGAGGCGGTCGCCGAGCCGCCCGAGGAGCGGCACCGTCGCGGTGACGGTGACGAGATAGACGCTCAGGGT
>DATKEY010000171.1:0-9290 GCA_035544475.1 Candidatus Dormiibacterota bacterium | reverse complement strand
CGCCACCCAGGACGAGCGGCTGCGGAAGAAGTTCAACGGAAAGGCCGAGTACGTGGTGAACTTCATGACCTTCCTCGCCGAGGACGTGCGCCGGCACATGGCGCGGCTCGGCTTCCGCCGCTTCGACGAGATGATCGGCCGTACCGACGTCCTCGACGTCCGCGAGGCGGTCGACCACTGGAAGGCGCGCGGGCTCGACTTCTCGCTCGTCCTCCACCGCCCCGAGGTGGCGCCGACCGTCGAGGTCCGCCGCATGATCGCGCAGGACCACGGCCTCGACAAGGCGCTCGACCACGAGATCATCGCCCTCGCACAGCCGGCGCTCGAGCACGGCCACCCGGTGCAGATCGAGCTCGCGATCCGCAACGGCAACCGCACCGTCGGCGGGATGCTGAGCGGCGAGGTCGCCCGCCGGTACGGCGAGCCCGGCCTCCCGAACGACACCATCCGCATCGACCTGCGGGGCTCCGCCGGGCAGTCCTTCGGCGCCTGGCTCGCGCGCGGCATCACCCTCACCCTCCACGGCGACGCCAACGACTACGTCGGCAAGGGACTGAGCGGCGGCCGGCTCGTCGTCCGCCCGCCCGCCGGGATGCTGATCCCCGCCGAGGAGAACATCATCATCGGCAACGTCGTGCTCTACGGCGCCACCGCCGGCGAGGCGTACTTCCGCGGGATCGCCGGCGAGCGCTTCTGCGTGCGCAACAGCGGCGCGATCGCGGTCGTCGAGGGCGTCGGCGACCACGGCTGCGAGTACATGACCGGCGGCGTCGCCGTCGTCCTCGGGAGGACCGGCCGCAACTTCGCCGCCGGGATGAGCGGCGGCATCGCCTACGTCCTCGACGAGGACGGGGGCTTCGCCGGGCGCTGCAACACGGGGATGATCGAGCTCGAGGCGGTCGAGGCCGACGAGGACGTCGAGCGGCTCGCCACCCTCCTCCAGCACCACGCCGACTACACCGGCAGCCCGGTCGCCGAGCGGCTCCTCGCCGACTTCGACGCGGCCCAGAGCCGCTTCGTCAAGGTGATGCCGATCGACTACAAGCGCGTGCTGCAGGCGAGGCGGACCGTCCCCCTCGAGATGGTCGGTTAGGAGACCCGGCGATGGGCAAGTTGGGGGGATTCATCGAGTTCCACCGCCGCCTGCCACCGCGGCGTCCGGTCGAGGAGCGCGTCCACGACTACCGCGAGGTCTACCTGCCGTGGGCGGTCGAGTCGATCCGCGAGCAGGCGGCGCGCTGCATGGACTGCGGCATCCCCTTCTGCCACCACGGCTGCCCACTCGGAAACCTCATCCCGGAGTGGAACGACCTGGTGTGGCGCAACGACTGGGAGACGGCGATCCAGCGGCTCCACGCCACCAACAACTTCCCCGAGTTCACCGGCCGGCTGTGTCCGGCGCCGTGCGAGCCGGCGTGCGTCCTCTCCATCAACGACGACCCGGTGACGATCAAGCAGGTCGAGGTGTCGATCATCGACCGGGCCTTCGAGGAGGGGTGGGTGCGTGCCGCCCCGCCGGCGCACCGCACCGGCAAGCGGGTCGCGGTGATCGGCTCGGGACCGGCCGGGCTCGCCTGCGCCCAGCAGCTCAACCGCGCCGGCCACCAGGTCACCGTCTACGAGAAGGACGACCGCATCGGCGGCCTGCTCCGGTACGGCATCCCCGACTTCAAGCTCGAGAAGTGGATCGTCGACCGGCGCATCGACCTGCTCAGCGCCGAGGGCGTCGCCTTCGAGACCGGCTACGACGTCGGCGTCGACATCACCGGCGCCGAGCTGCGCACCCACTTCGACGCGGTCGTGCTCGCAATGGGGGCGGGCCAGCCCCGCGATCTCCCCGTCCCCGGCCGCGAGCTCGACGGAGTCCACTTCGCGATGGAGTACCTCCCCCAGCAGAACCGGCGGGTCGCCGGCGAGCTCATCCCCGAGCCGGAGACGATCACCGCGCGCGGGAAGCGGGTGATCATCCTCGGCGGCGGCGACACCGGGGCGGACTGCCTCGGCAACGTCCACCGCGAGGGCTGCGCGTCGGTCCACCAGTTCGAGCTGCTGCCGGCGCCGCCGGCGGACCGCGCCCCCGACAACCCGTGGCCGCAGTGGTCGGTGATCATGCGCTCGTCGTCCGCCCACGAGGAGGGCGGGATCCGCGACTACAGCATCTCGACGACGGGCCTCAGCGGCTCGAACGGCCGCGTCGAGAGGCTCCACGCCGTGCGCGTCGAGATGGTCAGGTCCGACGGCCGCGTGCGCTTCGAGCCGGTCGCGGGCAGTGACTTCACGATGGACGCGGACCTCGTGCTCCTCGCGATGGGCTTCCTCGGCCCGGTGCGCCCCGGGGTCGTCGAGGAGCTCGGCGTCGACATCGACGGCCGCGGGAACATCGTCGCCGACGCCGACTACCAGACCAGCGTCCCCGGGGTCTTCGCCGCCGGCGACGCGCGCCGCGGCCAGTCGCTGATCGTCTGGGCGATCGCGGAGGGCCGCCAGGCGGCGCGCGGCTGCGACCGGGTGCTCATGGGGTCGACCCGGCTGCCGTAGCCGCGCGACGACGATCAGCCGGCGAGGCCGGGAAGGCCCGAGGCGGAGGCCCGGTCGAGCGCCCGCCGCACGAGCCGGGGGACCCGCTCGCCCATGATCTCGAACCCCTCCCCCACCGTCGCCCCCATCAGGAACCGGGCGTAGATGCCCTCGGCGATGATCGCGAGCTTGTAGTGGCCGAGGGCGACGTACCACTCCAGTGCGCCGAGATCGCGTCCGCTCTCCGAGGCGTACACCTGGATCACCTCGTCCGGACGGTGGAAGCCGGGCTCCGCGGTGATCGCCGAGAGCGAGAGCAGCGCGCGATCCTCGTCGGACTCCGCCGGGTCCGCCCAGTACACGAGGAGCAGGCCGAGGTCGGCGAGGGGGTCACCGAGCGTGCACATCTCCCAGTCGAGGATGGCCGCGACCCGTCCCGGCTCCTCGGCAGCGAGGATGACGTTGTCGAGGCGGTAGTCGCCGTGGACGATCCCCGGCGGGCCGGACTGCGGCAGCCCCGCCTCGAGCCGGCGCCTCAGCCCCTCCATCTCCGGAAGCTCGCGCGTCGTCGACGCCTCCCACTGCGACCACCAGCGGCGCAACTGGCGCTCGAGAAAGCCCGCGGGACGGCCGAAATCGCCGAGCCCGACGTCCTCGGGCCGCACCTCGTGCAGCGCGGCGAGGGTCGTGATCAGCGCTGTCGACATCGCGCGGCGGGTCTCGGGAGTGTGCGGCCAGTCCTCGGGGAGCGTGTCGCGGACGACGTGACCCGCGACCCGGCCCATCACGTAGAAGGGCGCCCCGATCACCGAGGCGTCCTCGCAGTGGAGGACCGCGTGCGGCACCGGGATCCCGGTGCCGTCGAGGGCGCTGATCACCCGGTACTCGCGGGCCATGTCGTGCGCGGTGGGGAGCACGTGGGCGAGCGGGGGCCGGCGCAGCACCCACTCGCGCTCGCCGTCGCCGATCACGTAGGTGAGGTTGGAGCGGCCGCCGGCGATCAGCTCCGCGTGGAGCGGCCCCGCGAGCGGGCCGACCACCGGCTCGAGCACGGCGGCGACGGCCTGCGGGTCGACGCCGCGCGGGGTCTCGGTGTCCACGGACGAGCAGGGTGCCAGATCGACGGGCGCACCTGCCGTGCGGGGAGACCGTGGCGGGCTGGTACGGTACGCCGCGATGCGCAGCCGCTTCCTCGACTGGCAGGGCCCGATCCCGTTCGCCCACCGCGGCGGGGCCGGCGACCACCCCGAGAACACGATGCCCGCGTTCCGCCATGCGGTCGCCCTCGGCTACCGGTACCTCGAGACCGACGTCCACCTCACCCGAGACGGGGCCGTCGTCGCCTTCCACGACAGCGTTCTCGAGCGCGTCACCGACCGCCGCGGGCGGATCGGGGAGGTGACCACCGCCGACCTCGCCGAGGCCGACGCCGGGTACTGGTTCAGCCGCGACGGCGGCCGCACCCATCCCCATCGCGGCACCGGGGTGCGCATCCCCCTGCTCACCGAGCTCATCGAGGAGTTCCCGGACGCGTTCCTCAACATCGACACCAAGTCGGACCCGGTGGTCGAGCCGCTCGCCACGCTGCTGACGCGCATGAACGTGCTCGACCGGGTCTGCGTCGGGTCCTTCTCCGACGCCCGGCTGCACCGCTTCCGCGCCCTCGCCGGCGACGGCGTCTGCACCTCGATGGGGCCGCGGGAGATCACCCGCGCGCGGCTCAGCTCGCTCGCCGGCCGCATCCCCCGCCAGGGCGCGCTCTGCATCCAGCTGCCGGTGCGGCAGAGCGGCATCCCGATGGTCGAGCCGCTGATGATCCGCGCCGCCCACCGCTCCGGGCTCGCCGTCCACGTGTGGACGATCGACGACCGCGCGGAGATGGAGCGCCTCCTCGACCTCGGGGTCGACGGGATCATGACCGACACCCTCGACACCCTCCGCTCGGTGCTCCAGGGGCGGGGCGCCTGGCACGAGGACGGCGCCGCAGCCTGACCTCCGCTCGCGCGGTTGACACCTGGGTTTGTTCGTCGTACAAACAACAGGTCCGATGTGCGCCGCCGACGCCCTCCCCCGCCACCACGCCCGCGCGACGCGGGAGACCGGTCGACGAACCCGCTCCGCGCTCCTCGACGCGGCCGCCCGGCTCTTCGCCGAGCGCGGTCTCGCGGGGGTCTCGCTCGCCGGCATCGCCGCGGCCGCCGACGCCTTCCCCAGCCAGGTGACCTACTACTTCGGCTCCAAGGAGGCGCTGTTCGTCGAGGCGGCGAGCCGGGAGATGCTCCACACCGCCGCCCGGGTCGAGGCGGCGGGCGCTCGCGCCGGCGACCCGACCGGCTACGTCCGCGCCATGGCGGCGGAGGCGATCGGCGATTCCACGCTGCTGCTCTTCGCCGACGCTCTGCTCCTCTGTCATCACCGGCCCGAGCTCCGGCCCATGGTGGCGCGCACCCTCGACCGCCTCCACCGGGAGGGCGGCCGCGCGCTCGGCGAGCGCTGCGCCCGCGACCACTGGGAGCTCGCCGCCCCACCCGAGGTGGTCGGGAGGGCGTTCTGGGCGGTCCTCCTCGGGCTGGTGATGGAGGCCGCCGGTTCCGGCGCACCCGTCGATCCCACCGCCGTCGAGGCGGCCGTCGTGAGCGCGCTCGCCGCGCGCCCGTCTCGAACCTGAGGAGGCCCCGTCCGATGCTCCCCTCCGACCCCGGCGCCCGCCACATCCCGCTTCCCGAGCACACCGACTGGTACGCGCCGGACGAGCACCTGCAGTGGCTGGCGCGGCGCACCCTCGGCGAGCAGGTCTGGGGTGTGGCCGGCGGAGCACTCGCCGACGCCGGCCGCTTCGTCGCGACGACGATCGAGCCGCTGGCGGTCACCGCCGACCGCCACCCGCCGATCCTCCACCAGTACGACCCGCGAGGGGCGCGCGTCGACGAGATCGAGCTCCATCCCGCCTACGACGGCCTGCTCGACGGCGCGCTGCGCT
Source organism: Candidatus Dormiibacterota bacterium (assembly GCA_035544475.1). Lineage (GTDB taxonomy): Bacteria > Chloroflexota > Dormibacteria > Aeolococcales > Aeolococcaceae > CF-96. The sequence continues at coordinate 3,793 of DATKEY010000171.1, read as the reverse complement.
TCGGCATGGTCCGCGCCGGCTACCTCCCCGGATGGCGCGGGCTCGAGGCACGCGCGCCGCGGGCGCTGATGACCGCGCTCCAGTACCTGTGGATGCAGGCCGACCAGTCGATCCAGGGCTGCCCGGTGGCGATGATGGACGCGGGCGCGCGGCTGCTCACCCTCCACGGCGGCGAGCTCGGCGAGCGGCTCGTCCCCCGGATCGCGGACGACACCGGGACTCACCTCACCGTCGGGATGTTCCTCACCGAGAAGGCGGGGGGATCGGACGTCGGCGCCAACGAGACCGTCGCGGTGCGGGACGACGACGGCGGCTGGCGGCTCCACGGCGAGAAGTGGTTCTGCTCCTGCCCGCATTCCGACCTGCTCCTCGTGATGGCGCGTCCGGAGGGGGCGGGACAGGGGACCGGCGGGCTCGGCGTCTTCCTCGTCCCGCGGTACCTCGCCGACGGCAGCCGCAACGCCTTCGTGATCCACCGGCTGAAGGAGAAGTTCGGGACCCGGAGCATGCCCTCGGGCGAGGTCGGCTTCCGCGGAGCCTGGGCCGAGCCGGTGGGCCGGATCGAGCGCGGCATGAAGCAGATGCTCGACATGGTGAACATGACCCGGGTCGGCATCGCCGCGCAGGCGGCGGCTCTGATGCGCCGGAGCGCGTACGAATCCCTGCTCCACAGCGCCGGGCGCACCGCCTTCGGACGGCGGCTCGACACCCAGCCGCTGATGACCGACACCCTCGCCGAGCTCGTCGTCGACTCCGTCGCGGCGCTCACGATGGCGATGGGGACTGCCGAGATGCTCGACCGCGCCGACGCCGGGGACCACGCCGCCGCATCGGTGCTCCGGCTGCTGACGCCGCTCGCGAAGGGATACGGGTCGGAGCGCGCGCGCATCTGCGCCACCGAGGCGATGGAGGTGCGCGGCGGCAACGGAGCGATCGAGGACTGGCCGAACTCGCGGATGCTCCGCGACGGCTACATCCACGCGATCTGGGAGGGCACGGGGAACATCCAGGCCCTCGACGTCCTCCGCGCCATCGGCCGCGGCGCGCTGCCCGACTGGATCGCAGACGTCGAGGAGCGCGCCGCGCGCGCCGAGTCCTCGGGTCCGTCGGCGCCGCTGGCCGGGCTGATCCGTGCGGAACTGCGCGCCGTCGAGCGCGACGTCGTGGCGCTCTCCGGGCGCGACCCCGACGCGCAGCAGCTGCCGGTACGCCGGCTCGCGCGGCGGATGGCGGTGCTCGCCGCGGGCAGCCGCCTCGCCGAGCAGGCCCACGACCACGCTGCGCAGACGGGAAGCGGCCGCCTCGCCTGGATCGCCGCCCGCCACCTCGCCCGCCTCGGCGGCGGCGAGACGCTCGCCGCGGTCGCCGACGATCCCGCCTGGCTCGCCCACGCGCAGCCGCTGCTCCACGGCGGAACGGTCCCGCTCGGGCTCGGCGAGCGCGCCTGCGCCGCGGTCGCGGCGGTGCACCGTCCCGAGGCGGCGCGGGTCGCGTAGGAGCTACCCGACCTCGACCCAGATGGCGCGGGCCTTCGACGTGCCGAGGGCGACCCGATGGCCGCCGACGCTGACGGCGAGTGCCCCGGCGCCTCCCTCCATCTCCTCGATCTCCACCACCGCTCCGGGAATGAGCCCGTGGGTGTCGAGGAGGTGGAGCAGCTCCGGGGCCTCGTGCTCGGCGACCTCGGAGATACGGGCGATCGTCGCCTGGGTGTGGGGCTCGAGGTCGGCGAGGGCGACGAGCTCGTGGGTCCGTGGCGGGTGGCCGGGGATGGTGTTGCCGTGGGGACAGGTGACCGGCTGGCCGAGGTGACCGTCGAGCCGCTCGAGGACGAGGTCGCTGAACCCGTGCGAGAGCCGGCCCGCCTCGCGGTCCGCGGTCGCCCAGTCGAGGCCGAGCACGTCGGTGAGCCAGCGCTCGAGCAGGCGGTGGCGGCGGACGATCCGCGCCGCGACCTCCTCCCCGCGCGGCGTCAGCGACACGCTGCGGTCGCGAGCGATCCGCACCCATCCGTCGCGCTCGAGCCGCTGCAGGTTGACGCTCACCGTGGGGGCGCTGACGCCGAGCCAGTCGGCGAGGCGGCTCGGACGCACGGTCTCGCCCTCGTGGGCGATGTAGTAGACGCATTCGAGGTAGCGGTCGACGGTCTCGGTGCGGTGCACCTCGGGCGTGGCCGCCTGAGGCGACTCCTCCTGCGCCATGAGCCGATGGTACTCCAGCCCCTTCGAGGCCCCCGGCGTCAGCGGTGCCACCAGTAGATCGCCGCCACGGGCGGCAGCACGGCGAGCAGCGCGCCGACGAGGATGCGGTTCCAGAGCGCCGAGCGGCGGTCGCGGATCAGCCCGACGAGGGTGAGCAGCCACAGCACACCGCCGGCGGAGATGAGCACGATCGCCAGCGCCACGCCGGGAGGGTAGCACCGGGCCGCGGTCCCGACCGGCTACGCTCACCCGGCAACCAACTGGGAGGGTCTGTCATGGGTGAGGAGCGCCGCGGCCCGGGCCTGCTCGGACGGCTCGGCCGCGTCGGGCTCGCCGCGATCTTCATCAGGTCCGGGTTCGAGGTCGCCACCGAGCCGGGGCAGCGGGTCGCCAAGGTCGAGGCGGTGGGCATCCCCCAGCCGGAGCTGGCGACGAGGCTCAACGGCGCCGCGATGGTGGCGGCGGGGACGGCTCTCGCGGTCGGCATCCGGCCCCGCCAGTCCGCGCTGGTCCTGCTGGCGTTGCTCATCCCCACCACTCTCGTCGGCCACCAGTTCTGGAATGAGGAGGGCGCTGCGCGCACGCAGCAGGAGATCCACGCCCTCAAGAACCTCGGCCTCGCCGGAGGCCTGCTGACCGTCGCGGCCGCAGAGCGCTGAGCCCTGGGTGGGGTGGCCAGAGGGATTCGAACCCTCGACCTCCAGGGCCACAACCTGGCACTCTAACCGACTGAGCTATGGCCACCCCGGGTGTGCCGCGGCGCGGCGAGGCGGAGCGATCATACCCGGCCCGGCCCGGGCCGGAGCACCGCGTGCGGTGATGCGTTCGGCCGTCCTCCGCCATCGCGACACGGACGCTGCGACCCGGGTCACCGCGAACTGGATCGATCCCGACCGCGTCGCGGTGCGCGCTCTGCTGCTGGTGCTCATGCTGCTCAGCCTCCATGGTCGCGGCGTCCCACGCGGGCGTGATGCGTAGCAGCAACGCGCACATTCCTCGCGTGGTCTCGCCGGGATGACAGTGGGACGGCGTGCCGTAGACTTCGGCCCGCGTGCCCCCTTAGCTCAGCCGGATAGAGCAGCCGCCTTCTAAGCGGCCGGTCGCAGGTTCGAGTCCTGCAGGGGGCGCCAGTCCGGCAAGTTGTTGGTGTGGAAGGGATTTCGGACGGCGGTGGCATGGCCGTCGCCAGGGCGCAGGCGTCCCCTCGTAGAGCTACGACCATCCGCTTACCACAATTCTGGTCGTAGGCCCCCACGCCGCTCGGGTCACTGGATCTGCCGTCGGATCCGTTCGGCGAGTTCCTCGGGGGTGGAGCGAGCACCGCCCCTTGAAGCGCGAGATCGGCGTCCCGATAGTGCTCGTACGTCGGCGCACGATTCACGGCGCTCGCGAGACCCTCCGGGTTGAGGACGCAGCCCGCGCCGCATCGATGCTCATGCCGAAGATCTGAGCGTGGGCGACGAGGACCGCCTCCACATCGAGGTGGATGGATCCTCCCTCGCCCTCGGTCACGCCGCAGGATGCGCGGGCTTGTCGGCTCGACGGTCGTGCTCCTCGAGGATCGCCAGCGCCTCAGCGTCCTGCTCCACGAG
>DATKEY010000170.1:0-14934 GCA_035544475.1 Candidatus Dormiibacterota bacterium | reverse complement strand
CTCGTGCAGTCCGACCGGAGCAGGACGCGGAGCAGCCGCAGCCGGTCGACGTCGGCGACGAGGCGGAGCAGGGTGGCGGCGTGGAGCAGGTCGGGCTCCGCCCCGGCTGTGCCCTCGGCGCCGGACCCGGAGGGCGCCGAGGCGCGCTGGTGGCGCGCGATGTAGGTGGTCCGGAGCAGTGCCTCCCCGGCGGTCGCCCCCGTGGACCGGCGGGTGATGATCAGGTAGAAGATCCCGATCCCGGTGGCGACGACGAGCGCGTCCGCCCAGCCGGCGATCACCCCGGCGCCGACGAGGCGGCGGACGACGGCGACGACGCCCGAGAGCATGCTCGCCACCAGCCCGAGATCGACGGCGAGGGCGAGGAGCACGCGGACCTGGTCGGGCACCCGCACCAGGGTGCCGCGGTCGCCGGGCGGCACCCGGCGGATGGCGACGAACGCGCCGACGCTCATCGCGAGGAGGATCCCGCCCTGCACGGCGAGCTTCTGCACCTCGCCGAGGAAGTGCTCGACCGGGAGGCCGACGGCGGCGCCCAGCACCACGAAGACGAGCACCCACCCGACCGTCGCCGGGGTGACGCCGAGCAGGAAGGTGCGGCGCTCGACCCCTGCGGCGCCGGCGACCAGGGTGGTGTAGATCCGCAGCCCGGGGATCAGCCGGGAGACGGCGATCGCCCGTGGCCCGGCGGCCCGGATCCGTCCCGAGACCCGCGCCAGGTTCTCCGCCTGGCGCAGCCGCCGGGCGAGGGTGGTGAGGCCGTGCTCGCCGACGAGCCGCGCCCAGCTGTACCCGACCATCGAGCCGGCGAGGCACGCGGCGATCGCGAGCGGGACGAAGACGACGGGGTCGAGGCCGCCGGCCGCGATGAGCAGCCCGCCGGCCATGAGCACCACCTCGCCCGGGGCGAAGGGGAGGGGGATGCCCGCCTCCTCGGCGAAGAGCAGGCTGCAGAGGAGGACGATGGCGACGGCACCGTGGAGCCCCTGGAGGTAGCTCATGGACGGCTGCCCGGTGCGTTCACTGCCACCGTCGCCACCATACCCCGACGGGCCGGGCTCGGCACCCACCGGCCCGGTGACGGGTCAGACCACGTTGACCTCGACCCGGCCGTCCCGGACCCGGGCGGGGATACGGGGCAGGGGCCGCAGGGCGGCGGTCTGCGCGTGGTGGAGCACGTCGCCGCCGAGGCCGAAGGCGGCGTTGTGGCAGGGGCAGTCGAGGCGGCCCGCGTCCGCATTCAGCTGCAGGATGCAGCCCAGATGGGTGCACACGGCGCTCATGGCGAGGAAGTCGCCACCGCCCCGGTTGACGACCACACCCTCGACCTTCCCGGTGGAGAAGCGCATCGCCCTGCCCACCGGCAGCTCCTCCGCGGCGACCACGAAATGCCAGCTGCCGGCGTCGACGGCGAGCGTGTCGGGGGCCGAGGTCGTGCCGCCGTGCTCGACGGCGCGGTCGACGACCACCCCGGCTGCGGCCGCCGCGGCGGCGAGGCCGCCCACCTGGAGCAGCCCGCGGCGGGTCACCCGGCGGTCGATGCGCACGTCGCCTCCGGCGTGCTCCCGCAGCCGCGCCTCGAGCCGCTCGACGAAGCGCGGGTCCGGCATCCCCGCCTGCGGCCGGTCCGAGGCGAGATCGATGGCGGCGGCGAGGGCGTCGAGGTCGTCCGGATCCTGGGCGGCGCGCGGCGGCCGGCGGTCACGGAGCAGGGCGTCGACGTAGCGGCCGACCCGGCGGACGCGGCGGCTCACGGCGCGAACTCCTGGCCGAGCTCCGCGGCGCGCCGGAGCGCGCGGTACTGCACGACCTTGGCATTGCCCACGCTGATGCCCATGCGTGCGGCGGCCTCGCGCACCGAGCAGCCGCTGAGGAAGCGCAGCTCGAGGATGGTGCGGTAGTTCGCGGGCAGGGCTCCGAGCACCCGCCGCACCTTGCGGACCCGCCGCGAGGCGCTGTCGTCAGTGGCCGGAGGCTCGCCGCCGTCCGCGGCGGCGACCTCCTCGTCGAGGGTCGTCACCTGGACGCCGAGGTGGCGGCGCCAGTGGTCGGCGAGCACCGTGCGCGCGGTCGCGAGGAGGTAGCGGTGCACCTCACCCCCCGAGGAGCCGGGGCGCAGGTGCGGCAGCGCGCCGAGGAAGACCTGGGAGGTCAGGTCCTCGGCGTCGGGCTGGTTGCCCACCTTCGAGTACATCAACCGGTAGATGCTCGCGATGTTGTCCCGGTACACCGCCTCCCAGTCGGGCGGCGCCATCCCGTCAACGACGTCGAGGCGGAGCGGCCGCGGGGTAGGCTCGGTCACGTCCACCCATACGGGCCAGGTTACAGACGGCTCAGCCGGTGAGGGAGATCTGGACGGCGGGGACGTGGCCGGCGAGGGTCCCGTCGGCGGCGGTCGAGAGGTCCGACACCGTCACCGGGCCCTCGAAGCGGTCGGCGACGATGCCCTCGGCGTTGACGAAGTAGACCCAGGGGTCGGTGGCGAGCCCGAACGCCGTGAACCCCGGGTCGTCCTTGGCGGTCTCGTCAGGACCGGCGGGGAAGTGGTCCTCGATGTGCTCGATGAGCAACCGGTTCCCGTACGTCTTCGCGAACTGCTGGAGGATCTGGACCGTGGGACCGCAGGTGCGCGACTTGCAGAAGCCGGGCTCGCCGAAGTACAGGACCATCGGCCGGTGCTGGGCGAGGCCGTCGGCGACGGTCGCGTCGTGCCAGGAGTCCGGGGGATTGCCACTGTCGACCATGCCGACGGTCACCCCGGCGCCGACGATCGGCTGCTTCACCGCGGGCACCCGGGCGCCGATCGGCAGCCCGGGCCCGGTGGCGCTCACCCGGACCGAGATCGTGCCGTCGCCGGTGCGCCCTCCCGGGAGGCTGGCGCTGACGAGCAGCTTGTAGACGCCGACGGTGGGGAACGACGCCGTCCCGGTGTAGACGGGGATTCCGCCGTACTCGGGGCCGATGTCCTTGAGCGGACGGTGCTCGTCGACCCCGCCGAGGCCCTGCACCTCCATCGTGACCTGGGCCCCGGTCACCGGCCTCCCGGAGTCGTCGAACAGCGCGAGGCCCATGCGGTCGGTGCCGGTGAGCAGCTCGGTGATCGTCGGCTGGACCTGGAGCTTGATGGCACCCCCGCCCGCCTGGGGTGCCGGCGAGGTCGAGGCCGTCTCGGGCTGACCGCAGGCGGCGAGCAGGCTGCCGAGAAGGGAGGCGAGGGCGAGCACATGGAGCGCCCGGGCGCGGGTCGGACCCATCGGCGAGATGATACGCGGGCCGCCTTTCGGCGGCCGGTTCAGCCTCAGGAGGCGCGGCGCCGGCGGGAGACGGCGAGCAGCCCGGCGCCCGCGACGGCGAGGATCGCGCCGAGCGCCCACGGAGGCTCTGCGCCGGTCTTCGGGGTCGCCACCCCCTGCGCCGCCGGGGCGCCGACCGCGGCCGCGGGGACGGGCGGGGCGAGTGCGGAGACCAGCGGCGCCGGCGCCGTGCCGGTCACCGCGGCGGGGGCGGGCGCGGCCGCGACGGCGCGCGACGCCCGCGCCCCGGTGGCGGTGACGACGACGCTGCCGCTGAGCACCGCGATGCCGCCGGCGACGAAGGAGTAGTTGTACGTCCCGGGCCGCAGGAAGGTCAGCCCGGACTCCGACCCGGCGCCGAGCGACGGGCTCGGCGGGCCGGCGTCGGGGCCGGTCCCCGGTCCGATGCCGGGGCAGGTCGCCACGCTGCAGCGGCTCATGGCCAGGGGGGCGGCGGTGAGGTTGTGCCAGAGCACGGTCGTCCCGGCCGGCACGGTGAGCACCGCGGGGCTGATGCAGTACGCGGCGGCACCACACGCCGCGCTGCCGGCCCGGATCTCGACCTGAGAGCCCGATGCCCCCACCGTCGCGGGCAGCACCGCCGCGATGGTGACCGCGAGCGCGCCGACGGCACGCACCACATCTCGCCGCATGGAGCCTCTCCCTCAGACCCCCCCCGCCGGCGGACGACGGCGAGGTTGATATCACAGAACCGGAAATCCGGCGAGAGGCAAGACGGCGGAACGGCCCGTCAGCGCTCCCGCCACACCGGCCTGCGCTTCTCGAGGAAGGCGCACATGCCCTCCTGCCCGTCGGCGTCGGCGGCGTTCTGGGACATCACCTCGCTGGTGTACTCGTACGCGGCGTCCTGGGTCATGTCGATCTGCTGGTAGAAGGCGTGCTTGCCGAGCCCGACGACGTGGTGGCTGGCGGCGGCGACCTGCTCGGCGAGCTCCATGGTCTCGGCGCGGAGCCGGTCGGCGGGCACGACCCTGTTCACCAGGCCGCTGCGCAGCGCCTCGCCGGCGTCGACCGGCTCGCCGGTGAGGAGCATCTCGAGCGCCTTCTTGCGCCCGACCGCGCGGCTGAGCGCGACCATCGGGGTCGAGCAGAACAGGCCGATGCGCACCCCCGGGGTGGCGAAGCGGGCGGTCTCGGCAGCGATCGCGAGGTCGCAGGTCGCGACGAGCTGGCAGCCTGCGGCGGTGGCGATGCCGTGGACCTCGGCGATCACCGGCTGGGGGATCCCCTGGATCGTCTCCATCAGGTCGGCGCAGACCTCGAAGAGACGCCGGAAGTCGTCGAGCTCGCGGTCGATCATCTCCCCGAGGTCGTGGCCGGAGCAGAACGCCGGCCCGGCGCCGCGGAGGACGACGGCGCCGGTGTCGCGGCGGGCGCCGATCTCCCGGAGGACGTCGATGAGCTCGGTCATGTGCGCGAGCGAGAGCGCGTTGCGCCGCTCGGGGCGGTTCATCGTGACGACGGCGACCGAGCCCTCGAGCTCGAGGATCACGTGCTCGTTGCGCCGGCCGGCGGCGACCTCCGTCATGGCGGTCGAACCTCGCTGAACAGTTTGTCGTCGTCCCCCCATCGTAGGTCCGCGGGGGATATTCTTCCCAGGGGGTGATCTCGGGGGGTTGGGAGCGAACCATGGGATTCCGGCTCGGCCTGCGGCAGCGATCCCGTGCGGACAGGCCGCACCTGCTCGTGTCCCGGTACCGATCCCAGTCCGACTACGAGCGGGACGCCCGCCGGATGCTCGCCGACGGGTGGAAGATGAGCGGCTGGCAGCGCCTCGATCCCGACGCCGCGCCCGACGTGATCATCGCGACCTGGGTTCGCGACGAGGAGGAGTGACGGCGGCGAGGAAGACCACGATCGGCCGGTAGGGCTCCATGACCGGCCGGATGGCGTCCGCCGCCTCCCGGTGCAGCCGCCCGGCGCGCTCGGGGCCGATCTCGTCGAGCCAGTCGGTGTAGTTCGCCTGCCCGAACCGGTAGGCGGCGAGCTGCTCGGGCTCGGTGATGCCGACGTCGACCGGCCGCTCCTCCACCCGGATGTCGCGCAGACCCGCGGCGGCCGCCGCAGCCTCCATCGCGCCGGCGTTCCCGAGCAGCGGCACCGCGTTCGCCTTCACGTGGGCGTACCAGTCGGGGACCTTCCAGCCCGCCTCCGCCGCGACCTCGTCGAGCCGGTCGCGCGCCGCGCTGCGGCTGGCGACGCTGTACACGGTGACGAGGATCGCGCCGCCGGGACGGGTGACCCGGACCAGCTCGGCGAACCCGCTCTGGGGGTCGACGAGGTGGTTGAGCACGAAGGCCGCGACCGCGTCGTCGACGCAGCCGTCGTCCAGCGGCAGGGCCCGGACATCGGCGACCGCGCATGGCGGCCGGTTGCGGGCGTCCCAGGACAGCATGTCGAGGGACAGATCGGTGGCGACGACGCGGGCGCCGTGCGCGAGCAGGGTCTCGGCGGCGACGCCGGTGCCGGTCCCGGCGTCGAGCACGAGCCGGCCGGCGAGGGGATGCGGGCTCATGTCGACCATCTCGGCGGCGATCGGCGCGTAGACGAGGGTCGCCCCGGTCGCCCAGCGCCGACCCGCGCCCCGGTAGTGGTCGACGGTGGTCATCGCGGCGCTCCGGGGAGGGACAGCCGCTGCCGCCGCACCGCCTCCACGACCCGATCCTCCCACCAGCGCAGCTCGGCGTCGCCGCCGAGCGCCTTCTCCCACCCGAACGCCGCCATCATCCCGATGCAGCAGAGGTCGAGCTGCGCCTCCCACCACGCGGCGGTGGCGACGCCACGGCTTTCGAGGGCGGCGCGGAAGCGGTCCACCGTGGCCTCCTTCGACTCCGGGAGCCGGGCCCGGTTGAGGGCGATGTACCACCAGAGGTCCCAGCACGCCGGGCCCGAGCCGGGATACGCCCAGTCGAGCAGGATGGTGCGACCGTCGGCGTGGGTGCCGAGGTTGCCCATCTTCCAGTCGCCGTGGAGGAACGTCACCGGAAGGCGGGCGAGCGGCGCGGTGACGAGCTCGGGCCGGGCGTGGACCGCCGCCGCGACCGCGAGCAGCTCGGGGGACCTCGAGGCGAGGAGCCCCCAGCCGCGGTCCGCGGCGGCGATCGGGCCGGGCACCTCGTCGACCGCGAGCTCGGGGGCGATGTTGTCGGGGGCGAAATAGCGCACCCGCTCGTCCATCGTGCTGAGCCCGCCGACCGGGTCCTCGAACCCCCAGAAGGCGGCGCTGAGCTCGGCCAGGCTCTCGACGAACCCGCGGTGCTGGTCCACGCTCACCGGCGTGTCGCCCTCGGCGACGAGGGCGTCCGCGACGTCGCGCATGAGCACCGTGAGCACCGCGCCGTCCCCGTCGCCCTCGACCTCCATGGCGACCACCGTGTGGTCGATGCACGCGGGCGCCCGGTCCATGATCCCCGCCCGCCAGACGAGGTACGGCCGGTGGACGTGGTCGCCGGTGACGCGCATCACCCAGTCCGTCCCCGGGCTCAGCCGCTTCAGGAAGTGACCCTCGCCGTCGATCACCACCCGCTCGAACACCGAGCCGCTCTTCGCGTCGCCGGTGCGCACCGTCTCCCGTGACGTCGCCCGGGCGAGGAGCCCGTCGAGAGTGCTCACGACCGGAGCATGCGCCAAACGGATTGCAGCCGGATTGCGGCGTCGCGCTCAAGGGCGCAGCGCGGTCCACCTCCGTACCATCGCCGTCGCCACGGACAGGCATCGAGGAGGGACTCGGATGGACCGCGAGGAGGCCGTCGTCATCGCCGGCGACGCCCGGCAGCAGCGTGGGATCAGCTGGGCGCAGCTCGCCGAGGTGGCGGGGAAGAGCAGGGTGTGGACGACGTCGGCGCTGCTCGGGCAGCAGGGGATGCCCGCCGAGGTCGCCGAGAAGGTCGGCGCGGCGCTCGGCCTCGACGAGGAGGTGGTGGCGGCGCTGCGCACCTCGCCGTCGAAGGGGTGCCTCGCCGACATGATCCCGACCGACCCGCTCATGTACCGCTTCTACGAGATCCTCCAGGTGTACGGGACCACGATCAAGGAGCTCATCCACGAGGAGTTCGGCGACGGGATCATGTCGGCGATCGACTTCGAGATGGAGGTCGACCGCGTCCCCGACCCGAAGGGCGACCGGGTGAAGGTCACCATGCACGGGAAGTTCCTGCCCTACCGGGTCTGGTAGGCCCCCGTCGACGGCGGCGGCAGGTCGGGGTCGCCGTCGACCTCGAGCAGCTTGCTCCGCCCCCTGGCCCCCGAGAGGACACGGACCCGCGCCGGCGCGACCCCGATCCAGCGCGCCACCGCGAGCACGACCGCGCGGTTGGCGCGGCCGTCGACCGCCGGTGCGGTCACCCACGCGTGCAGGAGCTCGCCGTCCCACTCCAGCCGCTCACGAGCGGCGCCGGGGTGGGCGCGGACACTGAGGATCACCGCTGGAAGATAGCCCGCGGCGAGGCTGCGAGGGCGCTGCGTATGCATGCCGACGGCATTGCCATGGGCGTGCCCACGTGGTCGTGGGCTGACACAGACCTGTCGCCAGGCGGTCACGGAGGCGGCCACGGGCGTGGCCGCGATCGAGACTGCCGGTCATGCGCACCCGTCCCCCCGCGGGGCGCCGGGCCCGGTGCCTGCTCGCGATCGCGACGGCGCTGGCCGCGGTGTCCGCCCTCCGCCCCTCCGCCGCCCTCGCCGCCATCCCGGCCACCCCTGCGACCGCCGCCCCTGCGAACGGCGGGGCGGTGCTCGACGGCTACGGCGGGCTCCACCCCTTCGGTGGCCTGGCCCTCAACTCCGCGGGCGCGCCGTACTGGTCGGGGTGGGACATCGCCCGCTCGCTCGTGCTCCGCGCCGACGGCAGCGGCGGTTGGGAGCTCGACGGGTGGGGAGGCATCCACGCCTTCGGCGCCGCCGCCGCGGTGACCTCTCCGGTCTACTGGCAGGGCCAGGACATCGCCCGGGCGCTCGCGGTCTCGTCGACCGACGCCACCGGGCTCGCCGACGGCCGCCAGGGCTACGTCCTCGACGGCCACGGCGGTCTCCACCCCTGGGGTGGCGCGCCGGACATCGGCTCCCCGCCCGCCACCCCGGGTCGCGACGTCGCCCGCGGCCTCGAGCTCCACCGCTCCGCCCTCGGCGTCCCCGACGGCGGCTGGGTGCTCGACGTCGACGGCAGCATCCACGCCTTCGGCGCCGCTCCCCCGGTGGTGGGCTCGCCCTCGCCCTCGGCCCCGGTCTGGCAGGCGCTGCACGAGGACGCCGGCGTCCTCTACGCGGTCCCGAAGTGGGGTCAGATCAGCGCCCTCGGGGTCGGCCTCGCCCCCTACTGGAACGGCTACGCCGACTGGGGCTCCTGGGACATCCTCCGCGACGTCGTCCTCCTCGGCGCCGCCGACCCGACCGTGACAACCCAGCCGGTGAGCGCGGCCGCGTCCGCGGCGCTCGCGTGGGCGAGCCGCGCCCACGGCGGCGCGACCCTCGACGGCTACGGCGGCGTCCATCCCTTCGGCGGGCTCTCCCTCAACACCGCGGGCGCCCCGTACTGGTCGGGATGGGACATCGCCCGCTCGCTCGTGCTCCGCGACGACGGCTCCGGGGGCTGGGTGCTCGACGGCTTCGGCGGCATCCACGCCTTCGGCGCGGCCCCGGCGATCAACGCCCCGGCGTACTGGCGGGGGTGGGACATCGCGCGCGCCCTCGTCGTCACCTCGCGCGACGCCAACGGTCTCCCCGACGGCCGCCAGGGCTATGTGCTCGACGGCTACGGCGGCGTCCACCCCTTCGGCGGCGCCCCCGTCCTCTCCGGACCCTACTGGCCGGGGTGGGACATCGCTCGCGGGCTCGAGATCCACCTCGACGCCTCCGGCCGGCCCGACGGCGGCTGGATCCTCGACGGGTGGGGCGGGATCCATTCCTTCGGCGCCGCCCCGCCGCTGAGCTCCCCGGCCGACTACCTCCCCGGCCGCGACCTCGCCCTCAAGCTCCACCTCGCCGCGGGCACCCCCTACGTGGTGCGGCGCTTCGGCGCGGTGAGCGCCCCCGCCTCGCTCGCGCCGAGCTGGCAGGGGTACGGCGACTGGGGCGGCTGGGACATCCTCCGTGACACCGTCCTCCTCCAGCCCACCGATCCCAGCCCGGCGGCGCAGCCGGTGAGCCTCGCGGCGGCGATCGCCTACCGGACTCAGGCCGACCGCTACCTGATGTGGGCGCCGGCGGTGCAGCAGAGCCACGCCCTCGACTGCGAGGCGGCGGCGCTCACCGCCGCCCTCGCCGCCCGCGGCGTCACCGTCACCCAGGACTGGGTTCTCGCCCGGATCGGTGCCGATCCCCGGCAGCCGGTGACCGACGGGCGGGGCACGATCCTCCGCTGGGGCGATCCCAACCTGAGCTTCGTCGGCGACGTCGACGGCTCCGAGCCCCACGACACCGGGTACGGCGTCTACCAGGCGCCGATCGCGGCCGCCGCCCGCGCCGCCGGCCGGCCGGCGGTCGGGGCCACGGGCTGGGACCCGTGGGCGGTCCTCGACGAGGTGGCGAAGGGGCACCCGGCGGTGATCTGGGTCGACACCACCTTCCAGCCGGTGGCGATGCACACCTGGACGGCCTGGGACGGCGCGGTGATCCCGTACGCCATCGGCGAGCACGCGGTCACCGTCGTCGGGGTGGACGCCGTGGCCGGGACCATCACCCTCCTCGACGTCGCCGAGGGCGTGTTCCGCACCTTCTCCATCGCCCGGTTCATCGGCTTCTTCTCGAGCTTCGGGAACATGGCGGTGGTGGTGAGCTAGGAGCGCAGCGCGGCGAGCACCTCGTCGGCGACGGCGACCGCCATCTCGCGCATCTCGTCGTCGGTGCGGTCCTGCACCGGGTGGGGGACGAAGACGCGGCGGATCGCCGCCTGGCCGAGGTTCACGGACTCGGCGGCGGCGACGTCACGGAAGACGCTCGAGGCGACGAGGACGGCGGGACGGCCGAGGCCCTCGAAGGAGATCACGTCGTGCAGACCGCACGACACGCACGAGCCTCAATCGGCGAGGGCTTCGACGAGCGCGTCGCAGCGTTCCGCGATCTCCCGGCGCAGATCGTGCGGCGCCGGGCGCGTGAAGGTCGGCTTCGCGGCGCGCTCGACGGCGAACCCGCGCGAGGTGAGGATGCGCTCGAGCTCGTCGAGGAACACGTTGCCCCGCGGCTTGCGGATGTCGAGCAGGGCGATCCGCAGCCCGTCGGCGCCGTCGATCGGCGACGCGAGCGGGCGATCGCCGCTCTCGCGCTCGGCGGTCGGGTCGAGCAGCTCGAGGCCGCCGCTGGCTACATCCATGGCTCCACGCTCCTCGTGACCGGGGTCGAGCCGATGTCGCCCGACACCCAGGTGCCGTACACCATGCTGAAGAGGCCGGCGTCGCCGCCGGCGTGGACGAGGCCGATGCGGTCGGGCCCGACGAACTTCGGGACGGTGCCGTCGGGGTTGCCGCCGAAGAGCTCGGGGTCGAGGCCCTCGGCCGAGCCGCCGGCGCCGCGGAGCATGTCGCCGATCCGCCGGGTGGTGAGGCGCATCAGCTCGGCGCGGGTCTGCGCCCGGTCCCAGCCCGCCTCGCGCAGGATCCGCCCGTGCTCGGGGCCGACGACGAGCACCGCGTCGAAGAGGATCGGCAGCTTGGGATGGGCGATCGACTGCAGCGCGAGGGCGAAGCTCGCGCACAGCGACTCGGCGTCGCGGGCGATCTGATCGACGATGACCCGGGGCGCCTCGGCGGCCCAGAGGGTGACCGTCGTCTCGTCGGCGCGGAAGCCGCGGTCGGCGGAGAGCGGCTCCCAGGGCGAGCCGTCGAGGAGCTCGGCGAAGCAGCTCGAGACCTTCCCGGGGTTGCCGTGGGCGGCCCGGTCCTCGAGCTGCGGCCGGCCGCCGCCGATGTTCCGGACCACGAGCTGGAGGGTCCGGCCGATGGAGAGGTTGGCCCGGTTCCCCTGCCCGAGGCAGTTGCCGCGGGCGTTCATTCCCACCCGCTCGGTGAGCGGTCCGCTGGCGACGATGAGCGGCCCGACCGGCATCGTCGTCGCGAGGAGCCCGTGCATCGTGAACCGCTCCTCGCACGCCGCCTCGACCGCGGCGAGGGCGAGCGGGAGGTGCTCGGGCCGGCAGCCCGCCATCACCGCGTTGATCGCGACCTTCTCGACGGTCGCCGTGCCGCCGTACGGGGGGACGACGCCGACGACGTCCTGGGGATGGCGGCGGGTGCCCTCGAGCATCGCGACCACCCGCTCCGGCGTCGGCGGGACGACGGGCAGGCCGTCGGTGAGGCCACGCTCGTCCAGTGCCTCGTGGGGGTCCTCGTGGGCGCCCAGCCGCAGGCTGCGCGACCGCAGCCGCCCGTCCGACCGGGCCGCCCGCACCGCGAGCGTCGCCGCGATCAGCGGGTCGCGGGTGCGGCTCGCGCACCCCGGCCGGTGGGCGGGAAGGCCCTCGAGCCGGAGCGCCACCCCCGCCGCCGAGGCGAGGTCGGCGAGCCGGTCGCGGGCCAGGCCTTCCACCCGCCCGCGCTCCTCGCCGCCGTCGAGGAGGAGGACGGTGGGGACGGCGTCCGGGTCGTAGCGCACGCTGAGCGCGAGCTCCTCGTCGATCTCGACCGGGGCACTGAGCCCCAGCCGCTCCCAGAGCGCGGCGGTGTCGTCGCCGCCCGACTGGGAGACGATCCGCAGCGGCGCCCCGCCGATCGCGGCGGCGTCGAGGGCGGGGAGCAGCTCGACGCACACCGGACAGTCGTGCTTGATGATGGCGACGAGCTCTGGGGCCACGCCCGCTCCCTCCTCTTCGCTGACGGAGTGATTATCCGCGCCCGCGGGTCTCGGGCGGCGCCGGCCAGTCGCCGCGCGCGGAGAGCGCCGCGATCACCCGCAGCCCGGACCGCTCGGCGGCGGCCCGCTCGTCCCCGAGCCCGACCATCACGTTGAGGGCGAGGGGGGCCATCACCCGGGTCAGGCCCTGGCTCTCCCGGCCGAAGTACCCGGCGATCTCGAGCAGGACGTACCCGTGCATCGCGCTCCAGATCTGACCCGCCGCGGCGGCGGGGTCGATGTCGCGGATCCGCCCCGCCTCCCGCATCCGATCGACCGCCCGGACCAGGTGGTCGAAGGCCGCCTGCGCCTCGGGGATGCTCGACCGCATGCCCGCACCGGTCAGGTCCCACTCCGCGTGCACCCGGTCGGTTCCGCCGGTGAGCCCGAACATCAGCCGGTAGAGCTGCGGGTGGCGAAGCGCCCAGTCCCGGTAGGCCATCCCCTGGGCGAAGCAGTCGGTCACCGGGTCGTCGGTCCGGGGCACTCCGGCGACGTGCCGGTCGAAGCGGACGAACCCCTCGCGGACGATCTCCCGGAAGAGGCCGGCCATCCCGCCGAAGAGCGTGTACACCGCCTGGGTCGAGGTGCCGGCCTCGGCGGTGAGCTGGCGTGCGCGCAGCGCCTCCGGACCGCTCTCCTCCAGCATGCGCAGCGCCACGTCGAGGAGCCGGGTGCGGAGCTCGTCGGGAGCGCTCCTGCGAGCCGGCATGGACGCGTTATAGCAGCCCTCGCGCCGCTGTTGCACTCCGGTTGTAACGCCGTTATATTTACGTGATAACCGCGTTCGAGAGGGACCGTCGGGGAGGAGCGCCATGACCGGGGCGACCAGCGTCGACCCTGCCGCGGCGCGCGTCGCGCTCGCCTCGGTCGTCCCCCGGCTGACGGCGCTCATCCGCTCGATCGGCGACCCCGGCGCGCACGCGGTGGGGGAGTGGAACGCCGGCGACGTCGCCCTCCACCTCGCCCAGGCGTGGGAGAAGCTGCCCGCCCTCGCCGCCGGGGAGATCGAGTCGCCGCTCGGTGCAGCCGCCGAGCTCGCCGCCCTCACCACCACGATGGTCCGCGACGAGCCCGGCCGGGACCTCGACGCGATCGCGGGGCGGATCGAGGCCGCGGCCTCCGCGTACCTCGCCACCCCGAGCAGCGACGAGCCCCGCCCCTGGCTCGTCCGGGGCACGTCCCTGCCCGGCTCCGCCTTCTCCTGCCACCTCCTCAACGAGTCGCTGGTGCACGGCCACGACATCGCCCACGCGGAGGGCCGGGCCTGGCGGATCGACCCTGCGCACGCGGGGATGGCGATCATGGGCTTCGCCTTCCGCGCGCTGACCGCGGTCGACCCTCGCTTCCCGGTCGACCAGGAGCAGGCCGCCGGCGTGCGGGCCTGCTTCGACATCCGGGTGCGGCGGACCGGTCGCGTCTTCCTCATCCTCGACGACGGCGCGATGCGGATCGAGCCGCCGTCGAGCCGGCGGGTCGACTGTCACCTCTCGGCGGAGCCGGCGACCCTCTTCCTGCTGATCTGGTCGCGCACGAGCGAGTGGCCCGGGGTCCTCAGCGGCCGCCTGGCACTGTGGGGGCGGCGACCCTGGCTGGGGGCCCGCCTGCCGCAGATGCTCCGCAACCCCTAACGCAGCAGCGTCCCCGCGTCGAGGGGGAGCACCGTCCCCGTCACCTGCCGCGCCGCCTCCGAGCACAGCCAGACGACCGCCGCGCTGACGTCCTCGGGCTCGACCAGGTCGACGGGGAGGGCGGCGGTCAGGCTCGCCGCGAGCGCCGGGTCCTTGTCGAGCAGCTCCTGCATCGCGGTGTTCGTGCCCATGGGCGTGCGTACGCCGCCGGGGGCGACGCAGTTCACCCGGATCCGGTGGGGGGCGAGCTCGAGGGCGAGCGAGCGCGCCAGGCCCACGCAGCCGTGCTTCGCGGCGGCGTAGTGCGACATCCCCGCCAGCCCCTTCACCGAGGCCGTCGACGCGGTGATGACGATGGCGCCGCCCTCGCCGCGGGCGAGCATCGCCGGCACCGCCGCCCGGCAGCTCTTCCACACCCCGGTGAGGTTGACGCCGAGCACCTCGTCCCACTGCTCCTCGCTCAGCTCCCAGGCGGGGCCGTAGCTGATGACCCCTGCGTTGGCGACGAGGATGTCGAGCCGGCCGAGCTCGGCGACCACCTGCTCGACGAGCTCCTCGAGCGCGGCGCCGTCGCGGACGTCGACGACCGCGGTCACGCACCGCCGCCCCTCCGCCTCGACGAGCCGGACGGTCTCGGCGAGCTCGTCGGGGGTGCCGAGCGCATAGGGGATCGTCGGCAGCCCGTGGGCGACGTCGCAGACCGCCACGTTGGCGCCCGCGCGCGCGAGGGCGACGGCGTGCGCCCGGCCCTGGCCCCGCGCCGCACCGGTGACCAGAGCTGTCCTGTCCGTCAGCGTGCTCACACCTGAGACGATAGGGGGGATCACAGGCGAGGAGGTTGTGGCACATGGCAGCAGCGCCGTCGTACGTCCATGGAGCGTCCCCCGTCCCGCTGCTCGGGACCACCATCGGCGAGAACCTCCGGCGCACCGTGGAGCGGTTCTCCGACCGCGAGGCGCTCGTGGTGCGGCAGCAGGGCTACCGGGCCACGTATGGCGAGCTGTGGGAGCAGGTCGGGCAGGCGGCCCGAGGGCTGATGGCCCGCGGCGTCGAGCGCGGCGACCGGGTCGGGATCTGGTCGCCCAACCGGTACGAGTGGGTCGTCGTCCAGTACGCGACCGCGCGGATCGGCGCCGTCCTGGTGAACATCAACCCCGCGTACCGCACCG
>DATKEY010000169.1:0-5280 GCA_035544475.1 Candidatus Dormiibacterota bacterium | reverse complement strand
AGCGACGCGAGATACTCGCCGAGGATGCGCACCTTCTCGAGCTTCGAGGAGGTCGCGGCGATCGCGTCCGCGCAGGCGGCGAACCGCTGCATCAGGCCAGCGCGAGCTCGAGCTGGCGGGTCGCGGCCAGCGGCTCGGCGGCGACTCCGCGACGGCGCAGCTGGCGGGCCAGGTCCTCGGCGAAGCCGAAGAGCGTGTACACCTGCTGCGCGGCGCTGCGCTCGACGTAGCGGAGGAGCTCGTCGAAGTCGGCGTGGTCGCTGAGCGCGAAGGCGGCGTCGCAACCGAGCCGGCACGCCGCGCCGCGCTCGACCGCCCAGCCGCTGATGTACGCGGTGCGCCGCGGCGTGATCCGCCTCACCCACGGCTTCCCGCGCAGGTGCGGCGGGCAGATGACGACGGCGTTCCGGGGGAGGGTGTCACCGCCGCGCTCGGCGTCGGGAAGGGCCACGCCCATCGCGCGGTAGATCTCGGTGACGGTGTGGAGCGATCCGCAGAGCACCACCGGCAGGCCGGCGCCGGCGAGGTGGGAGAGCACCTCCTGCCCCTTTCCCAGCGAGTACGCATAGAGCACCGGCGTGACCCCGGCGGCGACGCTGTCGAGGCAGAAGTCGCAGATCGCGCGGGCGACCTGGTCGGTCGGCGGAAAGCGGTACTCGGGACGCCCGAAGGTCGCCTCGACGACGAGAACGTCGCACTCCACGTGCTCGAGCGGCTCGGCGGTCCTGCCGTCGCGCAGCTTGATGTCGCCGCTGTAGAGCACCCGAACCCCGCGATGGCGCACCAGCACCTGGCTGGACCCGAGCACGTGGCCGGCGGGATGGAGCGACAGCACCGCGTCGCGGAGCTCGAGCTCCTCGCCGTAGGCGAGTCCCGGACCCGGCGCCTCCTCGGTGATGGCGCGCCGCCCTCGGCGGCCGATGCCGGTGCGCAGCGCGAGCACCCGTCGGGTCGCCTCGGTGCAGAGCGCCCGGCGGTGGCGCGCGATGTGGTCGCCGTGGGCGTGGCTCACCACCGCCAGGTCACGGCCGTTGCGGGCGTCGATCCAGAGGTCGAGGACGGGAAGGTGGACGCCTCGCCGGTACCGCACCTCGTAGGGGACCCGCATGAAGCCTCATGGTAGGGGCTTCAGTACGGGAGCTCGTGCTCGTCCATCCCGAAGTGGTGGCCGACCTCGTGGAGCACCGTGCGCCGGATCTCCTCGCGCAGCGCCCCGAGGCTGCCGCAGACGTTCTCGTGGTTGCGCTGGAAGAGCACGATCCGCTCGGGCCAGTCGTCGGCGAGCGCGGTGCCGCCCTCGTAGATGCCGAGGGTGTCCGGGTCGAACCCCCGGGCGACGTCGTCGGGGTCGGGCAGCGGCTCGACCACGACGAGCGCATTGGCGAGCCTCGCCTGGAAGGCGGCGGGGATCGTCGCCCAGACCTGTGCGGCGGTGCGGTCGAACTCCCCGGAGGCGATCCGGACCGGCACCACGTACTCCTCGGCGTCGAGCGTCGCGGCGCGGCGGAAGGCACGGTCGGCGGTGTCGGGGTCGTCCATCCAGAGCGCGACGCGGCCGAGGAGGTGCCAGCCCTCGGGATCCTCGGGGTCGAGGTCGACCGCCGTCCCCACCGCGGTCAGCGCCTCCTCGAACTCGGCGCAGCGGTAGGCGGCCTCGGCGCGCTCGAACCACGCCCCGGGGTTCTCGGGGTCGGCCTCGCAGGCGCGCGCCGCCTCCTTCCGCGCCTCGCCGAAGCGCTCGAGCTCGAAGAGCGACTCGGTGCGGAGCAGAAGCGCCTCGACGACGTCGGCCTCCGCGCCGCCACGGCGGGCGTCGCGCAGCGCCGACCCGGCGAGGTCGAGGGCCTTGCGCGGGTCGCCGTCCTCGAGTGCGAGCGCGGCGAGGTCGAGCCGCCGGGCGGCGTCCCCCTGGCGACCGCGCAGCCGCGGAAGTCGCATCCTCAGCCCGCCTCGAGAGGGGCACGGACCACCGGCGCCGGGTCGACCGCGAGGTGGCCGAGCGGGCCGTGGCCGCGCCCCAGCCCCGGCGCCCGGAGCAGCGCCTCCTGGAGGTAGGCGCGGGCGCTGGCGACCGCGTCGAGCGGCGACGTCCCGCGGGCGAGGAAGGCGGCGATCGCCGCGCTCAGGGTGCACCCGGTGCCGTGGGTGCCCGGTCCCGGCACCCGGGGATGGTCGAGCTCGAGCCCGACCCCCGCCCCGGCGTCGAAGACGGCGTCGACGACCCGGTCGCCGGGGAGATGGCCGCCGGTCACGACCACGAGCCGTGGCCCGAAGGCGCAGAGCGCCCGGGCCGCCTCGCGGGCGCCGGCGAGGTCGTCGACCGGCCGGCGAAGCAGGGCCGCCGCCTCCTCGAGGTTCGGGGTCAGGACCGTGGCGAGGGGCAGGAGGGCCGAGCGCAGCGCGGCCACCCCCCCGCCGGAGAGCAGCGGCCGTCCGGAGGTCGAGCGCATCACCGGGTCGACGACGAGGTTGGCGGCGCGATGCCGCCGCAGCCCGTCCGCGACCGCATGGACGAGCTCGGCGCCGCCGAGCATGCCCGTCTTCCACGCCGCCGGGGCGAGGTCGGTCGCCACCGCGTCGATCTGCTCGGCGACGACCGCCGCGGGGACGGGGTGCACCGCCCCCACCGCGAGCGTGCTCTGGGCGGTCACCGCGGTGATCACGGTGGCGCCGTACACGCCGCAGGCGGCGAACGTCTTGAGGTCGGCCTGGATCCCCGCTCCCGCCGAGGGATCGCTCCCCGCCACGGTGCAGGCGACCGGAGGGGGTGGGCTCATCGTTCGCAGCCGATGCTAGCGACAGACGGCCCGCTGACGCGATGGTGACGATCCTCTCACCGGCGCTCTGTGCCGCCGCGGGAGGCGTAGAACAGCCGTATGCCGGCAACCCCCCCTCGGAACAGCACGTCCCCCAACCAGGCGCTCCGCGCCTCCCTGCTCGCCGCCGATGGCGTCGTGCGTCCCGCCGTGGAGGCGCCCGCCCAGGCGGCCGACCCCCGGCTTCCCGACCTGAGCACCACCCTGCTCCCCACCGCTCCCGAGCTCCTCGAGGCGTCCCCCAACCTGCAGCGGCTCTGCGAGAGCTACCACCGCACCTACCGTCACATGCTCGCCCGCAACCGCCGCCAGCGCCTCGGCCTCGCCTTCCTCGTCGCCGCCGTCGGCGCCGCCGCCGTGGCGCTCTCCCAGAGCCACGCCGCCACCGTCGCGGTGGCGAGCAGCCTGGTGGTCGCCGTGGGCGCCGCCAGCGCCGCGGGCGTCGCCCTCCTGGCCGTCCTGTGGGTGCGCGACGATCGCCGTCTGCGCCGCGTCCAGGGCGACCGGCTGCTCCGCGCCCTGCAGTTCAACTGCACCCTCCACGAGGAGCGGCTCCACGCCTTCCGCCGACTCTCCCATCCCACCGCCGCCTTCTTCGACTGCTACGCGCTCTGGCGCGAGCAGAACCCCGACAGCGTGAGCGGGCTGGCGGCGATGGTGCGCTCGCTGCGCGGCATGGGCGGCGTCGCCGGGTAACTCCCGGCGCCCCCCGCCGCTACCATCTCGGCGATGGACGCGGCGGCGCGATTCGGCGAGGTCAACCTCATCGCCGATCCGCTGTACGGCTACATCGAGATCACCAAGGCGGCGCACGGCGCCCCCGGCGAGCAGCAGCTGCTCGACACCGGGTGGCTGCAGCGGCTGCGGCGCATCCACCAGCTGCAGTCGGCCTGGTGGGTGTTCCCGACCGCCGAGCACTCGCGGTTCTCCCACCTGCTCGGCGCGATGCACCTCGCGAGCCTCTTCGCGCGGCGGATCGACTCCTCGCTGCGCGCCTCCTTCCCCGAGGCGCCGTCCCCCGCCTGCGTCGAGGAGACGCTGCGGCTCGCCGGCCTCCTCCACGACGTCGGCCACGGTCCGTTCGGCCACTTCTTCGACCGCGAGGTACTCGCCCGCCACGGGATCGACCACGAGGACGTCGGCCGCCACCTGGTCACCGAGCGCCTCGGCGACGTCATCGCCTCGGTGCGCGCGTCTCCGGGCGGCGCCTTCGAGCCCGGCGAGAGCGTCGATCCGCGCTGGGTCGCGTGGGTGATGGCACCCGCGGAGATGGACGGATACCGTCCCCCGGCGTGGCTGCGCGCCTGCAAGCCGCTGCTCTGCGGGCCGGCGACCGTCGACAACCTCGACTACGTCCCCCGCGACGCGTACATGTGCGGGGTCAGCGCGGGCGCCGTCGATGTCCGCCGGCTCGTGCACTACACGTTCGTCAGCGGCGACACCGTCGTGCTCCACGGCCACGCCGCCGCGGCGCTGCAGATGTTCCTCCAGGCGCGCCTCTACCTCTACACGAGCATCTACTTCCACCGCACCGTGCGCCGGATCGACCTGTCGATGCGCGAGATCTTCGCCGAGACGGTGGCGCACCTCCTCCCCGGCAGCCCGCTCGACCACCTCGACGCCTACCGCGCGCTCACCGACTGGTCGCTGCTCGAGGCGGTCGAGCGCTGGAAGGGCGAGCCGGCGGGGAGTGACCGGCGGCGACTCGCCGACGCCTGGGCGCGGATCACCGAGCGCCGCCTTCCCTGGCAGCTCGCCTACGAGATCACCGCACGCACCGACACCGACCTCGCCGACCTGCGCGAGCGGATCGTCGAGGCGCTGCCGCCGTCGCAGCGCGGAGTCCGCTTCGAGGTCGACGTGGCGAGCATCAGCGTGGCTCCGCAGAACCCCATGGCCGAGGACGGGATGGTGGCGATCTGGGATCCGCTGCGCGGAGAGGTGCTGCACAGCCGCACCGAGGAGCTCGTCGCACGGCTTCCCCAGCACAGCCTCCAGATCCGCGTCTTCACCGACGACGAGAGCGCGCTGGCGGCGCTGAACACCGCAGCCGATCGGGCCCTGAGCTAGGCGCCGGAGGCCCCCTCGGCGAGGAGCTTCTTGGCGTCGTCGAGGGTCATGTCCGCGGCGGGGACGATCAGGTCGCTCGCCCGGACGTCGTCCCGTGGAAGCCGCTCGCCCATGTCGTTGACGAGCGTGACCAGGCGGCGGGTGAGACGGGCGAAGTCCTCGGCGTTGTCCTTGTCGATCGCCCGCGCGAGGTCCTCGTCGAGGCCCTCGAGGACCGAGCGCGCGCTCGCGGGCAGGCGGTACTGGTCGTCGCCGGCGATCCGCACCACGATCCCCGCGCCCTCGAGCCGGGGACGCTCGGAGGGCGCGTCGAGGGCGAGCTGACGCTTCATCTCGAGCAGCTGGCGGGCGACCTCGGAGCCGACGGAGCTGATCTTCAGCCGGGCCTCGAGGT
>DATKEY010000168.1:0-16924 GCA_035544475.1 Candidatus Dormiibacterota bacterium | reverse complement strand
TGTCGGTGAACGAGTGGTGCCCCGAGCCGGTGTGCTGGACCGGATTGCCGGTCCCCGCGCCGCTGCACGGTCCGGTCGTCCCGGCCGCGTGCGCGGTGATGGGGCCGGCGATGGCGAGCGCGGACGCGGCCAGGCCGGCGACGCCGATCGGCACCAGAGTCTTCCGCATGTGCGTACCCCACTGATCGCGAGCCGTCGGGCTCTCCTCTCGTGCGCCAACACACGGCGCGCCTGTGACGACACAGTAGTCAGGTCCGGATTGACTGACAACAGTGCTGTCAAGAGACACGATTGCGTCAGTCGGTGTCCCGCAGTCTCACTTCCGAACTCAGGACTCGCATGTCGTTAAGGTTCAACTCTCCAGGCTGCGGCAGGCGCTTAATCGGCGGACCCCGAGAATGTGACACGGCACAGGTCTCGGCACGACCCGAGACTCCGGAGTCCCGGAGGTCTATACTGTGCGAACCGCTTCGCCAAGGCGAAGCGTCAACCACCGGCGAGGCGGCCGGATACGGCGGGTCAGGTTGAGAGGAGGCGGGTGAATGAGGCTGCGGAATCGATTTTTCGTCGCCCTCGTGGCGGCGTTCCTGGGCGCGGGCTCCTTCGGTGTGACGGCTCACGCCTCGACCGCCAAGGGCGGCGGCGGGAGCAGCGGCGGCAACCACAACAGCAGCAGCATGCATTCGAGCCAGTCGAACGGCGGCTCGAAGGGGAGCAGCAACTGGGACCGCGGCAACTGGGACCGCGGTCGCGACATGCACAACGACAATCACTGCTGCGACCACGATCGCTTCCGTGACCATGATCGTTTCCATGACCGTGATCACTGCTGCGACCACTTCAATGATCACTGCTGCGACAACGGCGACGAGTTCAACGGCGAGTCCGAATGCGACTGGCTGCGGGACCACGACCATGACCGCTGGTGGAGGGACTGTTCGCACTAGGCGTCAGTTCCGCGCACCGGATCCACGGCGGGCGCCGGGGGACCTCCCCGGCGCCCGTCGGCGTCTCAGGGATCGGCAGCGCAGCGCCGCCCCCGGCCGATACGATCGACCCGATGAGCGATCTCGGCGGGCGGGTCGTCGTGGTCACGGGCGCGACCAGTGGCATCGGGCTGGCCACCGCGCACGCCTTCGCCGCCGAGGGGGCTCGCCTGGTGGTGAACTCCTCCTCCAGCCGCGACGCGGGCGAGGAGCTCGCCGCGTCGCTCCCCGACGCGGTCTACGTCCAGGGCAGCGTCGGCGAGGAGGCGACCGCCCGCGCCCTCGTCGCCGCGGCGACCGAGCGCTGGGGACGGCTCGACCACCTCGTCAACAACGCGGGCGTCACCGAGCGCATCCCCCACAGCGACCTCGACGCGGTGACCGACGAGGTGTGGGAGCGGATCCTCCGCGTCAACCTCCTCGGTGCCTGGTACACGAGCCGGGCCGCCGTCGGGGCGCTCGCCGCCGGCGACGGCGGCTCGATCGTCAACGTCGCGTCGCTCGCCGGGGTCCGCCCGGTCGGCAGCTCGATCCCGTACGCCGTCTCCAAGGCGGCGCTCGTCCACCTCACCCGCCTCCTCGCCAACACCCTCGGCCCGCGAGGGGTCAGGGTCAACGCCGTCGCCCCCGGCCTGGTGAGCACGCCGTGGACGAACCGTGAGGGCTGGGCTCCGCTCCACGAGCGGGTCGCACAGATGGCGCCGCTGCGCCGCGTCGGCACGTCCGAGGACGTCGCGGCCGTCTGCACCATGCTCGCGCGCAGTGACTACGTGACCGGCGAGGTGGTGGTGATCGACGGCGGGCTGGGGCTCGCGGGTCCGTGACCGCGATCGTGCGGGAGGGCTGATCCATGCGCCTGCTCGCGTTCCTCGAGGGCGACGTCCCGACGATGGGAGTGGTGACCGACGCCGGCGTCGTCACGCTGGCGTCGCTCCACGACTTCTACGCCGACGTTCCCGGCTGGCTGCGGCGCGGGGCCGCGAGCTCGGGCGAGCCGGCGCGGCGGATCGCCGGTCTCACGCTGATCCCGCCGGTCCCGGGGACGGCGAAGGTGGTGTGCGCCGCCCTCAACTACGCGTCTCACGCGGCGGAGACCGGGGGGCGGCTGCCCGAGCACCCGAACCTCTTCGCGCGCTGGGCGGCGACCCTGGTCCCCGACGGCACCCCGGTGCCGGTGCCGCGCACCGAGCCCGGGCTCGACTGGGAGGTCGAGCTCGCCGTCGTCGTCGG
This sequence comes from Candidatus Dormiibacterota bacterium, assembly GCA_035544475.1. Lineage (GTDB taxonomy): Bacteria > Chloroflexota > Dormibacteria > Aeolococcales > Aeolococcaceae > CF-96. The sequence goes on along the minus strand of DATKEY010000168.1, from coordinate 14,708 downwards.
CGCGCCGCTCATCGACGTCACCCCCGACGAGGTCGCCGCCGGCGTGCTCGGCTACACCGTCTTCAACGACCTCAGCGCCCGGGAGCACCAGCGGACGAGCCGGCAGTGGGCGCTCGGGAAGAACAGCGACCGCAGCGGCCCGGTGGGGTCGGTGATCGTCACCGCCGACTCGCTCGACGCCGGCGATCTCCACCTCGAGACCCGCGTCAACGGCGAGGTGATGCAGTCCGGCTCCAGCGCGGACATGATCTTCTCGCCCGCGCAGCTGATCTCCTACGCGTCGCGGACCATCACCCTGCGCCCCGGCGACCTCATCGCCACCGGCACGCCGCCCGGCGTCGGCTTCGTCCGCGAGCCGCCGATCCTCCTCGTCCCCGGCGACGTCGTCGAGGTCGAGGTCGAGGGGATCGGCACCGTCCGCACGCCGATCGTCGACAGCTCGTACCGCGGATAGCACGATCGACCGGTCACGCCCGCTCGCGCCTCAGACGACGCTGCCCGGCGTTCCCACCCGCGGGCTGCCCCGCAGCTCCCGCGACCCGTTGGACGCCGCGCCGTTGGACTCCGAGCGCCCGCCTCCGAGGTAGGAGGCGACGACGCGCGGGTCGTGGAGCACCGCGTCGGGGGTGCCCTGGGCGATCACCGCGCCGAGCTCGAGGGCGACGAGCCGGTCGCAGAGCGAGGAGAGCAGCGCCATGTCGTGCTCGATGACGAGCATCGAGCACCCGGTCTGCTCGCGCACGGTGCGCAGCAGTCCGGCGAGCGCCTCGGTCTCGCGCTGCGCCATCCCCGCCGACGGCTCGTCGAGGAGCACCACCGCCGGATCCTGGGCGAGGACGCACGCCAGCTCGACGACGCGGCGGGTCCCGGTCGAGAGCTCTCCGCACAGAGTGTCGCGGTAGGCGCGCAGGCCGAGGGCGGTGACGAGCTCGTCGACGCGCTCCGACGCCGACGCCTCCGCGTCCGTCGATGCCGGCAGGCGCAGCGCTGCGGCGATCGGGTCGCGGTTGGCGAGGTGACGCTCGAGGGCGACCGAGATCGCCTCGTCGACGGTGAGCGAGGGGAAGAGCCGCGCCTCCTGGAAGGAGCGTCCCAGCCCGGCGATCGCCCGGCGGTGGGGGGCACGGTCGGTGATGTCGTGGCCACCGAGGACGACGCGTCCGCCCTGGGCGTCGAGGAAGCCCGTCACCACGTCGAAGAGCGTGGTCTTGCCGGCGCCGTTGTGGCCGATGAGGCCGACGACCTCGCCGGGCTCGACGTCGAGGTCCACGCCGTCGACGGCGACGATGCCGCCGAAGCGGCGCGTGAGCCCGTGGCACTCGAGGCGGATGCCGCGCACCGGGACCGCCTCCGCCTCCTCGTGGGCCGCGGCCACGCCGTCGTCACGGCGGCCGAGGAAGACGGCGCGGAGCAGGTCGGGACGGTGGGTGAGCTCGGCGGTCGGTCCGCTGAAGCGCACGTGCCCCTTCTCCAGGAACACAGCGCGGTCGGCGAGCTGCAGGGCGACGTCGACCGACTGCTCGACGACGACGACGGTCGTGCCCGAGCGGTGGATGCCGCGCACCGTCTCCACCAGCTGGCCGACGACCGCGGGCGCGAGTCCGAGCGAGAGCTCGTCGATGCAGAGCATCCGCGGGCTGGTGGCGAGCGCCATCGCCAGCGAGAGCATCTGCTGCTCGCCGCCGCTCAGCTCGCCGGCGCGGATGGAGAGCCGCCGGCGCAGGGCGGGGAAGAGCTCGAGGTTGCGCTCGGTCGCCGCGGCGGTGGCGGCGCGGTCGGAGCGCGTCAGCCAGCAGGCGAGGCGAAGGTTCTCGGTGACGCTCAGGCCGGGGAAGACGCCGCGGCCTCCGGGCATGAGCGCGAGCCCGCGGGCGGCGAGCCGTTCGGTGTCGCCGTGCACCGCGGCGCCGTCGAACTCGATGCGTCCGGCGGTCGTGTCGAGCAGTCCCGCGACGGCGCGCAGAAGCGTCGACTTGCCGGCGCCGTTGGTGCCGAGCAGGGCGAGGATCTCCCCCTCCGCGACCACGAGGTCGCAGCCGAAGAGCACCTGGAGCGAGCCGTAGCCGGCGTCGACGCCCCGGCAGCGGAGCAGCGCCGCGGGGGCGCCGGCGTCCTCGGCGGCGGGGATCGTGATGCCGGCGGGTTCCGCCGTCGACGCGTCCGCCGCGCGGGTGAGGTCGATGCCGTGCCGCCGTGCGAGCAGTGCGAGGAGGCGGTCGCGCAGCCGCTCGGCCGCCTCGGCGATGCCGCCGGGGATGACGAGCAGCACGAAGAGCATGCCGACGCCGGTGATGATCAGCTGCAGCCGGGGGAAGAGGTAGCCGGAGAGCTCGACGAGGGCGACGCCGCTGAGCGCGCCTCCGAGCGAGCCCAGACCGCCGATCACCGCCATCGAGAAGACGAGCAGGCTGAGGGAGGTCTCGTACGTGTGGAAGCCGATGCTCCGCAGCACCGTCGCATGGAGGGCCCCGGCGACTCCGGCGATGACCCCGGCGACGACGAACCCGAAGAGGCGGGTGCGCACCGTCGGGACGGCGATCGCCGCCGCCGCACGCTGGTTGTCGCGCACCGCGATGAGCGCGCGCCCGCTTCGGGCGCGGCGCAGCCCCTGGATCAGCAGCAGGGTGAGAACGAGCACCCCGAGGCAGAGCAGGTACATCGAGCGCTCGCTGCGCAGGTCGAAGCGCTGCCAGAGGACGGGGCGCTCGAAGTCGTCGAACATGAGGGTGCGGAAGTTCGCGGGGTTGAGGAAGAACGAGTCGACCGCGACCGCGAAGGCGAGGGTGGTGACCGCCAGGAACAGGCCGCGCACCCGCAGCGCCGGCAGACCGAGGAGCAGTGCCGCCAGGCCGCCGGCGAGCGCGCCGCCGGCGAGCGCGAGGAACAGGTCCACGTTCCAGCGGCTGATGAAGTTTCCTGCGACGAGCGCGCCGACACCGACGATGCCCATCTGCCCCAGGCTCACGGTGCCGCCCCACCCGGTCAGCACCACGAGCGAGACCGCGACCAGCCCGTAGATCAGCCAGATGCTCGCCTGGTCGAGCTGGCTCGGCGAGGCGATCACCGGCACCAGCAGCGCCGCGGCGATCACCGCGACTCCCGCGATGGCGCGGGTGATCCGAACCTCGGGGAGGGCGCGCAGCGCGGCGGCGATGGGACGCGCCCCCGAGGCGATCGACCAGCTCGACAGGTCGGCGTCGACCCTGCTGGTGCGCCGGTGCCGCACGAGCAGCGCGACCATGATCACCGCGAGGAAGACCACCGTCTCGGTGGCCTGCTTGTCGACGTTCCAGCGCACGACCTGGTCGATCACCCCGAGCGCGACCCCGACGCCGAAGGCGGCGGGAAGCGACTCGAGGTCGGCGACGACGGCGGCGGCGAGCGCCGGGAGCAGCAGCGTCGCTCCCGCCGCGGCGTCGATGGTCAGGCCGGAGCCGGGAGCGGTGAGGGTCACGGTGAGCGCGGCGAAGCCGCCGGCGACGAGCCAGACGAGCAGCGACAGCCGCGCGACCGGGATGCCGAGGAGACGGGCTCGATCCGCGTTCTCCGCGATCCCCCGGATCGCCATGCCGGCCTCGGTTCGCAGCAGGAACCAGGAGAGCGCCGCGAGCACCGCCGGCACGACTGCGACGATGAGGAGGTCGTTGCCGGTGAGGATGACCGGGTCGACGGTGATGTGGATGCGGTTGAGGGGGGTGTCGAAGCCGCCGACCAGCGAGTTGGTGCCGAGCAGCTGGGGGATGAGCAGCTCGACGCCGCCGAGCAGCTGGGCGAGGCCGATGGTCGCGACGGTGAGGACCAGCCGCGGCGCCTCACGGAAGCGGCGGATCACGAGCCGCTCGACGGCCCCGCCGACGGCGACACCGACGGCGACGGCGAGCGGGACGGCGAGCGCCCAGGGCAGCCCGTGGCCGAGGTGCAGTCCGACGGCGAGCGCCGCGCCGACCCCGCCGATGGCGCCGTAGGCGAAGTTGATCGCCCGGGTCGCGCGGTAGGTGAGCACCAGCCCGACGGCGAGCAGACCGGTCCCGGTCCCCAGGATGGCACCCTGCAGCACCACGCCGAACGGCACCCGGTCCGGCGTCACCCGGCTCGCCACCACCACCGCGGCGACGAGGAGGGCGACGATGCCGGCCGCGCCTCTGCGGCCGCCGATCACTGCTTGTTGGTGAACACGGGTGGGTCGCCCGCGGAGATCTGTCCGAGCTTGTGCCGCGGGCCGCCGGTGACATACGCGCCCTGTTTGTCATTGAACGTGGAGGTCCGGCCGGGATCCCACCAGATCTCCTTGTAGTCCTGGGTCGGCGTGTAGTGGCCGGGGCCGAAGCCCCAGGTGCCGGCCTCACCGCTCCCGCCCGGGTACGAGAACATCCCGCGCTCGAAGTTCGACGGGGTCAGCGTCGGGCCTGCGAGCTGCATGCCCAGGCTGAGCATGTAGAGCTGGTAGTAGATGAGCTCGACGGCGTGCGACGGCTCGTCGGCGCGCACCGACTTGTAGGCGTTGTAGCCGAGGCCGGCGCGCTCGGGCAGCTGCTCGCCGAGCGAGCTGATCCCGAAGGCGTGCGACCACTCGCTCTGGTCGTAGAGCTGGCCGACGACGTCGGTGTCGGTGAAGGCGGTGCCCTGCACGAGCCACTCCGGGTAGTAGTTCTGCTCGTGCGCCTTCGCGGTGAGGAAGACGGGGAGGATCGGATCGCAGCCGCACGCGACCGAGGTGATCCCCTCGCTCTTCAGCTTGGCGACGATGCTCGCGGCCTGGTTCGACAGGCTGGCGAGGTCGAGCGAGTAGGTGAGCGTGGTCGCGTCGTTCCCGGCCGCGTGGAGCACGGTCAGCGCGTCGTGGACGCACTGCTGGTACTCGGGGTTGTCGGGCGCGAGCAGGGCGAGCTTTCTCGGCTTGTTCTGCAGGTCGCCACCCGCCCACTTCGCGGGCTTGCCCGCGACCCGCTTGTTCACCCAGTCGCCGTTGCTCTCGGCGAGGATCGAGCAGTCGGTGAAGTCGCTCCATGCGTAGGGACGGCGGTCGACGAACCACTTGCGCGACATGTACGGCGCGCCGAGCGCGAGCACGTGCTGGCGGGCGAGTGCGTCGGAGTACGGCTCGGTGATCGCGGTGATGTCGGCGAAGGCGCCCACCTCGCTCGCGACCTTGATCGCGTCGGCGTTCGCCTGCTCCTGGCCGGCACCGAGGAACTCGCGGGTGACCGCGCCGTGCCCCTGGAAGCCGGCGAGCTTGATCTTCCGTCCGTAGAACTGGAAGCGGCTGTTGAAGTAGTCGACCAGCCCCTGGGCGGTGCGGATCACGTCCTCCGTGCTGTCGATGAGATCGCTGCCGGTGATCTTCGCGATCGTCGAGGAGAGGTCGGGATCGGCGGTGACCCGGAAGCTGATGGTGACGGCGTCCTTGGTGACGCCGCGCGAGGTGGCGCCCCCGTTGTCGCCGCTGAAGAGCACGCACGGCGGCGAGTAGGGATCGCCCGGCACCTGCTGGCGGCGATCGGTACACCCGCTGGTGTGACCCGCGACGCGACGGGTGGTCGCGCTGCCGGCGGTGCCGGCGGTCCCCGCCGAGCCGGTCGTGCCCGGGGCGACCGGGGCGACCGCGCCGGTGCCCGGGCCGATCGTGCTCGCGTTCCCGGTCGTCGCGCCGGCGTCGTGGATGACGGTCTGCTCACGCGCGACGGTGGGGACGAGCGTGACCATCAGGGCGAAGGCGACGACCATGGCGAGCAGCGGGCCGTAGCCGCGCAGCAGCCGGCCCTCGGCGCCGGGGAGCCGCCCCCGGTCCGCGCCGCTCACGAGGGCACCCTCGCCAGGCGGCGGCGTCGCAGCAGCAGCGCGCCGTCGGCGGCGAAGAGCAGCACCGCCATGCCGAGACCGATCGCCGCGGCGATGCGGGCGAGGTCACGCCCGCTGCACCCCGGATGGCCGAACGGGCTGGTCGTGACGCATGCGGTGAAGCTTCGCCCCACCGTCGCCGGGCTGATCACCGCCGTCGCCGGCGGGGGCGCGGGCGGCGGCGGCGCCGACGCCGGCACCGGGGGCGTCCCGGGCTCTCCGCCGGTGGTGTCGGTGACCGTCGTCCCGCTCAGCGGCGGCGGCGGCAGGAAGTCGGAGAACGGGTTGCGGTAGGCGATCCCCTCGGTGGCGGCGTGGGCGCCACCGAGCTCGATGTCGAGGCCTCCGGTCCCGGTCAGACCGCCGTAGGCGATGTCGGCCACGAGCAGGCCGGCGTTCGCGAGCGGCCCGAGGCCGACCCTCGGATCGTTGCAGTTCTGCGGGTCGCCCTTCAGCATCTGCACGATCGCGTCGCGCGCGGGCTGGGCGTCGGCGAGCGCGGCGCCGAGCTGCTGGGACAGCTGGGTGCTGCCACCCATGCTGATCCGGAGTGGACCGACCTCGACGGTGCCGTCCTGGAGGGTGCGGGTCGCCGGTGGGGTGAGGTGCATGCCGAAGTGCTCGAGCAGCTGGTTCGCCTGGTCGAGGGACTGAACCGCCTGGTCGGCGGGTGAGGGGACGCCGTCGAGCACCCCGGCGGGCGCGCCCTGGCCGCCGGTGCGGATCTGGTCGATGTGGAATCCCCCCTCGTGGATCGGCTTGTCGCCGGTGTGCTGAGTGACGTCCCAATGCAGCCCGAGCAGCTCGATCGCGCCTCCGGCGAGGCTCACCGAGGCGATCGACGCATCGGCGTGGGCCTCGCGGCGGATGCCCGGAAGGAGCCGGGTCTGGGCATGGCTCACCGCGGCGCCGACGCTCAGCACCCCGGGGATGTCGAGGGTGGCGGCGGACGCGTCCGCGGACGAGCTGTCCGGGTGCGCCGCGACGGTCTCGGTCCCCACCGCTCCGATGTCGCCGCCGGCGAAGCTGTGGGTCGCGGCGGGCGCGCCGTGGCTCGAGTTGGCCTGCACGGCCGACGGCAGCTGGTCCGGCTTGAACGGCGGCTCGTGGCCGCACGCCGCGGCGGTCGTGAGGATCAGGCCGAAGATGCCCAGGTCGAGCGCCTGCGCCTGGGCGCGCCCCTCGGTTCCCTGGTACGAGGCGAGCGAGTCCCCGGTGGCGATCGCATAGGTCAGGCCACCGGTGTGCGGCGCGAACCGGACCGTCGTCGCGCGCGCCGCGCCGCTGCCGTTGATGAAGCCCGCGTCACTGCGGGCCCCCGCCTGTTGTGGGATGACCAGGGTGAGCAGACCGGCGGATCCGAGCAGAGCCGCCAGTCCCCGGAGCTTGGGCTGCAATCCGTCCTCCCCTTCCGCGCCAGAAGGCTCAATCTATCCCACCGTCGAGCTTCGCTGCCACCATCAACTGTGAAAGCGACCCCGAGGGGGCCTGGCGCGGCCGGAGACGGCCGGGGATCAGATCGAGCGAATCCTCTTGTAGCGCGCCCAGTCCCGCGGGAGCGTGAAGACGCGGGCCACCCCGGAGACCGCCATCCAGGCGACGATGCCCACGCCCGCGACGAGCTCGAGTGGATAGACGATGAGCTTGTTCTTCTTCCAGCCCATGATTGAACCCTCCCACCTGGCCGGTCGCGGCGAACGCCGGACACCGGTCCTCCACGTGCAGTCATACCATGCGGTCGACGCACCGGAGGGGGGACCACCGGGGGGACGGACTCATCCCCCGGGTCAGAAGCCGATCATCCCCTTGAGCGTGGGGTCGACGACCGCGGTGGTGAGCTGCTCGCACCACTGGCAGACGAACTGCACGCGACGCATCCCGCGCTGCACCTGCCGCGCGTTCGGCCAGCCGCAGCGACCGCATTTCACCCCCTGCACCCACACCGGCTCCTGCTCGGAACCGGGCTGATCCATGTCGGGATCGGGGAAGGACATGGTGCCCCGCAGGAATTGCCGCACGCGCCACGTGCGTCGCGTGCAGGGAGCGTACGCGAGGACCCCCCGCCTGGCAACCGGCGGTGTGCTTCGACGCCGAGCCGTGGTGAGGCGGCGGAGGGCAGGCCTCCGCCGCCTCGTTGGGGACGCGGCTTCGTGAAACGCTCTACCCCTGTCCGCCGAGAAGGCCGCCGAGCAGGCCGCCGCTCTGCGGCGACGCACCCGACGTTCCGGTGCCGAGGAGCAGGGTGGTGATGGCTCCGAGTGCTCCGCTCTGGGAGCCCGTGGGAGAGCTCGAGCTGGGAGGCGCCACCGGCAGCGCCGGCGGGGCGATGGGCACGACCGGCCCGGAGCCCGCAGGCGGCGCGGGGGCCGCCGCGGGGGCACCGCCGCCCAGTGCGGCGATCAGCGCGGCGATGTCGGGCGTCCCCCGACCCGTCGTGTAGTCCCAGCCGGGACCGGCGGTCCAGATGCCCTGGAAGCCCTCGGTGATGTCGTGGAAGACCGGTGCGGGAAGGCTGTACAGCGTCGGGTTCGCGAAGCCGAGGGTGCCCTTGTGCGTCGACTGCGCGCGGGTCCAGATCCCGAGCCACGACGGGGAGCTCGCGCTCGTCCCGCCGATGGCGAGCTGCTTGCCGTTGACGATGACCGCGTATCCCGATGCGGGGTCGGCGTCGAGGCTGACGTCCGGCGTGCCGCGGTTGAGACCGAGGAACTGGCCGCCGGCGTTCGCCTGCCACGCCGGGACGGGCTCGAAGTAGGCGATGCCGCCGCCGCCTGCCAGCCAGGCGGTCTCGTGGGCGCCGCCCTTGCTGTCGGGGGTGAGGGTGGTGCCGCCGACGCTCACCGCGTACTGGCTCGCGGCGGGATAGTTGGGTCCGGGCAGCCCGACGGGAAGCCCGTTCTCGGCGACGAGGAAGGGGCAGAACGAGCCGGTGTCACCGCTCGAGGAGAAGAGCGTCTGTCCCTGCGCCACCGCCTGCGCGAGCGCCTGGTCGGCGGCGACCGCGAAGCCGCTGATGTGTGCCAGCGACTCGCACTCACCGAAGGAGGCGCTCGCCTGCGCGGCGCGGTTGTCGGTGACCCACTTGTTGATCTCGGCGATGATGTCCTCGTCGCTCAGGGACTTCGCCTGATAGACGAGGAGGTTCGCTGCGGCGGGCGCGAACGCGGTGGAGTACTGGGTGTCGAGGTCCCACTCCGGCGCGCCCGTGGTGTCGCTGAACGGGCCGCTGCCGACCGGAACCGTGGTCCACGGCACGTGGGGGAGACCGAACTGGTTCTCGAACTGCACGAGGTCGGCGCGCGGCTGGGTCAGGTCGCCCTCGGCGAGGATCGCGAGGGTCTGGCCGAAGCCGTCACCGTGCGCCGTCGGATGCGCCGCCGGCGCGTTGTAGAAGGAGTTGAACTCCTTGGGGCCGTATCCCTTGAACGAGCTGTTCGCCGCGGGGGCGACGCCGCCCGTGGTGTGAGTCACGTTGAGGTGGGACAGGTCGCTGAGACCGAGCACCGCCGTGACCCTGCCGGCGAGCTGTGCCGGCAGGGCGGCGACGTTGGAGGGCGAGAAGTAGCTGAATCCGTCGCTGCTCAGGAAGTTCTCGAGGTGGAGTCCGAGCAGGCCGCCGATGCGGTCACTCGCACCCTGCATGTGCACCAGGGTGCGGTTCGGCGAGACGGTGACACCGGTGAGTCCCGATGCGGTGGCCCAGCCTGTGACCTGGGCCACCGTGGCGGGTAGTGGCGCGAATCGCTGTGCGAACTGATCGGGGGTCAGATATCTGTGGTACTGCGCGTTGCCCGGGGTGTTCTGCGCCGCGATCAGCGCGTCGAGCCCGGACTGATCGCGCAGCGGGAGCGCCATCGTGATGTCGAGCGGACGTGGCACCAGCGGTCCGAGGTCGAGCGCGCCCTTGAGCAGCGCCGGGACGGTGCCGAGCACTCCGGGTGAGTCCGCCGGCGCGGCGGCCGCTGGACGGGCGGTGCCTGCGACGACCGCGGACAGCATGGCGACGACGACGGTTCCGATGGCTGCGCGCCGGCGTGTGGATACCGGCCTTCCGAAGGCGAACATGCCCGCTCCTCATTCGCGTCTCCGGTGGAGACGCCCCGACCTTGGATGGCAGCAGGTTTCTTTATCGCCGTGTGCGGAGGGCGCACGCGGCCAATCACATATCCCGTCGCGCAGGCTGCAGATGCGCTCCGGGCTCAATCCGCCAGGCGCGCCACCCCTGGCCGCCTGACGGGCCCAGTATGCACCATCGTCCGTTTTGTGGCCACCCTCGAACTGCGAAGGGCGTGCGCGGGCGCGCGCCCGCGCGTCACCAGTGCGCGGGGAGGGTGTCGTCGAACGGGACAGGACGACGTGGTGCGGGACGGCGAAGGCTGCGGATGATGAGCACGGCGCCCGCGCCCAACAGCGCGGCGCCCGCGAGCGGTTCGGCGCCGGTCGCCGCGCCGGTGGTCGGGATGCCGATGGCGCGAGCGGAGTGCGGCGCCGGCGCGCAGGCCGCCGGTGCCGAGCCGGCGCTCGACGTCGCGGCCGGGTGCGCCGTCCCCGCGGAAGAGGTGGGCGGGCAGGCCGGCGGCGGAGCGGAGGTGACGGGCGGCGCCGGTGGCGGGGGCGCGGTCACCCGTGGCGCCGGAGCGCTCGCGACGGTCGTGACCTGCGCGCCGGTCGACGGCGGGACCGACACGGGCGCCGCCGGGGCGGGTGGCGCGGGCGCGGGCGCGGACACCGGCGCGACGCCCGTCGGCGGCGTGACTGCGTGGACGGGCGGTGCGAGAGCTCGCGCCTGCATTGCGGCCCTGGGCTGGCCGCCGGCGAAGGCCGTGGTCACCAGCGCACCTCCGCCGAGGATGCCGGCGGCGGCGACGCTGAGCAGGGTTCCGCCGGCTGCGGAGAGCACCGCGCCCGCTCCGATGCAGACCCCGCGGGGCGCGAGCGGACGGTGTCGTCGGGAGCGGCTGTCGCCGTGCGTCATCTTCCCTTCCCTCGAATGCTGTGACGTGTGGAGGAACGTGGGGCCTGAGACGTTAGGACGTTGCGGCCGGTATCGTCAAGTACCCCCCAGCGGGGCGTCCGCGCCCAGGGAGGACGCGAACACCCCGATCCCGGGAATCAGCCGGCGGTGCGGAGGACGCCGAAGACCGCACCCTGCGGGTCGGCGACGACCGAGAAGCGCAGGCCGTCCTGGATGTCCATCGGCGGGACGATCACCCGGCCGCCGAGCTGGGCGGCCTTCTCGGTGGTGGCGTCGCAGTCGGCCGCGCCGAAGTACGCGAGCCAGTGCGGCGGGACCTCCTTGGGAACGCCCATCGCATCCATCGGAGCCATCCCCCCGATGCTCCTGCCGTCCTGCTTCCACTCGGTGTACGGCATCGGGCCGGCGTGGGTCTCGGCGCCCCATCCGAAGACCGCGCCGTAGAAGCGCTTCGAGCCCTCGATGTCGCGCGTCTGCAGCTCGTTCCAGCACAGCGCGCCCGGCTCGTTCACCAGCTCGGCGCCGATGTGGTCACCGGGCTGCCAGATCGAGAACGCGGCGCCGGAGGGGTCCATGAACACCGCCATCCGTCCCGCGGTCATCACCTGCATCGGCTCGACGAGGACGGTGCCGCCGCCGCTCGTCACCTTCCTGGTGGTGGCGTCGGCGTCGGCGCTGGTGACGTAGGTCATCCACGCCGGCGGCCGGGGCGGCGCGCCTGGCATCGGCGGCGAGATCCCCGCGACGGACTTGCCGCGCAGCGACATCATCGTGTACCCGCCGGCCTCGGGGATCGTGAACCCCTCCCATCCGAAGATGGCGCCGTAGAACTTCTTCGCGGCGTCGGCGTCCGGGGTGCCGAGGTCGGCCCACGAGGGGATGCCCGGGGCGTGCGATGTGGCCTCACTCATGTGGTTCTCTCCCAGGTGTGGCCCGTGGCAGCCGCGGCTGCGGGATGAGCAGTCTAGTCCAGCACCGATCGCGGTTCATCCGGGCGTCGAACATCCGAACCTCTGTTCGTGATATAACCGCGCCATCGAGCAGCTGTTCGGTGACCCAGAGAGCGGGGTGGTCCACCGGCTCGCCCGTCGGCGGCGCACGGTCCACCGAGGCGAAGCCTCCGCGATCTCCCGACTCCAGCACCACCTGCGAGGGGTCGAGGTCGCCGCCGGGGGTGCCGCCGCCGAGCTGTTGCGCATCCTCAGCGACAGCCGCCACAGCCTCGGGCACAGTGAGCTCGAGGTGCTCGAGGATCTCGCCGACCGGATGGGCGAGGCCCGCGCCGCCGCCTGGCGCGGTGGTCAGGACCTGGTGCGCCTCCGCTCCCACGAGGTCTGAGTGCCTCCCCAGACGAACCGCGCCATCAGGGGCGTCGCGTCGTCGAGCTCGGCTCGAGCAGCTCGGCGATGAACCGGCTGGGCCGGGCCGCGTCGGTGAGCACGACCACCTGCTCGCGCGCGCGGGTGATCGCGACGTGGAGGATGCGCCGCTCCTCCTCGACGTCCGCGGCGAGCCGGTGGGGGAGCATCCCGCGGCGCACGTCGGCGACGCAGACGTGCTCCCACTCCTCGCCCTTGATCCTGTGCACGGTCGACAGCGTCACCCCGGAGCCGGCGCCACGGTCGCCGAGATGGTCGCGCAGCCACGCCTCGAAGGTCGCCGCTCCCGGGTGGAGCGCGGCGAGGGCGTCGAGGGCGTCGAGGTCGTCGACGTGGGAGTCGCGCTGCAGCCCGGCAGCATCGAGCCCGCGCATCGACCGCTCCAGTCCGACCCGGCGCACCACCTCGAGCGCATCGGCGGTGGTGCCCCCGGCGACCGCGTGGTAGAGCGCGCCGATGTCCTCGATGAGGCCGAGCAGGCGGGGCCGGTCGCGGCCGTCGAGCCGCCCACCGAGGTCGCGCAGCTCACGGGTCGACCAGTGCGCCTGCCGCCCGAGCCGCGTGAAGAACTCGCGGCCGAGGCCGCGCAGCGGCCGCCGGGCGATCTCCTCGATGTCGTGGCGTGACATCCGCTCGGGGTCGGCGCCGAGGCGCAACAGCGCCAGCGCGGAGCGCACCCCGGTGCGCCGGAGCACGTCGCCGCGCACCGCGGGCACGAGCGGGATGCCCGCAGCGCCGAGAGCGAGCTGGGGCGCGAGCAGCGCGGCGTTGACCCGGGCGAGCACCGCGATGCTCGACGGTGCGGCGCCGGCGTCGAGCCACTGGCGGACCGCGATGACGACCGCGGCACCGCCGCCCTCGCCCGGGTGCCGGCGGATCCGCAGCGCCCGGGGGCTTTCCGTGGTGCGCCCGGCGCGGATGGTCTTGGCGACCCGGACCCGGTTGTGGGTGAGAAGCGTCGCCGCGGCGGTGACGATCGCCGGCGGGCAGCGGTGGTTGACCTCGAGCGCGTAGGCGGCGGCGCCGCCGAAGAGCTCGTCGAAGCGGATGAGGAAGTGCGGGTCGGCGCCGGTGTAGCCGTAGACGACCTGGTCGTCGTCGCCCACCCCGAAGACGTCGAGCCCCGGCGCGGCGAGGATGCGGATGAGGAGGAGGCGCAGCGGGGTGAGGTCCTGGAACTCGTCGACGAGGAGGTGGCGGCAGGCGGCCTGCCAGCTGTGTCGCAGCTCGGCGTCCGCGAGGAGCATCTCGCAGGCGCGGTAGACCTGCTCGTCGAAGTCGGCGAGGCGGCGCTCGCGGAGCTCGGCCCGGTACTCGTCGAAGGCGCGGGCGAAGCCGGGGATCCGCTCCGCGCCGCGCTCCACCTCGACCGGGTCGCGGAGCCCCTCGCGGGTGGTCTGGAGGGCGTCGAGGTAGGGCCCGAGCGGGTCGGTGTTCGCCCGCCGGTCGAGCGGCGGACAGTGGCGGGCCAGGAGCTCGCGGACCTCCGCGTCACCGATCAGCCGTATCCGCGGCTCGGCCTCGCGCACGATCGCCCACCCGAGTGCGTGGAGGGTCTGGGTCCGCGGCCGGAAGTCCGCGCAGCGCCGTGCCATCTCCTCCTGGGCGCGACGGTTGTAGGCGACGGCGAGGACGCTCTCGCGCTCGTATCCGCGGTCGACGACGAGGTGGCGCAGCCGCTCGGTGAGCACCCGCGTCTTCCCCGAGCCGGCGGGGGCGATGATCCGGGCCGGGCCCGCCTGATGGGCGACGGCGGCGCGCTGGTCGGGGGCGAGGTCGGCGCGCGGCGGCCGCGGCGGCGGCGACGTCCGCAGCCACCCGGCGCGCACCGTCTCCACGTGGACGAGCGCGGCGCCGAGGCCGGCGGGGTCGAGGGGGCACCGCGGGCCGCCGTCGATCCAGGCGGGTCCGACGTCGGGGAGATGGACGTCCGCCGGTCCCTCCGGGGTGCGCACCGCACCGTGCTCGGCGGCGCGCACCGCCCACCACCACACCGGGCTGCGCCCGCCGCGGGCGTCGTAGGTGTTGCTCCAGACGAGGAACGCCAGGCGGTCGGTCCAGGGGGCGAAGCCGGCTCCCAGCTCCCAGAGCGGCTCGTGCCACGAGCGCGGCGCCCGCAGCCGGTCGCGGTCGACGCCGAGGCGCACCACCACCGGCTGCCGGCGCAGCCAGGCGAGATGGAGGCGCTCGACCGCCGCGGTGGGCCGCTCGAGGTCGGCCTCGCGGACCTCGACTGCCGGCAGCCCGCGCCATGGAGGCGGGACCGGGTCGCCCGGTGCGAGAACGACACCCCGGCCGAGGACGGCGGGACCGGGGATCGGAGCGCTCGGGGCGTGTCCCGTCGGAAGGGCGGCCGGGGCCGGTGCCGGCGGTGGTTCGTCCGGCCTGAGTCGGACCTCGACCGCGGCGGCGTTCCCCGCCTCGCCGACGAGCGCACGGCCGGCGCCCGTGATGGTGATGACCCCGGGCTCGACCATCTCGGCCAGCCCGCGACGGGTGAGCAGGGTCCGGGCGTG
>DATKEY010000167.1:0-4133 GCA_035544475.1 Candidatus Dormiibacterota bacterium | reverse complement strand
ATGGGACGGGTGGCGTCCGCGTTCGCGGCGATCGCGCTTGTGGTCCTCGTCCTCGCCTCCGCGCTCCCCGCGCGGGCGGCGGCGCCGGTGGCGCTGCCCTATGCCGCGCTCGGCGACTCGTACGCCACGGGAAACGGGTCGGGGAACGAGGACGGGACCTCGTGCCGCCGCTCCGCCAACGCGTACCCCGGGGTGTTCGCGCGGAGCAGTGGCGGCCGCTTCGCCCTCGCCGACTTCGCCGCCTGCAGCGGCGCGAACATCGCCGCCGTCGAGCAGTCCCAGCTCAGCGGCCTCGGTCCGATGCGGCTGGTGAGCGTCACCGTCGGCGGCAACGACGCCCGCTTCGGCGAGATCGTGGTCGACTGCCTCGCGCCGTGGCGGGGCTGCCGCAGCGACTATCCCGACGAGGACCAGCGCATCGACTCCCTCGAGGGTCCGCTCCACCGCCTCTACGGAGAGATCGCCGCCGCCGCCCCCTCGGCCCAGCTGCTCGTCGTCACCTACCCGCAGATCGTGCGCCACGACGGCACCTGCGAGTCGACGTGGACGCTCACCCGCGACGACGTCGACTGGTTCCGCGCCGAGTACGCGCGGATGGACGCGGTGATCCGGCGGGCGGCGGCGGGGGTGGAGCGCACCCGCGTCGTCGACGTCGAGAACGCCTTCAGCGGCCACGAGCTCTGCACCCCGCAGGAGTGGGCCTTCGGCGGGCGGTGGAAGGACCCGTACACCAGCTTCCACCCCAACCCCCTCGGCCACGCGTCCCTGGCCTCGTTCCTCCGCGCCGCGGCACCCTGAGCGCGCGGGTCCGTAGACTGGGCCGATGACCGAGACGTTGCGCGACCTCGTCCAGCTGTCGATCGTCGTCGACCCCACCTACGACCAGAACTGCTACGTCCTGCGCCGCCGCGACACCCGCTCGGTGCTCGTCCTCGACCCCGGTCTGCAGCACCCGCGGACCTTGGAGCTGCTCGAGCGCGAGGGGCTCACCTGCGAGCGCATCCTCCTCACCCACGGCCACCCCGACCACGTCAACGGGGTGCCCGCGGTGAAGAGCGCGCACGGGTGCGACGCCGCCATCCACGCCGACGACCGGCCGCTGCTCGAATGGGCGTCGCGGCTCCCCGGCATCCCGGCCGACCTGCCGCCGGTGATCTGCGAGGCGGATCTCACTCCCGGTGAGACGATCCGCTGGCAGGACCTCGACATCCGCGTGCTCCACACCCCGGGACACACGCCCGGCTCGGTCTGCCTTCTCGTCGGTCCCGACCTCATCGCCGGCGACACCCTCTTCCAGCGCAGCGTCGGGCGCACCGACCTCCCCGGCGGCGACTGGGACACGCTGATGTTCTCGATCGAGAACACGATCTACGCGCTCCCGCCCGAGACGCGCGTCTACCCCGGGCACGGGCCGAGCACCACCGTTCGCGAGGAGATGCGCCACAACCCCTTCGTGGTGCACCCCCGCTACCGCTGAGCGATCCTCTCCGCGGTTCGGAGCCGTCCGAGCAGGTCGTGGAGGACGGCGGCGGTCGCGCCCCAGATCACCTGCCCGTGCGCCTCGTAGAAATGCACCGCCGGCCGCCCCTCCATGCCGGGGATGACCCGGCTCGTCAACGGCGCCTCGAGCAGCTCGGCGATCGGGATGCGGAACCAGGTCGCGACCTCGTAGCCGTCGGCGACGGGGTCGACGTCGCCGCGCTGCAGCCCGACGACGGGGCAGAGGCTGCGCTCCGAGCCGCGTGTCCACACCGTGGCGAGGAGCCCGAGCGGCTCGACGCACTCGGGGGGGATCGCGAGCTCCTCGCGCGCCTCGCGGAGCGCGGCGTCGACGACGGTGGCGTCTCCGGGGTCGACCCCACCGCCCGGAAAGGCGATCTGGCCACGGTGGGTGGGGACCTCGCGGGTGCGGCGGATGAAGAGCAGCGGCAGCGCGGGGTCGGTGGGATCGACGAGGAGCAGCACCGCCGCCGAGATCTCCGGGTGCACCCCCGCACCCGGAGCGGGCAGCGGATCGACGGCGAGGCGGAGCCGGTCGAGCAGCATCCCCCTCAGTATTTCAGCGGCGCCTATCCCAGCTGCAGCGCGAGATCGAGGCGGTTCATCGCCTCGTCGTGGCGGAGCGCGGTGGTCACGAGGGCGGTGTAGTCCCGAAGGCGGCGGTATCGGGAGACGGTGTCGAGCTCGGTTGCGTCGACGAGCGCCTGCAGCTGCTCGGGACCGGGGTGGTCCACGACCGAGGCTGCACCCGGCATCCGGCTCACTTCCCTTTCCATTCCCGCGTCTCCTCGGCGACCGGTCCCCCGCGGTCCTCGCGGGTCTCGCCGTCGCCGTGTCACCATCCTCGTCTCGGGACCTTTCAGAAGGGTGACGGCAGCGCGGAGCCCCGGTCCCGCAGGGTGACGTTCGATGGCGGATACGACACGGGGCGGTCACGGACCGGTCGCAGTGGGCGCATTCCCGCCGAACCCGTCACGCTGTCGCTCGTGAACCGCACCGACCCGGGGGCGCTCGCCGCCCTCCCCGCCAACCGCAGCTGCCGCCTCTGCGGCGCGGCGACGCGCTTCTCCCACACCGCCTACGAGCGTGCCGGGGTGAGCGTCGCGCTCTACGTGTGCACCTCGTGCGGCACCGCCTACCGCGGCGGCCGCCGGGGAGGTGACGACCAGCCGGCGACCCCGGTCCGCAGCGGTGGCCGCGAGCGCCGGCGGCCGACGATCGACGAGGGGCCGCCCCCCAACCCCGTCCTCGACGAGGCGACGGCTCGGATGCTGCGTGAGGCCCTCGGCGGGTCGTAGACCTCAGCCGGTCCGGGCCACGGCGGCGTCGCCGGTCTGGCGCTCGAACCAGTCGGTGATCCGCCGCTCGAGCTCGTCGCGGTCGACGTCGACGCTCATCGCGTGGCCGCTGCGCGGGTAGACGCCGACCTCGACCTCGCGGCTGCAGACGAGCCGGCGCGCGATGTCGGCGGCGTTGCGCGGGTCGACGGTGCGGTCGCGCCCGCCGTGGAGCAGCAGCACCGGCTGGCGCACCATCGGGAGGTCGCGGCGGACGTGTCGGAGCAGCCGGGTGAGCTCGTGGATCGACGCCGTCGAGCGCCGGCCGTAGGAGTGGAGCTCGTTGACCCGCTCGGGGAGGAACAGGTCGACGTCGTCGGGATCGGGGGTGTGCCAGCGCTGCACGTACTTGGCCGCGAAGATGATCTTCAGCCGCCAGTCGCTGAGCCAGATCGGCGCCGCCAGCGTCGCCACCGCGGCGATCCGGGTGTCGTGCGCCGCGAGGTGGAGCGTGAGCGCGCCGCCCATCGACTGTCCCGCGACGACCACGGTGTCGCAGTCCGCGGCGACCCGGTCGACCGCCTCGGCGGCGGAACGTGCCCAGTCCTGCCAGCGGGTGCGCGCGAAGTCCTCGGGGGTGGTGCCGTGGCCGGCGAGCAGCGGCCCGTCGACCCTCCATCCGTGGGCGGCGAGGTGCTCGCCGAGACGGCGCAGCTCCGGCGGTGTGCCGGCGAACCCGTGGAGCAGGACGGCGCCGCGATGCCCCGACCCCAGGCGCCACGGGCGGATCGCCTCGGGATCGAACGGGAGGAGTGAGCGCGCCGTCATCGGCCGGAGTATAGGAAGGAGACGCTCCGAGGTCCGCGGACACCGCCGACCTGCTACCGTCCGGCGGCGATGACCGAGGCCAAGTCACTCCTGCGCGAGGCGCTCGAGCGGCTCGTCCGCGGAGAGCATCTGGACGTCGAGACGGCGCGGTCGGTGATGGACCGGGTGATGGAGGGGAGCGCGACCCCGGCGCAGATCGGCGCCCTCCTCGCCGCCCTGCGCATCCGCGGCGAGACCGTCGACGAGCTCACCGGCATGGTGATGTCGATGCGTGACCACGCGGTGCGCGTCGAGCTCGCCGTCGACGCCGTCGACACCTGTGGCACCGGTGGCGACGGCAGCGGGACCTTCAACATCTCGACCGCAGCGGCCTTCGTCGTCGCCGGGGCGGGCTGCCCGGTGGCGAAGCACGGCAACCGCGCGGCGTCGAGCCGCTGCGGCAGCGCCGACGTCCTCGAGGAGCTCGGCGTCGCCATCGCGCTCAGCCCGGAGGGTGTGCGCACGTGCGTCGAGGAGGTGGGGATCGCC
>DATKEY010000166.1:0-42500 GCA_035544475.1 Candidatus Dormiibacterota bacterium | reverse complement strand
TTCCGGGTCGAGGACGGCCGCCACGAGGTGAGCGTCGACGGCTGGCGTCCGCTCGTCCACATCGTGCGCCAGTCGCCGGACGGCTTCGCCTGGGGCTACGACGGCCCGAGCCCGAACGACCTCGCCCTCGCGCTCCTCGCCGACGCCCTCGGCGAGGACCCCAAGCCCGGATGGAGCGACGGCCCGACCCTCAGCGACGACCTCTATCGCACCTTCCAGCTCGACGTCCTCCGTCGCATCCCCCCGGAGAAGGGCTGGACCCTGCGCCGCACCCACATCCTCCGCTGGGTCGGCGAGCGGGTTCCCGCCTGCCGGCTGCGGATCCCCGGCGACCCCGACTGATCCCCCGACCAGGTCGATCAGCTCTCCGGGCTCGTCCGAGCACCGGTGCGCCCGTCATTGACGCAGTTGATCAGCGGCCTCCCCTCGTGGAGGCGGCGGATGTTCTCGATCACCCGGCGGGCGATGCCCCGGTAGGAGGCGTCGGTGACCCCGGCGATGTGCGGAGTGGCGAGGACGTCCGGCCGCGACGTGAGGGGGGAGGACGGATCGAGCGGCTCGTCCTCGAAGACGTCGAGGGCGGCGCCGCCGAGGCGCCCGCTCTCGAGCGCGCGCACCAGCGCCCCCTGGTCGACGATCGCGCCACGGGACGCGTTCACGACGCAGGCGCCGTCGGGGAGCAGGCCGAGGGCGCGCTCGTCGACGAGCCCGCGTGTGGTCTCTGTGAGCGGGAGGCAGAGGAAGAGGCAGTCGCTCTGGCGGAGCAGGTCGTCGAGCTGCCCGGCGGTGCCGAGCCAGTCGAGGCCGAGGCGGCCGGCGAGCTCCGGATCGGGCCGGCGGCGGACACCGATGAGGCGCATCCCGAACGGCCGCAGGCGCAGCGCGAGCGCCTGGCCGATGCCGCCGAACCCGACGATCCCCGCTGTCCTGCCCTGGAGCGCACGCCCCTGCGGCTCGCCCCATCCCGCCCCCGAGCGGACCACCCGCTGGAGCACCGGCAGGCTGCGGTTGATCGCGATCGCCGCCATCACGCACCATTCCGCGACGGAGTCCGCGTTCCCGCCAACCGCGGCAGGAACGTTGGCGACGAGGATGCCGCGCGCGCTCGCCGCGTCGACGTCGACGCCGTCGAGCCCCGCGCCCCACTGCTGGATGAGGCGCAGGCCGGATACCCGCTCCATGACCGCGGCGTCGATGCGGGTCATCGCGGGGATGAGCACCTCGGCTGCGCAGGCGTCGCTCCGTAGCCGGTCGACGGGCAGCATCTCGACCACGGCTCCGGGGAGCATCGCTTCGAGGTGGCCGCGGATCGACGGGAACGAGGTCCCGGCGACGGCGACCCTGGTCTCCTGCACCGGCCCATTCAAGCAGGCCTACCATTGCGCCCCGTGGCAGGGAGCGCACGCGGACGCGCCGCGACGGCGCTCGTGGTCGGAGCGGTGCTGCTGGCGCTGACCTGGCGGGCGTCGCCCCTCCCCTCCCCTCCGATGTACGAGGGGTTCACCCCGCCCGCCGCGCCGTACGTCTACCTCCACCCGTCACCCGGTCTCGAATCGAGGACGAGACCGTCGAGCGCCCGCGCGAGCGTTCCACTGCGGGAGGGGCAGAGCCCACCGCTCGACCCGTCGACGAGTGAGAACCCCCCGCAGGCGCAGCTGCTCGCCGCCCAGGACTCCTTCGCCGTGGCGCCGGGGACCACGGCGGTCGTGGCGAGCATCGTCCCCGTCGACCCCCCGGCGACCATGCCGCTCGGCGGCGAGGTCCAGGGCAACGTCTACCGCTTCGGCGTGACCGCCGGCGGCACACCGCTGGTGGTCCGCCCCGGGCACATCGTCACCGTGGTCCTCCGCGGACCGGCAGGCATCCCGACCCCGACGATCGAGCTCTTCGCCTCGGGGACCTGGACCCGGCTTCCCACCGAGGCGCTCGGCGCCCTCTCCGGCGACTCGTACACCGCCAACGTGGGGACGCTCGGCGACTTCGCCCTCGTCGGCTCGGCGGCACCGCCCTCCGGCCGCGGGGGCGACCCGTTCCTCGTCCTCCTCGCGGTCGCCGCCGTCCTGCTCGCCGGGGGCACGCTGCTCACGCTCCGGCGCCAGCGCCGCCGGGCGCCCCCGCCACGCCGGCGGCCGCCCCCGCGGGGTCGCTGACTACTCCGAGCGCCGCCTCAGGTGAACGGCGATGAGCGCGCCGAGCACCCGCGGCGACGAGGGCCCGCCGCCGAAGGCGATGTCGCGGCTCTCCCAGCGCGGGGCGAACTTGTTCTTGAAGCGCGCGAGCGACTCGTAGCGGTACCCGGCGAGCCCGCGCGAGTAGAGCCTCCGCCGCACCATGTGGGCGATGCGGCCATCAGGGGCGTCGCCGGCGGCGTCGCGGCTGGGCACGGCTCCGAGGGAGGCGATCTTCAGCCCTCGCCGCTTCGCCTCGAAGAGAGCCTCGACGCAGCAGAGGTCGACCGCGCCCGGGCCCGCCTCGGGGTCGCGCCGGACCAGGTCGAGGGCGATCCCGTCGCCGCCGAGGCGAAGCCAGGAGCTGAAGGCGTGGACCTTGCCGCCCGGGCCACGCACCACCACCAGCCAGGCGCCCGGGTCGACCGTCTCCTGGAAGCGGCCGAGGGAGAAGCCCATCTCCCGCCCCGTCCGCGGCTGCAGCCATGCGCGCGACACCGGCTCGAGGTCCGCCCGGAGCAGCGGCTCGGCGGCCGCCCAGGGGGTCACCGTCGCGGTGAGGCCGGCGCGGTCGGCCCGGTAGACCTCGCGCCGGAGGTTGGCGCGCTCGGGCACCGCGAGGGTGAAGGTGTCGAGGTCGATGATCGCCTCCTCGCCGAACTTCAGCAGCCGCATCCCGGCGGCGCGGTAGGCATCCCGGAGCTCGGGGGCGGTCTGGTAGAAGCACGGCTCCCAGCCGCGACGGGCACACGCCTCGACGAACTCGGAGATCGCGGCCGGGCGGTCCTCGGGGGCGGCGAGCGGGTCACCGACCGCGATGGCGACCCGAGCGGCGCTGCGGAAGGCGGTCACCGCACCGCCCGGGAGGGCGACCGCGCGCTTGTCCGCGGTCGCGACGAAGCAGCTGATGTGGCTGCGCCCGTGCGCGCTTCGGGCACGCTCGACCTCGACTGCGGGGACGGCGCGCATGCCGCACTCGCCCCGCGGACGCCGGCTCACCGCGACCCCGCCGACGACGCCGCCGAGCACGAAGGGCACCGGGACCGGCCCCGCGTGGGCGCGCGCGCCGAGCAGGAGGGCCAGCGCCTGGGCGGCGACGCCGGCGACCGCAAGGCCCCTCCCGGCGCCGATGACGACCCGCCCCGGGTGCGCCGGGTACGCGAGCACGAGCAGCACCGCGGCGCACACGAGCATCCACTCGGCGCGCCAGGGGTGGGCGGGCGCGAGCGCCACCGCGCTGAGGCCCGCGACGATGACCCCGGCGGTCATCCACCAGGCGAGCAGCTGGCCGAGGCAGATGCCGATGGCGAGCGCGGCGATCGCCGCGGTCCCGGCGATCAGGACGCCAGGAGGGGTGTGGCCGAGACCGGGGGCGAGGTGGGGCCGGGCGGCGAGGATGAGCGCCCAGGCGGCGATCAGCGCCAGAGCGGCGCCTCCGCGCACGCCGGCGCCCGTCAGGCCGGAGGGCAGGCGGCGCCGCAGCCGCGGATCGACGCTAACCATTGCAGCTCGCATGGCACAGCGGGGTGCCGGGGTCCGAGCCCCAGAGACCGCCGAGCCACTGAAGGCTGTGCACCATCTGCAGCCGCCACGCCTCCCAGCCGTGACCGCCGGCGACGAGGTCCTCGTGCACCGGCAGCCAGCCCAGATCGTGGAGCGCGCTGATGAAGTTGCCCTGCTGGGCGAGGAAGACGCGGTCGCTGTCGCCGGCGCCGAGGAAGAGCGGCATGCGCGACACCGCCGGGACGTTCTTCGCGATCAGCATCGGGCTGTGCGCGGGGACGTCGGCGCCGAAGATGTCCCGCCGGCCGAAGAAGAATCCGGAGTAGCTCGCCGCCCAGCGGAAGACGTCGGGGTGACGGAGCGCGAGGTCGATGGCGCCGAAGCCGCCGGAGCTCAGCCCCGCGACGCCGCGGAATGCGGTGCCCAGGGTGCGGTAGCGGTGGTCCACCTCGGGGACGGCGCGCGTGACGAGCCAGTCCTCGACGCGGTCACCGCGCTGGGTGTTTCCCCACTCGGCGTCGCTGAGCTGCTGGCCGTTGCCGTCGGGCATCACCGCGATCACCGGGGGAAGCTCGCCGGCGGAGATCAGCTGGTCGAGGATGTGGGGGAGCTGCGCGCCGTCGCCGACCCACTGGTCCTCGTTGCCCGGATAGCCGTGGAGGAAGTAGACGACCGGGAAGTCCCGCCTCGGCTCCGCCGCGTAGTCGCCCGGCACGTAGACGAGCGAGGTGCGGCCGTCGACCGTGAAGGACTCGATGTGCCCGGGGCGCAGCCGTCCCGGGAGGGTATCCGCGGCGCCCGCCTTCGCACTCCCCTGTGCGCCGGCCAGGCCCCCGGCCGCGAGCTCCGGACCGCCGCCGGACTCGTGGCTCGCACCCGTCGCCGGCGTCGAGTAGTCGTAGAGGGCGCTGATCGGCCCATCCTGGACCGCGGTCATCGCCGGGCCCGCAGCGACGATCGCGAAGAGCAGGATCGCCGCCGGGCCGACCCATCCGCGCCGCCGGCGGCGCACCGCCCGAACCACCCCGGCGAGGTCGCTGCGGACGAGCTGGCCGAGCGCGGCGCCGATGCTCACCACGAGAACGGCGAGGAGGAGCATGCCGAGCGGCTGGAGGACCCAGCCGCGCACCCGGAGGTGGGCGTTCAGCCCCTCGGTGGTCGCCGTCCGGCTGCCACGCACGAGGAAGGGGCCGACCTGGATCGCGAGGAAGGCGACGATCCCGCCGAGGCGCGCCGCGCGCACCCGGCCACCGCCGGCGACCACTCCGGCAGCCGCCGCCGCGGTGATGATCAACGCCGCCATGAGCGCGCCGCGCTCGTCGTCCATGCCCAGCCCGACCGCCCAGCCCTGGACGCCGCCGCCGAACAGCCTCCACAGGAGCACGCTCAGCAGCGCGACCCCGGTGGCGCTCGCGACCGTCGCGGCCGGCGACCGCGACCAGCGCAGCCGTCGGGGGGAGGGTGGCGCCACGACCTCCTCGGCGACAGGAGGCGGGGGAGGGGGCGCGACCCGGGGCACGACCGGGGTCGGCACCACCGGCTCGGCCGCCACCCGCCGCACGCGGCGCCTCGCGGCCGCCCGGCGCCCGGCCGGCGCCGTCCCCGAAGGCTCCTCCTCGCCCGCCTCGGGCGGCTCGAGCACGGCGACCTCGGCCGACATCTGGTCGAGAAGCCGGCGCATACGGGCAACGCCGTCGTCGTATCCCATTCCCTGCTGCGCGCCCACGAATCTCCTACCCGGTGAGGGCGTGTGCCACCGGCGAATTGCGCCAGGGCCACCTCCTCACCGCAAATCCCACCATTTCAACCGAGCCGGGCGCAACTTCCAATGACCGGGACCCCACGCGGGACCCTTCCTCTCGCCTGAATGTAGGGCGACACACGATGCGCTCCTCGGCAACTGGAGCATACGTCGCCCCGACCCTCGATGACAGGGGAATCCGACCGGGCTCAGACGCGACGGCGGCGCCGGCGACCCAGCGAGGAGAGCGCCATCACCAGCATCCCGGCGAGGAAGCCGCCGAGGATGTCGCCGAGGCGCGTCTCGGGCGGCGCGGTCGCCGCCGCGGGCGTCGCCGGCGGCGGCCCGTACGCGTCGGGAGGCTCCGGCGACGTCCCCACATGGACGGTCGCCCGGCCGTACGGCGCCACCGGGCCGGCGGGGCGTGCCGCACGGGGGCGGGGCTCGGCGCTCCCCGGAGCGCTCGCGTAGCCGACGATGTCCGACCACACCTCGGTGGGGTTGTCGCCCTTCACCAGGCTCCCGGCGCGGCGGGTGTCCGGCCACGCCGTGAAGGCGCCGAGCGGCCCGGCCGCGATCCCCGTGTAGTCCCCGAGGAAGGCGCCCTTGCGGAAGCCGAGGTTGCCGTCGAAGAGGCCGGTGGAGATCGCCCGCGAGGTGAACGTCGCTCCGCCGTCGTGAGAGACCGCGAGGCTGCGCCCGATGAGCCGCCCGCCGGGATCGAGCAGCTGGAAGGTCGCCCCCGGCGGCCCGCCCCCGGGGTCGAGGGCGCGGTCGAGGAACGCGACGTAGAGGGTGCCGTCGGCACCGTACGCCGACCAGGGGAAGAACTGGTCGCGATGGTCGCCGACGGGGTCCTGGTTGACCCGCACGGCGGCACCCCAGCTCCGGCCGCCGTCGTGGGAGGCGGTGGTGAAGATGTCGACGTCCGACGGCTTCGCCCCCGGCTTCGACGCGTCCCAGTCCTGGCCGCCGTTGCGGTTGTCCTGGTAGACGACGTGGACGCTGCCGTCGACGGGGTTCACGGTCACCGACTGCTGGGTCGCGCTCGGTACCCGGAAGCAGTAGCCGCTGACCACCTCCTGGCCCGCGGGCTCCCCCGAGCACCCCTGCTCCCCCGCGGTCGGCAGCGGGACGACGAGGCAGGCCGCCTGGGTCGGCTCCGCACTCCAGCTCCGCCCGCCGTCCGGGGAGGAGGCGACGAGCACCTGGCCGTTCGGGCAGGTGGGGTTGTCGCCGTTGCTGAAGGTCACGTACACCATGCCGGTGCGCGGGTCGACGGCCGGGACGGCTCCCTGGCTGTCGACACACTCGTCGATCCCGGGCGGCGCCGGGGGCACGCCGAGGCCGGCCGGCGGCTGCACCGCGGGCAGCGGCGACGGCGGCGCGGGCGGCGCGGTGTTCGCTGCGGTGCAGAGGGTGCGGCTGGCTCCGTCGACGTAGACCGGCGTGCTCCAGTGGCGCCCCTGGTCGTCGGAGTGGGAGACGAAGGTCGGCGATCCCTGGCCGGCCACCGGCCCGGCGTAGGGGGCGACGGCGAGCGGCGGCAGCTGGCCGAACGCGGAGTAGACGGCATACAGGCGGTCGGAGGAGATGTGGGCTCGATCCGCGAAGGGGTCGACCCCGACGTCCCCGGGTCGCGGCCCGGTGGCGATGTACTCCTAGTCGAAGAAGAGCTTGCAATCGTGCTCGTCGCGGTTCACGGCGACGACGCCGTCGCCGGCCAGGCGGGTGTCGCCGGCCATCGGATCGCCGGCGAGCGGGCGGCTCCACGTCTGACCGCCGTTCGTCGAGCGCAGCACGAAGACCCCGCTCACGCAGCCGGTGCGATGGAAGTTGATCTCCGCGTAGTACGCGACGCCGTCGCGGTCGAAGGCGACCGCCGGGTCACCGCCGCCGTCGAGGGCGATCGGACTCTTCGGCACCCCCGACACCGGGCCGGGGAGCGGCGGCGGGGACGGCACCGGCGGGCTGTAGATCACCGAGGGCAGCGGCAGCACCCCGCCGTAGAAGGTCTGACCGCCGTCGAAGCTCGTGTAGAAGCCGGAGCTGCCGAAGCCGAGCGTGTAGTCGTTGGCGCCGATGAGGATGTTGTCGGGGTTGCGCGGGTTGATCGCCACCGAGGTCTCGTTGTGGGGCATCGCCGAGCGGTCCTGGTTGACGATGACGTCGGGCCCGAGGCCCGCCGGCGGCCGGGGGACGCCGGTGCCGGGGAAGGAGTCGCGCACTCCGGCGTCGTCTCCCCCTCCGCCGGGGTCGTCGAGGCCGATCAGGCCGAGGGCGAGGGCCGTGCTGAGGCCCTGGCGGTGCGGCCCCGTCCTCGCCGGGCTCGCGACCGCGGCGTGCGACGACGCGCCTGAGGGCGCCCCAGGCCGCGGGAGCAGTCCAGGCACCGTCGGGGTGAGCCCGGCGGGCAGGCTCGCCGGCGTACCCCGGACCGGCGGCGCCGGCAGCAGGGAGGCCCGCGCTCCGCCCGCGGGGGCGAGGGCGGCGGTGAGCAACCCGGCCAGGGCCGCGACCAGGATCCGTGGCATCGGTGGTCTGAGTATGACCTCGCCGGGGCGGGGAGTAGAGTTGCCGCGTTCCCCGAACGGAGAGGAGTGAGGATGACCACCGCGAGCGCAGCGACGGGCGCCACGACCCCGACAGCGCAGGCCGAGCGGCTCAACGCGTGCCGGTGGCTGCTCGACCGGCGGATCGAGGCGGGCGACGGCGACCGGGTGGCGGTGCGCTGCCGCGGCCGCGACCACACCTACGCGGAGCTGACCGCGCTGGCGGCCTCGGTCGCCGCAGCGCTGCGCGTCTCCGAGGTGCGTCCCGAGGAGCGAGTGCTGCTCGTCATGGCGGACGGGCCCGAGCTGGTGGCCGCCTTCTGCGGGGCGATGCGCATGGGTGCGGTGCCGGTGCCGCTCTCCACCATGTCGACCGCGGCCGATCTCGGCTTCCTCGCCGCCGACTCGAGGGCCCGGCTCGCGGTCGTCTCCGAGCAGTTCGCGGCGGCGGGCCGGGCGATGGCCGACGCCGCCCCCGAGCTCGCCGACCTGGTCGTCGTCACCGGGGACGATCCGGGACCGGCGGTCGCGGGGACCCGGGTCCACACCTGGAGCTCCTGGCTCGCCGCCGGTGCGGGCGCCGACGGGTCGGCGATGGACACGCACGCCGACGCCCCCGCCTTCTGGCTCTACACGTCCGGGACGACCGGCAAGCCGAAGGGGGCGATGCACCGCCACGCGGACATCCCGTTCACCGCGGAGACCTACGGCCGCCAGGTCCTCGGCATCCGCCCCGACGACCGCTGCTTCAGCATCGCCAAGCTGTTCTTCGCGTACGGGCTCGGCAACTCGCTGAGCTTCCCCTTCTCGGTCGGCGCGAGCGTCGTGCTCGAGCCCGGGCCACCGACCCCCGCGTCCGTCGCGGCGCTGGTGCGCGAGGAACGGCCCACCCTCTTCTTCGCGACCCCGACCTTCTACGCGGGACTGCTCGCCGCCGGTCTCGCCGAGGACACCTTCGCCTCGGTGCGCCAGGGGGTCTCCGCCGGCGAGGGGCTGCCCGCACCGGTCCTCGCGCGTTTCCGCGACCGCTTCGGGGTGGAGATCCTCGACGGCCTGGGGAGCACCGAGGCCCTGCACATCTTCGTCAGCAACCGCCCCGGCGCCGTCGTTCCCGGGACGTCGGGGACCCCGGTCCCCGGCTACGAGGTGAAGGTCGTCGACGACGCGGGAGATCGGGTCGCGGCCGGTGAGCCCGGCCACCTGATGGTGCATGGCGACTCGATCGCCACCGGCTACTGGTGCCGGACGGCGGTGACGCGCCGCGTCTTCTGCGGCGAGTGGATGCGCACCGGCGACATGTACATCCACAACGAGGACGGCACCTACCGCCATTGCGGGCGGTCCGACGACATGCTCAAGGTCGGCGGCATCTGGGTCTCGCCCGCGGAGGTCGAATCGACGCTCGCCGCCCACGACGACGTCGTCGAGGCCGCGGTCGTCGCCGAGACCGACGCCGACGGCATCCAGCGGCCGGTCGCCTACGTCGTCCTCGTCCCCGGCCGGTCGGTCGATCCCGCCGACCTCGTCGAGTTCTGCCGCTCCCGGCTGGCCGCCTTCAAGCGGCCGCACCGCGTGGTCCTGTGCGAGCAGCTCCCCAAGACCGCGACGGGGAAGATCCAGCGGTTCAAGCTTCGGAGCTAGAGGAGCCTCCGCCGTGCCCGAGCAGATTCGACGTGATCCCGAGCTCCCCGGACGCATCGGCGGGCGCTGGCGCGAGCCGGTGATGTCCCCGGTCGAGGTCGTCGGAGCCCGTCTCGACGGCGAGCCGCGCTGCACCGAGCACGCCCTCGCGGGCGCGACCGAACCGATGTATCGCCTCGTCGGCAACGGCCGCCTGGTGTGGATCAGCAGGGACCAGGTCGACCCCGACTCCCCGCTGCGCTGCGCTGTCTGCGACGTCGCCATGGGCGCCGGCTGACCTCGAAAACCACGAAAGGGGTAAAGACCACAAACGGCGGGAACTCGCGTTCGCCGACCGTCCGGTCGGATGCTACGTCGACCGCAACGAGCGACGCGATCGAAGCTGCTAGTTCCCTTGAGCAGGTGGTTCGGGGTACCATCGTCCCAGCGCCGCGAGCGGCGCGACCGAGATTGCGTTTCTCTCCCCAGTTGCGGGGGCCGGTGGCGGATTCCGTGCCGGCCCCTTCTTTTTTAACTCCGAGGGGTGCTCCCCCCGGCTTCGGGCGCTGGGGGGACGCGCCCCGGGCGGCCGTCAGGCGGGCCCGTGAGAAGATCGGGGCATGACCGCCACCCGCGTGTACCTGGTCCGGCACTGCGACGTCGAGAACCCCGGCAGGATCCTCTACGGGCACCTCGAGGGCTTCCGGCTCAGCGAGAAGGGGGTCCGCCAGGCCCACGCCCTCGGGGAGCGGCTCGCCTCGACGCCGGTCCGGCAGATCTACACGAGCCCCCTCGAGCGGGCCCAGCAGACCGCCCGGATCATCGCCTCCCACCTCGACAACGTCCCGGTCACCGTCACCCCCGAGCTCACCGAGGCCCGCTTCGGGCGCTACCTCCAGGGAGTTCGTGCCAACGCCAACATCATCTGGCGCAAGCCGCTCTGGGCGGTGCACATGCTCTGGCCCGGCGTCCTCCCCAACGACGAGTCCGTCGCCGAGATGGCGCGCCGGGTGCGCGCGCCGCTGCTCCGGCTGGTACGCGACCACCCCGGTCAGGGCGGGATCTGCGTCAGCCACGGCGACCCGATCCAGGCGCTCTGGGTCGAGGCCGACCGCCGCGGGCCCTGGGCGCTCCACCGCCTCCAGTGCGCCAAGGGCGGGATGCTCGAGCTCGACTACGAGGGCGAGCGGCTGCTCGGGAAGCGCTATCTCCCGCCCGAGGAGACCGGGGCGTCCGCGGACGGCTCCACCGCCGCCGACGCGAGCAACGCGTAGTCCGAGACCGGCGGCGCCTCCGTCTCCGCCACCGCGTCCGCCGGCGCCCTGCGGCGGCGGCGGCGCGACTCGAGGAGCGGGCGCAGGTAGAGCTTGGTGAGCAGCCCCACCATCACCATCACGAACGAGGCGTAGACGAGCGGCACGCCGTTGTCCTTCTTCACGTGGAAGAGGGAGTACTGGCGCAGCTCGGGGAAGGAGAGGGTGAGGCAGGCGGCACCGGGGGCGGTGCAGTCGGTCCCGACGAGGGGGAGGCGCAGCGACCCGGTGAGCGGCACCGGCAGGCTCCGACCGTCCTGGAAGTAGGGCGACATCGCCCGGGTGTCGAGCTGGGTGACGTCCTGGGGTCTCCCGGAGTCGAGGCCGAGGTCGCCGACGAAGAGCTGGACGAGGAGCACCGGATTGCGCGCCTCCTGTCCTCCGGGGGCGTACTGCGTCCCGGTGCCGAGCTGCTGGCGCGCGCGGGCGTCGGGGAAGACGACGAGCTTGGCGCCGAGCTGGACCCCCTTCGACGCGCCGGGGAGCCGGTAGGTGAAGTCGGGGACCTTGAGGACCCCGGTCTGGGCGCTCTTCTCGTTGCCGAAGAGCTCGACGGTGCCGTCGTAGACGGTCCGGCCCGCGGGGTTGGTGACGACCAGCCGCGGCGCCCAGCCGTAGTCCTGCTGGTAGAAGTCGACGTCGCGGTAGCCGAGGAAGTCGTTGACCCGGATGTCGCGGGTCTCGACCGCCCGCCCCCGGTCGTAGACGGTGACGTTGCTGACGAAGTCGGTCGGCGCTCCGCTCGCCGCATAGCCGGCGTGAAAGCGGTTGAGCTGCACCTGGTAGCCGGCGTGGTGGCCGTCGAAGAGGAAGCCCTCGCGCAGGGTGTCGAAGCCGGTGCGCGCCTCGGTGACGCGCTCGCCCTCCGTGACGGTGGCGATGCCCTCGAAGCCGGTGGCCTTGCCCCAGACGACGGCGATGAGGAGGAGGAAGAAGGAGGTGTGGAAGAGCCACGAGCCCCACTCCCCCCAGTATTGCGGGGTGCGCGGATGGCGGCGCAGCGTCCGCCGCACGAGCGCCGTCCCGCGGCGCAGCACGCACGAGGCGAGCGCGATGTAGAGGCTGGCGAGGAGCACGTAGAAGAGCGGCGAGACGAACACCTGGGTGAGCGGCAGCCCGAGATGGGTCGCCAGGCCGTCGAGGTGCTGGTGGGCCGCGAGGAACTCGTCGACCTTGCCCTGCTGCGAGGTCTCCTGTTGGGGGACGAACGACCCGACGAGCACGATGAGCGCGATGCCGATGAGGAAGAGGATGGCGGTGCGCATGCGTGTGTACTCCCGCCAGAAGGCGGAGGCGCGCTCGCGAAGCCGCATCGACCCGGCTATCGGGCGGCCACCAGCAGGCCGTCGGGATCGAAGGCGTGCCGGAGCAGCTCGCTGACCGCGCCGGCCGCGGCGGGTGGATCGGGGGCGGCGCCCCGGGCATCGACCGGCTCGAGCCGGAAGACCACCTCGGTGATGAGCGCCAGCCGCCCCATGCTCCCGATGAGCATCCCGGCGAGGTCGTAGCCGGTCACGTCCTTGAGCACACGGCCGCCGGCACGCACCACCTGGCCGTCGGGGAGCACCGCCTCGATGCCGGTGAGCGCGCGGCGCGTTACGCCACCGCGGGCGACGAGGCTGCCCGCGTGGGTGGAGGTGGGACCGCCGGGGATGCCGACGAGGGCCATCCGGGCGGCGTCGACGGCCGCCCGCAGTGAGTCGAGGGTCGCCCCGGCGCCGGCGCGGACGACCATCGCCCCTTCGTCGACCAGGACGTCGTCGAGCCGGCCGAGGGAGACACTGATCGCCCGTCCCCCCGGCGCGGGGTCGGTGACGGCTCCGCTCACCGCGCTGATCGGGGTGCCGAGGCCGGCGCAGGCCCTGCAGACCGCGGCCACCTCGGCGGTGCTCCTCGGGCTGACGGCCTCGAGCCGGGCGTCGACGCCCCGGGGGCCGACGATCGCGGCGAGCTGGGCGCGCAGCTGTGCGTCCACGACCGGCCAGTCTAGCCGTCGCCCCCCGGTCGACCGCGTAGACTTCCCCGCCCGGCATGTCCGAGACCCACGATCGCCTCGCCGCGCTCACCGACCGCACCGTCGCCGGGATCTTCGCCTCCAACCCCGCGGCCGCACGCCAGAGCGGCGACCACCGCTTCGACGGGGTCTTCGCCGACACCGGCGAGGCGGCGATGGCCGGGCGCCTGTCCGAGCTGGACGCCCTCGCCGCCGGCCTCGAGGGGATCGACGCGAGCGACCTCGACCTCGGCGAGCGAGCCGACCTCGGGATGGCCCGCCGGCTGGCCGCGGACGAGCGCTTCCGGCTCACCGAGCTCCGCGATCCCTGGCACGACCCCCAGTGGGCGCTCTGGCGCGGCGCCGACGTCTTCGGCTATGTCACCCGCGACTACGCACCGCTCGCCGAGCGGGCGACGGCGCTCTGCCGTCACCTCGAGCAGCTCCCCGGCTGGCTCGACGCGGCCGCGGGGATGCTCGACGCCGAGCTCCCCTCGGGGCCACGCGCCCAGGCGATCGAGGCGGCGACCGGGTACGCGTCCTTCTACCGCGACGAGGTGCGCAACGAGCTCGGAGACCTCGGTGACATCGCCCTCGCCCGCCGTCTCGACGCCGCGATCGACTCCGGCGCCGCCGCCTGCGAGGCCTTCGCGCGCGCCGTCGAGACCCGCCGCGGCCGCGACGACGACGTCCTCGGCGAGGCCCGGTTCTGCGCGATGCTCGAGGCCCAGGAGGGCGTCCGCGAGACGGCGGCGTCGCTGATCCGCCAGGCCGACGCCGAGCTCGCCCGGCTGACCGCTGCGACCGCCGAGGTCGCCGACCAGGTGGGCGGCGGCGGGGTCGACGCCGCCTTCGCGGCCCTCGAGGCCGAGCACCCGACCGCCGCGGGCCTCCTCGACACCACCGCGGGGATGCTCGACCGGCTGCGCGACTTCTGGATCGCGAGCGGGGTGGTGACGGTCGACCCCGAGGTGCACTGCCGGGTGCGGGCGACGCCGGCGTTCATGTCCTGGGTCACCGCCGCCTACGACAGCCCGGGGCCGCTCGATCCCCCAGGCCTCCCCCACAACTACTTCGTGACCCCGGTGCAGCCGGGGTGGAGCGACGAGCAGGCCGACCAGTGGCTGCGCCACCTCAACCTCGCCTGCCTCGAGAACATCTCCGTCCACGAGGTCTACCCCGGGCACTTCGTCCACGCCGTGTGCGGGATGCGCGGCGGCGCCGCCCTCGTCCGCCGCGCCTTCTGGTTCCCCGCCGTCGGCGAGGGCTGGGCCCACTACACCGAACAGCTCGCCGTCGAGCAGGGGCTCGCCGACGGACGCCCCCTCCTCCACCTCGCCCAGCTCCAGGATGCGCTGCTCCGCGCCTGCCGGTTCCGCTGCACGCTCGGGATCCACACCGAGGGGATGAGCGTCGAGGACGGCACCCGGCTCTTCACCGAGGGCGCGCACATCCCCCGGCTCGCCGCCGAGCGCGAGGCGATGCGGGCGACCCACGACCCCATGTACCTCGTCTACACCTACGGCAAGCTCGAGATCCTCCGCTGGCGCGAACAGCTCGCCGCCCGGCCACGGTTCAGCCTGCGCGACTTCCACGACCGCCTGCTCGGCTGCGGCTTCGTCTCCCTCGACGTCGCCCGCGACTACCTTCTCGCGACGGCCTGAGCCCGCACCACCGACGAGGCGCAGGTCCCGCGCTCGCCGGTGATCCAGGTCCGCACCGCGGACGCCTCCACGATCGACCGCAGCCGAATCTCGTCGTCGAACTCCATCGCGACGCGGTACTCGCACTCCGCCTCGACGGGCACCGCGCCGGGGAGCAGCCGCGCGAGCTCGTCCTCGACCGCCGCCCAGTGGACCGCGTTGTTGACGTGGCCGAGGACGTCGAGGTCGACGGCACGGACCTGCCAGGCCCGGCCGGGCACCTCCGGGGCGGGCGGATGGACGAGCCGGGCGGAGACGCTGCGGCCGCCGGTCCCCCAGGCGGCGTCGAAGCCGTCGGGGAGCCCGGTCGCGCGCCCCGTCGCGGTGTCGACGCATGCCCAGAGCGCGACCGCCTCCACGTGTCCACCCTCGGCGCCACGCACCACGGTCGTCCGCTCCGCCCAGCGCGGCCCGGTGCCGGTGCAGAACGTCGACAGCGTCACCCGCTCGAGGTAGCGCGGCCAGCGACCGGCGCGCACCGAGGCACGTCGCACCACCCAGGTGGTGCGGGGGTCGTCGACCCCGGCGTCCCGGGT
This sequence comes from Candidatus Dormiibacterota bacterium, assembly GCA_035544475.1. Taxonomy (GTDB): domain Bacteria; phylum Chloroflexota; class Dormibacteria; order Aeolococcales; family Aeolococcaceae; genus CF-96. The sequence goes on along the minus strand of DATKEY010000166.1, from coordinate 27,371 downwards.
GTCGTCGGTCGCGACGTCCTGGAGGTGACGGGCGAGCGCGTCGAGGCGCAGCCGTCCCTCCGGGTTCACGTCGCCGAGCCGGATCGTCCGGGTGCCCTCGAAGCACCGGCCGGCACCGTGCACCTCTAGACCGTCTGGGGCGCCAGCTCCTCGACGTAGATGTCGACCTGGAGCTCGGTGTCCTTGCCGCCGAAGCCGTAGCCGCTCAGGTCCGTGATCCCCTCCTCGGCCAGCACGTCCTCGCAGAGGTAGAAGTTGCCGGTGCAGCTGCGGCTCGGGCGGGTGAGGATCGCGTAGGCGGCGTCGGAGTAGATCTCCGGCTTGCGCGAGCGCGCGAGCGCCGCCTCGCCGCCGAGCAGGTTGCGCACCGCGGCGGTGGCGATGATCGTCCGCGGCCAGAGCGAGTTCACCGCGATGCCGTCGTCGGCGAACTCCCGCGACCAGCCGAGGGTGGTCATGCTCATCCCGAACTTGGCGATCGTGTAGCCGAGGTGCCCGCCGAACCACTTCGGGTCGAGGCTGAGCGGGGGCGAGAGGGTGAGGACGTGCGGGTTCGCCGCCTTCTTGAGATGCGGCAGGCTCGTCTTCGTCAGCAGGAAGGTGCCCCGGCAGTTGATGTCCTGCATGAGGTCGTACTTCTTCATCGCCAGCGACTCGGTGCCGGACAGGTCGATGGCGCTCGCGTTGTTGACGACGATGTCGATGCCGCCGAAGCGCTCGACGGTCTGGGCCACCGCGCTCGCGACGCTCGCGTCGTCGCGGACGTCGCCGACGATCGCGAGCGCGGCGCCCCCCGCCTCCTCGATCGCCGCTGCTGCCGTGTGGATCGTGCCCTCGAGCTTGGGGTGGGGCTCGGTGGTCTTGGCGATGATCGCGAGGTTGGCCCCGTCGCGGGCGGCGCGGAGCGCGATCGCCAGGCCGATGCCGCGGCTGCCGCCGGACATGATGATCGTCTTGCCGGCGAGCGGCGAAGCGGTGGAAGCCATGATCTCCCCTCTGTTCGACCGGTGGGTCGGCTCAGCTGTTGGGTGGGACGGGGAACGTCCCGACCTGCGCCAGCGTGGCGGCGCTGTAGATCAGGTAGGTGAAGATGCCGAGCACCAGCGTCCCTGCGGTGGTGGCGACGAGCGCGACGCCGCCGGACACCGTGGTGCGCGCCCACTCGTAGCTCTCCTCACCCTCGCGCGGCCGCGAGTACATCAGCAGGCCGATGCGCAGGTAGTAGAAGACGGAGATGGCGCTGGTCGCGATGCCCCAGAGCGCGAGCGCCATCTGGCCGTGCTGGATGGCGGCGCTGAAGACGAAGAACTTGCCGAAGAAGCCCGCCGTCGGCGGGAAGCCGCCGAGCGAGAAGAGGAAGAGCCCCATCGCCGCGGCGACGTAGGGACGCCGGAAGGCGAGGCCGCGAAGGGAGTCGTAGCGGTCGAGGTCCTCTCCCCTCCCGGCCATCATCGTGATCACCGCGAAGGCGCCGATGTTCATCGCCGCGTAGGCGGCGAGATAGTAGAGCGCCCCGACCGTCCCCAGGGGCGACTGCACCGCGACGCCGATGAGGATGTACCCCGCCTGGGCGACGCCGGAGTACGCGAGCATGCGTTTCACGCTCGTCTGGCCGAGGGCGGCGAGGTTGCCGATCACCATCGAGACGATGGCGACGAAGGCGACGATGCCGTTCCACTTCGCGTACGAGCCCTCGAAGGTCGCGCTGAACACCCGGATGAGGGCGGCGAACGCGGCCACCTTGGTGGTGACGCTCATGAAGGTGGTCACCGAGGTGGGTGCCCCCTGGTACACGTCGGGGGTCCAGGTGTGGAAGGGCGCGGCGCTGATCTTGAATGCGAAGCCGACGAACATCAGACCGACGCCGATGAGGAAGAGCGAGTCGGTGCCGTGGACGGCGTCCAGCGACGCCCGGATGCCGGTCAGCGTCGTGTGCCCGGTCTCGCCGTAGACGAGCGCCATCCCGTAGAGGAGGAAGCCGGAGGCGAAGCCGCCGAGCATCAGGTACTTGAGCGCGGACTCCTGGGAGCGCTCCTCGGTGTGGGCGAAGCCGCAGAGGATGTAGAGCGAGATCGAGAGCAGCTCGATGCCGAGGAAGATCACGAGCAGGCTCGCCGCGGCGGCGAGGAGCATCATCCCGATGGTGGAACCGAGGATCAGCGCGTAGTACTCGCCGTAGTGGAGGCCGCGGCGGTTGAGGTAGCCGGGGCTGATGAGCACGACCACGAGCGCGCTCGCGAGGATGATCGCGTCGACGAAGAGGCTGAAGCGGTCGTAGGCGTAGCTGCCGTAGTACGCCAACCCCGGGTGGAGAGCGGGCGCGTCTCTGCCGATGTCGATGAAGCCCCAGATCACCGCCCCGAGGGTCACGGCGAGAAAGAGGGCGCTCAGCGCCGCGAGCGCGGTGCGCGCCGACGGCGGGGTGACGAGGTCGAGGAGCAGGAGGACGATGAACCCGCCGCTGAGGATCAGGACCGGGAGCATCCGGAGCAGGTCCTGGTTGGGCGGCAGACCGGGCATGCTGATCGAGGCGAGGAGCGCGTGGGTCATGGGTTGCTCAGTGACGAGAGCGACGGCGGCGGCACCGACGCCCGGGTGACGTACTGCTGCACCCCGCTCCTGGTGATGTCGCCGACCGGCTTCGGATAGACGCCGATGAGGATCATCAGGGCCGCGAGCGGGAGCAGCACCAGCCGCTCCGCGGCGCCGATGTCACGGACCTTGTCGGCGGCCTTCGAGAGCGGCTCGTGCATCAGCCCCTGGTGGAGGCGGAGCATGTACCAGGCGGCGAGCGTCACCCCCACGCCGCCGAGGACCGCGAGCAGCGGGTTGGCCTGGAAGGCGCCGAGCAGGATGGTGAACTCGCCGACGAAGCCGTTCGTCCCCGGCATGCCGAGCCCGGCGAGGGTGATGACGAGGAAGAGGGCGTACAGCCACGGCATCCGCCGCTCCAGCCCGGCGATCTCGTGGCGGTCACGGGTGCCGACCCGGGCCTCGACGTAGCCGACGACGAGGAAGAGGGCGGCGATGATGATGCCGTGGTTGACCATCTGGATGATGGCGCCGTTGATGCCGTTGACGTTGAGGGCGAAGATCCCGAGCACGATGAAGCCGAGGTGGCTGATGCTCGAGTAGGCGACGATGCGCTTGATGTCCGTCTGGGCGAGGGCGAGCATCGCCGCGTAGAGGATGCTGAGGATCGCCAGCCCCTCGAGGATCCACTGGAAGTCGTGGATCGGTCCCGGGAAGAGGGTCAGCCCGTAGCGGATGAAGCCGAAGGCGCCGAGCTTGCTCACGATCCCGGCGAAGAAGGTCAGCGTCGCCGGCGGGCAGTTCGCGTAGGAGTCCGGCAGCCAGGTGTGGAAGGGCACGAGCGGCACCTTGATCGCGAAGGCGAGGGCGAAGGCGACGAAGGCGAACTGGATCGGGGTGAGCAGGTGGACTCCGAGGAAGTTCACCGGGTCCGAGGCCGGCCCGGGGGCGAGCATCAGCAGCTGGAGGTCGAAGCTCCGGCCCCCCGCGGGGCCGAACAGGGCCGGCACCTGCGAGTTGAAGTAGAGGTAGATGATCGCGAGCAGCATGAGCAGGCTGCCGGCGACGGTGTAGCCGACGAACTTCAGCGTCGCCCGCCCGCGACCGCTGTCTCCGTAGTTGGCGAGGAGGAAGTAGAGCGGGACGAGCATCCCCTCCCAGAAGAAGTAGAAGAGGAGCAGGTCGACGCTGAGGAGCACCCCGATCGTCGCCGCCTGGGTGACGAGGAGCAGACCGCAGTAGAACTTCAGCCGCTCGGTGTCGACCGAGACCGCGACCGCGCCGAGGAGGAAGACGAAGGCGTCGAGGGCGAGCAGCCAGGCGCTCAGCCCGTCGAGCCCGAGGTGGTAGGTCGCGCCGATCGCCGGGATCCAGGAGTGGCCCTCCTCGAACTGGAAGGCGATCACCTGGTCCTGGGGCCGCGGCCCCACCGCCGGGATGCTCGGGTGCTGGTTGAAGGCGACGAGCAGCCCGGCGACGATGCCGGCGGTGGCGAGGGTGCCGAGGACGGTCAGGCCCTTGATCGCCGCCCGCTGGTCGCGTGGCACCACCTGGAGGAGGATCGCCGTCCCCAGGGGGATGACGAGGACGACCGTCAGCCAGGGGATGTGGTCGCTCATCTCACGATCACCGCGAGGACGACGACGAATGCGCTCGCCGCGACGAGCATGCCGGTCGCATAGTCGCGCAGCCGGCCGGTCTGGAGCATCCGGAAGGTCTCGGAGAGCGACGTCGCCGCCCGGCCGATGCTCTCGACCCAGCCGTCGGCGTACTCGGGCTCGACGACGGTGCGCAGCTCGCGCGCGAGCCGGCGCGTCGGCTTCACGAACAGGGCGTCGTAGAGCTCGTCGAAGTAGAACTTGTGGAGCGAGAGCTGGGTGAGCAGCCGCGGCACCCTGCCGGCGACGGCCTGGGCGTCGGGCTTGCGCTGGTACCACCACTGCCGCGCGAGCCCGGCACCGATGAGGCTCCCGGCGGTCCCGATGAGCACGGTGGCGAGCGCGGCGCCCTGGGACGGCTCGCTGATCAGGTGTCCGCCGTTGGCGGTGAACACCGGGTCGAGGAAGTCGGCGAGGAAGAAGCGCCCGACCACCCCGGGGATTCCGAGGAGCAGCGCCCAGCCGGCGACGAAGCTGCCGATGGCGAGGATCGCCACCGGCATCAGCATGCTCGGCGGCGCCTCGTGGGCTGCGTAGGTTCGTGCCGTCTGGGGGGTGCCGCGGAAGACCGTGTAGAAGAGCCGGAAGGCGTAGATGCCGGTGAGGATGTTCACCCCCACGCCGACCGCGTAGAGGGTCGGCGCCCACGGACCGTGGAGCGACCCGAGGCCGAGCAGCTCCTCCTTGCTGAAGAAGCCGGCCCAGATCGGGATGCCGGCGAGGGCGAGCGAGCCGCTGAGGAAGCAGAGCTCGGTCCGGCGCATGGTGATGCCCAGGCCGCCCATGAGCCGGATGTCCTGCTCGTCGTGGAGGGCGTGGATGACATTGCCCGCGGCCATGAAGAGCAGCGCCTTGAAGACCGCGTGGGTGGCGAAGTGGAACATGCCCGCCGAGTAGGCGCCGATACCGACCGCGAAGATCATCAGCCCGATCTGGGACATCGTCGAGTAGGCGATGACCCGCTTGATGTCGATCTGGCTCAGGGCGATGATGCCGGCCATCACGGCGGTGCCCATTCCGACGCAGGCGACGACGCCCTGGGCGATCGGAGCGAGGTCGAAGAGGGTGTGGAAGCGGGCGATCAGGTAGACGCCCGCAGTCACCATGGTGGCGGCGTGGATGAGGGCGCTGACCGGGGTCGGGCCCTCCATCGCGTCGGGCAGCCAGGTGTGGAGCGGGAACTGGGCGCTCTTCGCGAAGGCGCCGATGGCGAGGAGCACGCAGATCCCGGTGATCAGCCCGCCGCCCTGGGTGAAGGAGTCGCCGGCGTTCGCGAAGATCGTCGGCAGCTGGAGCGAGGGCACCTTGAGGTTGGTGACGATCATGAAGGCGGCGATGTAGAGGGCGACGTCGCCGATCACCTGGGTGATGAACGCCTTGCGCGCCGCGGCCACCGCGCTCGGGCGGTCGTAGTAGTAGCCGATGAGCAGGTAGCTGCTGAGCGCCACCATCGCCCAGCCGATGATGAGGATCACCAGGTCGGCGGCGAGCACCAGCAGCAGCATCGAGAAGATGAACAGGTTCATGTAGCTGAAGAACCGCCACGGGCTCTCGTCGTGCTCCATGTACCCGACGCTGTACCAGTGGATGAGGAAGCCGACCCCGGTGATCACCAGGCACATGAGCACGCTCAGCGGGTCGAAGGTGATGTCGACGTTCACCTTGAGGCCGTGGACGCCGAGGTCGATCCAGGACCAGAGGGTCACCGTCGTCGACTTCGCGTCCTCGTGGGCGCCGAGCACCGCGACGAGCGCGATGACCGCGCAGACGAAGCCGGCGAGCACGACCCCGGGACCGACGATGTTGCAGAAACGCCGCCCGAGCCGCGGCCCGAGCAGGGCGTTGCCGAGGCAGCCGGCGAGGGGGAAGGCGAAGAGCAGGACGGCCAGGGTCCCGGCCAGCGTCGTGTTCATTCCGGGCGGGGGCCCAGGGATCATTCCCGCATCTCGCTGAGGTCGTCGATGTCGAGCTCGCGGCCCGCGCGGTAGACCTGGCTGACGAGCGCGAGGCCGACCACCGCCTCCGCGGCGGCGACCACGATCACCACCAGGGTGAAGATCTGCCCGTCCTCGCTGTTGAGGAAGCGGCCGTAGTCGACGAAGGCGAGGTTCACCGCGTTGAGCATCAGCTCGATCGACATCAGCACCACCAGCGGGTTGCGGCGCACGAGAACGCCCACCGAGCCGATGGTGAACATCGCGGCGCTGAGGCCGAGGAGCAGCGGGAAGACCTGGATGTCGATCATCGGCCGACCGCCACCCTCTCGCGCCCGGCGTCGGGCGCGCTCTCCTCGGGGAGCGCCCCCACCGGCGCCTCTCGCTCGACCGGCGTCCCCGGAGCGTGAGGCAGGCGCCGGGTCAGGTAGACCGCCCCGATGGCGGCGACGAAGAGCAGCAGCGAGGTGATCTCGAAGGGCAGCAGGAAGGTGGTGAAGAGCTCCCTGCCGAGGACCTGGACGTTGCCCGCCGCGTTCACCGCGTCGGGGGTGAACGAGAAGCTGTGCTGGTCGCCGGGGAGCGCCGCCTGGGCGAGCCGCTGGCCCTGGAGCACGTTGTCGGTCTTCGAGTAGGTGGTGCCGTTCACCGCGAGCGCGAAGACCTGAGCGGTGATGTAGCCGACCGCCACGATCCCGACCCACAGCCGGGGATCACGGCGCGGCCCCTCGTAGTCGGGGTCGTGGCCGGGGTCGAGCAGGGCGATGATGAAGACGAAGAGGACCATCACCGCGCCCGCGTAGATGATCACCTGGACGGCGGCGACGAACTGTGCATTGAGGAGCAGGAAGAGCACCGCCAGCGAGACCATGTTGCCGACCAGGCAGAGCGCCGAATAGATCGACCTCGCGGACAGCACCACCCCGGCGGCGCTCACCAGGGCGACGCCGGCGACGACGTAGGCGAGGAGGGTCGCCGTCGTCATCGGTCCTTCCTGGCGCGGCGTGGCTCGGTGACGGTGGGCACGTGCGGAGCGAGCCCCGCGTTGCCGGGCACGGTCTGGTCTCCGCCCTCACGCCGGGCGCGGTCGCCCTCGTCCCACGCGAGCCGGGGGCTCACCCCCGGTGAATGCGGCGCCTGGCCGCGCTGGTCGGCACCGGCGCCGCGGGTGTTCGGGGCCCTGGAGGCGGAGAAGTTCGGCCACGCCTCGAGCAGGTCCTCCTTGGTCGCGACGGTGCGCTCGCGCCGGTAGTCGGCGAGGTCGTACCGCGGGCCCAAGGTGATCGCCTCGGTGGGGCAGGCCTCCGCGCAGTAGCCGCAGTAGATGCAGCGCATCAGGTTGATCTCGTACCGGATCGCGTAGCGCTCCCCGGGCGAGACCGGGTTGGCGGGATCGTTCTCGGCGGGCTCGACGTAGATGCAGCCGACCGGGCAGGCCCCGGAGCACAGCTCGCAGCCGATGCAGCGCTCCAGCCCGTTGTCGTAGCGGTGGAGGATGTGGCGGCCGCGGTGCCGCGTCGGGGCCGGCTTCTGCTCTTCGGGCCACTGCAGGGTGATCGGCTTGCGGAAGAGCTGCCTGAGGGTGAACGCCATCCCCTTGACGATCTCGATGATCATCGCGCGGTCCCGCTCATGTCGACGCCTTGATGGCCACCACCGCCCCGGTCACGGCGATGTTCAGCAGGCCCAGCGGAAGCAGCACCTTCCATCCGAGGTTCATCAGCCGGTCGTAGCGAAGGCGGGGGAGCGTCCAGCGGATCCACATCATCACGAAGATCAGCAGGAACACCTTGCCGAGGAACCACACGAATCCCAGGTCGTCGCCGAGGATCGGGATGCGGTCGAGGATGGGCAGGGGCAGCCAGCCGCCGAGGAAGAGCGTGGTCGCGATCGCCGAGACCGTGACCATGTTGATGTACTCCCCGAGGAAGTAGAAGCCGAAGCGCATCCCCGAGTACTCGGTGTGGTAGCCGGCGACGAGCTCGGTCTCCGCCTCGGGGAGGTCGAAGGGCAATCGGTTGGTCTCGGCGAGTGCGCCCATGAAGTACAGGAGGAAGCCGAGCGGCTGGAGCACGACGAACCAGACGTGGTGCTGGGCGGTGACGATCGCCTCGAGGTCGAGGCTCTGGCTGAGGATGATCGCGCCCATGAGCGCGAAGGCGACCGCCATCTCGTAGGAGATGAGCTGGGCGGAGGAGCGCAGCGCACCGAGCAGCGAGTACTTGCTGTTCGCCGACCAGCCGCCGAGGAAGATCGCGTACACCCCGAGCGAGGTGACCGCGAGGATGTAGAGCAGCCCCACGTTGAGGTGGGCGATGTCCCAGTGGAGCTGGTAGCCGCCGTCGACCGTGCTCACCCCGCTCACCGGGATGACGGCGAAGGCGAAGATCGCCGCCGCCGCGGCGAACCCCGGGGCCATGACGTAGAGAAGCTTGTCGCGGCCGCTCGGGGCGACGTTCTCCTTGAAGAGCAGCTTCACCGCGTCGGCGGCGGGCTGGAGGAGCCCGATCGGGCCGACCCGGTTGGGGCCGATGCGCAGCTGGATGTGGGCGGCGACCTTGCGCTCGGCGTAGGTGCTGTACGCCGCGGCGGTGGCGAGGAAGCCGAGGATGATCACGCCCTTGACGAGGATCACCCACCAGTAGTCGGGCCCGATCCGGTAGCCGAGAACGTCGGCGGTGGGCAGCGCGTGGATCACGACACGGCCACCGGCCAGCGGACCCGGCCGCCGTCTCCCGCCTCGGCGTAGGCGGGGAGGGTGACCCCGATCTCGCGGTCGACGGCGATCACCTCCGCCGGCCAGCGCTCGCAGCCGAGCTCGGCGGCGAGCATGGCGAGGACCCGCAGCTCGGTGGGCACCGTCGTCGCCGGGGGGAGCGCCGCGCGGATGCGCTGGACGCGACCCTCGAGGTTGGTCACCGAGCCGCCCTTCTCGACGTGGGTGTGGCCGGGGATGAGCACCGTCGCGCCCTGGGAGACGGGGCCCGGCTGGGTCTCGATCGCGACCACGAGGTCGGCGGCGTTGAGCGCGCCGGTGAGCGCCACCCCCGCGGTCGCCGCCCACGGCTGCGACCCCATGACCACCAGGGCGCGGATCTGGCCGGCGCTCGTCGCCTCGAGGATCTCGGTGCCGCACCGGCCCGCGCCCGGGGCGGGGCGGTAGCCGGGGAGCAGGTTGGGCAGCAGCCCCAGGTCCTTGCAGCCGCGCCCGTTGACCCCGCGGCTGACGGTGAACCGCCGCACCTCGGTGTTGCCGCGGGCGAGGAGCTGGGCGACATGGGCGGCCTCGGCGCGGTCGACCTCGTCGGCGATCACCCCGAGGAGGCGCTGGCCGGTGATGGCGCGCACCGTCGCGTCGTCGACCTCGACCGGGAGGCGGTGGACAACCGTGCCGCGTTTGCGCTGCGCCTTGTAGAGCCGCAGGGTGAGCACCGGCGCCTGCTGCTCCGGCCGGGTCCCGAGCACGACGACGGCGGAGCAGTCCTCGATCTCGGCGATGCCGAGGGCGTGCTCCTCGGGCGCCAGTCCGGGGAACGGCTCGAGCTGGTGGTCGAGGTGGGAGGTGCCGAGTGCCTCGCGGGCGAGGCGCTGGAGCAGCCACGCCTCCTGGTTGGTGCACTCGGTCGAACCCAGCACCCCGATGGCGTTGGCGCCGTGCTGGTCGCGGATCGCCCGCAGCCGCCGGCCCGCCTCCTGGACCGCCTGCTGGACGCTGACCTCCTGGTCCTCGCCGGCGCGCGGCCGCACCACAGGGCGCCGCACCCGGTCGGTACGGTTCCACCGGGGCACGCTGTAGCGCCCGCGGTCGCAGAGCCACATGTCGTCGACGAGCGGGTTGTCCCGAGAGGCGAAGCGCTTCACCTCGTACTCGCGGCTGTCGATGTTGATGTTGCAGCCGTACGAGCACTCCGGGCACACGCTCCTGGCCCTCTGCAGGTCCCAGGGACGGGCGACGAAGCGGTACTGGCGGTGGGTGAGCGCCCCCACCGGGCACACCTCGGGGAGGTTGCCCTGGAAGGCGGAGCGCAGCGGACGGCCGTCGAAGGTCGCGACCTCGGTCTGCACGCCGCGCTGCTGGAGGACGATCTCCTTCTCGCCGGTGATCTCGTCGTAGTAGCGCACGCACCGCCAGCAGAGGATGCAGCGCTCGTTGTCGAGCTCGATCCTGTCCGACAGCGGCACCGCCTTCTCGAAGTGCACCTTGTCGGTGATCGGCATCCGCGACGTCTGGGGGCCGTAGCGGAAGGCGAAGTCCTGGAGGTCGCACTCGCCGCCGCGGTCGCAGACCGGGCAGTCGAGCGGGTGATTGAGGAGCAGGAACTCCAGCACTCCCTCGCGCGCCTTCGTCACCGGTTCGGTCTGGGTGTGGACGACCATCCCCTCGCTGACGTAGGTCGCGCACGCCGGCTGGAGCTTCGGGAACTTCTCGATCTGGACGAGGCACATCCGGCAGACCGCCACCGGATCCATCTTCGGATGCGCGCAGTAGATCGGGATGTGGACGCCCACATCGGTTGCGGCGTCGAGCACGAGCTGGCCCTTCGGCGCACGGATCACCCGGCCGTCGATGGTGACCTCGACGCGGCCGTCGTCGGGGGGCGGGGGCGCTTCGCCGGCCTGGGTCATCTCTACGCGGTCTCCGCGAGCAGCGGCCGCTGCGCGCCGGTCACCGGGCAGGCGCCGGCACCGCAGTGGGCCTCGAACTCGGAGCGGAACGCCCGGTACGCGGACATCACGAACCAGGTCGCCGTGTCCCCGAGCGGGCAGAAGCACTTGCCGTCCATGTTGGAGCAGATGTCGGTGAGCGTTGCGAGCTCGTCGAGGGTCGCAACTCCCGCCTCGAGGCGGCTCATCAGCCGGGTCTCGAAGTAGGTGCCCTCGCGACAGGGCGCGCACTTGCCGCAGGACTCGTGGTGATAGAACTCGACCAGCCGCCGCGAGACGTCGACGAGGCACGTCGTCTCGTCCATGAACATCATCGCGCCGGCGCCGAGCGAGGAGCCCGCCTTCATCACCGCATCCATGTCGAGGGGGAGGTCGAGGTGCTCGGGGAGGAGCACCTGCATCGAGCCACCGCCGGGCTGGAAGGCCTTGAGAGACCGGCCTTTCCACATGCCGCCACAATGGTCCTCGAGGAGCTCGCGGATCGGCTTCCCCAGCTCCATCTCGTAGCAGCCGGGCTTCTCGATGTGCCCCGAGCAGCACCACACCCGGGTGCCGCTGCTGCGCTCGGTGCCGAGCGACTTGAACCACTCCCCGCCGCGGGTGACGATGTGGGGGAGGTTGCTGAGGGTCTCGACATTGTTGACCACGGTCGGCCTGCCGTAGAGGCCCTTGACGGCGGGGAAGGGCGGCTTCAGCCGCGGCTGCCCGCGCCAGCCCTCGAGGGAGTCGATGAGCGCGGTCTCCTCGCCGCAGATGTAGGCGCCGGCGCCGCCGTGGACGATGATGTCGCAGCCGAAGTCGGTGCCGAGGATGCGGTCGCCGACGTACCCCTTCGCGCGCGCCTCCGCGACGCAGCGCTCGAGGAGCAGCCGCTGGTCGCGGTACTCGCCGCGGATGTAGAGGAAGGCGTGCTGCACCTGGAGCGCGTACGCGGCGATGAGGATCCCCTCGATGAGCTGGTGGGGGTTCTCGTCGATGAGGTAGCGGTCCTTGAAGCAGCCCGGCTCGGACTCGTCGGCGTTGATGCAGAGGTAGCGGGGGAAGACGTCACGGGGCAGGAACGACCACTTCGTCCCGGTGGGGAACCCGGCGCCTCCGCGGCCGCGCAGCCCGCTCGTCTTCACCTGCTCGACGATCTCGTCGGGGCTGCCCTCGAGCACGGTGCGCAGCGCCTGGTACCCGCCCCGGCGTTCGTAGACAGGGAGGGTCTGGATGCCCTCGACGCCGACGTCCTTGGTGAGCAGCTTGTACTCGGCCATCGGCGCGTGATCCTACCCGGCCGCGCCGCCCGCGGGCGGTGCACCGTGGTGGTCGGAGGGCTCGGCGGCGGCACGGGTGAGGATCTCCTCGATCCGCTCGGGGGTGAGGTTCTCCTCGAAGCGGTGGTCGATCTGCATCATCGGGGCGCCGCCGCAGCCGCCGAGGCACTCGATCGTGCTCTCCCAGGTGAACATGCCGTCGGCGGTCGTGCTCCCGGACGGACACGCGAGGCGGCGCTCGAGGTAGGCGACGGTCTCGTCGGCGCCGCGCAGCGCGCAGGCGGCGTTGATGCAGACGAGGATGTGGTGCCGCCCCTGCGGCCGCTGGAAGTACATGGAGTAGAAGGTCGAGACCGCCTGCACCTCGCTCGGGGCGAGCCCGAGGATCTCGGCGACCTCGGCCATCGCCTCGGGCGGCAGCCAGCCGAGCTCGTGCTGCACCGCCCAGAGCGACGGCAGGATCGCCGAGCGCGGCTGCGGATAGCGGTCGCGCGCGCGCTCGATCTCCGCCCGCGTCTGGGCCGCGAGCATCACCGGTCGACGTCTCCGAGCACGATGTCGATGGAGCCGATCACCGCCACGACGTCGGCGATGAGCTCGCCCTTCACCATGTAGGCGAGGGCGCTGAGGTTGCTGAAGGAGGGGGCGCGCACCTTGACGCGATAGGGCCGGTTGCCGCCGTCGCTGACCATGTAGAACCCCAGCTCACCGCGCGGCGACTCGACCGCGTGGTAGGCGTGCCCGCGAGGCACGTGGAACCCCTCGGTCACCAGCTTGAAGTGGCGGATCAACGACTCCATGCTGGTGTTGATCTCGTTGCGCGGCGGCTGTGTCACCTTGCGGTCGAGGGTGTTCACCGGGCCCGAGGGAAGCTTCTCGAGGGCCTGCTCGATGATCCGGAGCGACTCGCGCATCTCCCGCATCCGGCACAGGTAGCGGTCGTACACGTCGCCGTTGGTGCCGACCGGGATGTCGAACTCGAAGTGGTCGTACGAGCTGTACGGCTGCGCCTTGCGCAGGTCGTAGGCGACGCCGGAGCCGCGCAGCGACGGCCCGGACATCCCGTAGGCGAGGGCGTCCTCGGCACTGATCTTCCCGAGCCCCACCGTGCGCTCCCGCCAGATCGGGTTCTTGGTGATCAGCAGCTCGTACTCGTCGATCGCCTTGGGGAAGGTGTGTACGACGTTGCGGACCATGGCCTCGAACTCGTCGGGCACGTCCGCCATCAGCCCGCCGACGCGGATGTACGAGGTGTGCATCCGCACCCCGCTCACCAGCTCGTTGATGTCGAGGATGGTCTCGCGCTCGCGCCACGCGTAGAGGAAGGGCGTCGTCGCGCCCATGTCGAGCGCGTGGGTGCCGAACCAGACGAGGTGGCTGCCGATCCGCGCCAGCTCGCACATGATCACCCGCAGGTACTGACCCCGTGGCGGCACCTCCACCCCCAGCAGCTTCTCGGCGGCGAGCGAGAACCCGAGGTTGTTGATCAGCGGCGCCAGGTAGTCCATGCGGTCGCTGTAGGGGATGCACTGCTGGTACGTGTGGCGTTCGAAGTCCTTCTCGAAGCCGGTGTGGAGGAAGCCGATGTCGGGCCGGCAGGCGCGCACCACCTCGCCGTCGAGATCCAGGACCAGGCGCAGCACCCCGTGGGTCGAGGGGTGCTGGGGACCCATGTTGAGCTCCATGGTGTCCTCGCCGATCTCGGTCAGCTCGACGGTGTCGAGGTCGGCGGGGACGCCGAGCCGGCGCCGTCCCTCGGAGAACGGGTCCTCGTCGCCCTCGGGGAGGCCGCCCGGCGGCGGCAGCACCGCCGCCATCAGCGCGACGACCCCGGCATGCCCGGCGGCCGCTCCGCAGCGGGCAGAGCCCACTCGATGTTGTGGGTGAAGGCGACCGGCTCGCCGAAGGAGACGTAGTCCCTGCGCAGCGGGTGTCCCTCCCAGTCGTCGGGGAGGAGGATGCGGCGGAGGTCGTGGTGGCCGTCGAAGACGATGCCGAGAAGGTCGTAGCACTCGCGCTCGTGCCAGTCCATGCCGCAGAACTCGTCCTCGAGCGTCGGCACCGTGGGGTCCGCCTCGGTCACCTGCACCACCAGCCTGCACACGTCGTTGTGGTGGAGCGAGCGGAACTGGTAGACGACGTCGAAGCGTGGGGCGGCGGGCTCGCGGTGAGGCCAGTCGACGGCGGTCACGAACACCGGCATCGTGTAGAGCCCGTCGGCGTCGTCGCGGAGCAGCGCGCAGGCCTCGACGAGGTGCTCGCGGTGGATCACCACCGTCTCCTCGCCGCAGCCCTCCTCACGGCGGACGACGGCGGCGGGGAGCTTCGCGGCGAGCAGCTGGGCGGCGCGCGCTCCGGCGAGCGGACGGGCCGCCGCGGCGGAGTCGGGGGTGGTGGTCAGGGTGGTCTACCCGCGCAGGTACGCCGGCTCGCCGGCGATCTTCTTCTGGAGCTTCACCACGGCGTCGAGCAGCCCCTCGGGGCGGGGCGGGCAGCCGGGCACGTAGACGTCCACCGGCACCACCTTGTCGACGCCCTGCACGATCGCGTAGTTGTTGAACATCCCGCCGCACGAGGCGCACGCGCCCATGCTGATCACCCACTTGGGCTCGGGCATCTGGTCGTAGATCTGGCGCAGCACCGGCGCCATCTTCTGGGAGACGCGACCGGAGACGATCATCAGGTCCGCCTGCCGCGGCGACGCGCGGAAGACCTCGGCGCCGAAGCGCGCCATGTCGTAGCGGCTGTTCGCCACCGCCATCATCTCGATCGCGCAGCACGCGAGCCCGAACTGCGCCGGCCAGATCGAGCTGTACCGGCCCCAGGCGATCAGCTTGCCGATGGTGGTGGTGATGATCCCCGCCTGAGCGGCGGTGCGCTCACGCTCACCGGTGCGGGGGATGGGAATCGCCGGGGAGTCCGACTGCGCGAGGTGCAGTCCGGGGAGCACGAGCCCGGGCCGCGGCTCGCTCACTCCCACTGCAGCGCCCCCTTGCGCCAGACATAGACGAGCGCGGCGAGCAGGGTGAAGATGAAGATGCCGACCTCCACCAGTCCGAAGATCTTCAGGTCGCGCACCACCGTCGCCCAGGGGAAGAGGAAGATCGACTCGACGTCGAAGATGATGAAGAGCATGGCGGTGACGTAGAAGCTGACCGAGAACCGCCGCCTCGCCGACTCCACGGGCATGATCCCGCACTCGTAGGGCAGCTCCTTCTCCGGGGACGGCTTGCGCGGGCCGACGAGGGAGTTCAGCCCCTGGACGCCCGCGCCGAAGACGACGCAGATCGCCAGAAAGACCAGAATCGGCGCGTAATCGGAGAGCATGCGCCCCGCATCCTATCAAAGCCCCCCGCTGGCGCCGACTGAGCCCGCGGCCCTTCAAGAACCGGCCGAACGCGTCGAAGGAGGAGCCCCATGCAGCCCGTCCCCAGCTCCGTCCCGGCCCTCGTCACCGGAGCCTCGAGCGGCCTCGGCGAGGCCTTCGCGCGCCGCCTCGCATCCCGCGGTCACGAGCTCGTCCTCGTCGCCCGGCGCGTCGACCGGCTGGAGCGCCTCGCCGGCGAGCTGCGTCCGCGCTCGGGCACGACGGTCGAGGTGCTCGGCGCCGACCTCGAGACCGCGGCCGGCCGCAACAGGGTGGTCGCGAGGCTCGCCCGGGGCGGCCCGTGGCTGCTCGTGAACAACGCCGGCTTCGGCACCCGCGGACACTTCGCCGAGCAGGACTCGAAACGCGAGGACGCGGAGGTCCTCGTCAACGTCCTCGCCGTCCGCCAGCTGATGCGGGCGGCGCTCCCCGGCTGCATCGCCGCCCGCACCGGCGGGGTGCTCAACGTCGCCAGCAGCGCCGCCTTCCAGCCCATCCCGCACATGGCCACCTACGCGGCGACGAAGGCCTTCGTCCTCCACCTCACCGAGGCGGTGGCGACCGAGCTCCGCGGCACCGGGGCGCGGGCGATGGCGCTCTGCCCCGGCCCGACCCGGACCGAGTTCGGCGACGTCGCCGGCGTCGAGGCGGACTTCCAGCGCATGGGCCCGCTGTTCATGTCCGCGGACACGGTGGTGCGCACCGCGCTCAAGGCCTTCGACCGCGGCGACGTCATCCACGTTCCCGGCATGGTCAACCTCGCCGGCGCCACCTCCGTCCGCGTGGTCCCGCGGTTCGCCGTGCGCAGAATCCTCGAGCCCGTCTTCCGGAGGCGCTAACGCACCACGGCCGGGCTGCCGGTCGGCACCAGCTCGACCGCGACCTCGCCGGCGGCGATCGGTGCCGGGGTGCCGTCGGGGAGCAGCAGCCTCGGCGGGCCGTGGGGATCCTGCTGCCAGGTGGCGGTGTACGCGAGTCCGCCGGTGAACACCTGGGCCGGGCCGCTCCCCAGCAGCTCGTGGTCGAGGCCCATCACCCCGTTGACGTCGACGACCTCCGGCGCGGGCCTCACCGGCACCTGGAGCACGACGAGCGTGGGCACGACCAGGGGCGCGCCGGTGCCCGCGTCGACGAGCGGCCCGGTGCGGGGCTCGGTGCGCAGGAAGCCGCCGGCGGCGGGGGTCCAGGTGAAGACCGGCTGCTCGAAGGGCGAGATCGGCACCGAGACGGTGTGCACCGGGAGCGAGGGCGGGAGCGGCGCCTCCGGGGCCGGTCGCGGCCAGAGGGCATAGCTCGCGACCGGGTCGCCCACCCGCGCCAGCAGGTCGCCCATGTGGCGGCCGTCGGTGTAGAGGTTGTGGGGCGGGTAGCGGCTGCCGATCCGGAAGAGGTCGCCGAAGGCGGTGTCCTCGTTGTAGTGGCGGACGCCGGACTGGGCGAGACGGGCCTCGATGTAGTCGGACGCGCCCGAGTACACGAGCACGGCGTCGTAGAAGCCGCTGAGGAGGATGGTCGCGATCCGGGCGCTGCGCACCGGTCCGACCTGGCCCGACGGGACGTGGAAGTAGACGGCGCTGAATCGCGAGATGCCGCCCTCGGCGCTGTACTCGTAGAGGATCGACGCCTCGGCGAGCCCGCGTTGCGGCCGCGCGTCGGGCGAGTTCTCGACCTGGACGACGACCGGGTCGCGGAGCGCGTCGGGGCGGGGGGTCGGGGTCGGCGTCGGCTCGGGCGTCGGCGTGTCGGCGGGGACCGCCGCGGCCGCCGGCTGGGCCGCGGTGTGCGGCCCGGTCGCCGCCCCGGCGCCTCCGCAGCCGGCCAGCAGCGCGGCGGCGAGCAGGAAGACGGGCATGCCGGCGCGGCCACGGCGGCGGGAGTCGGACGGCGCCGGTCTCACCACGGCGGGGCATTGTGCCGCCCGGGCCACGGGGCGCGCAGCCCCCCGCTATCCTCGGCCGCCATGAACTCCTGGCTCGTCCGCTTCGCCGCCGGCCTCCGCGAGGGTGACCCGCCCGCCATCGACCGCGAGGAGGCGCAGCTCATCCTCGAGCTCGCCGGCGCCGCCGCGCGCAGCTCCGGGGCGCGCCAGTTCGCCCCGCTCGCCACCTGGCTGGCCGGCCGGGTCGCGAGCGGAACCGACCGCGATGCACGCGTCGCCCTCCTCCGGCGGGCGTGCGAGGCCGCGACCGCGGCCGGGGCCGCCGAGGAGCCGCTTCAGATCGACTGATCCAGCACCGCGGCGGACTCGGGGGGCAGGACGAGGACGTCGCCGCAGCGCTCGGCCCCCCCGGCGGAGGCGAGCAGGACGTCGCCGGGCCCCCGCGGGCCGAACGGGATCCGCGCCGGTCGGGCGCCGACGTTGACGGCGACGGCGACGCCGCCACGCTCGGTGACCAGCCAGCGCGCCTCCTCGTCGAAGCGCACCTCCACGGCGCCCAGCGGCCCCCCGCGCAGTTGGGGCAGCCGGTGGCGAAGGGCGATGAGCTCACGGTGCCAGGCGAGGAGCCGGGCGTGGGGCTCGCGAGGGAGCTCGTCCCAGTCGAGCCGCGAGCGCGTGAAGGTCGACTCGTCCTGGGGGTCGGGCACCGCGGACTCGTCCCAGCCGAAGGCGGCGAACTCCCGCCTGCGGCCCTGGCTCACCGCCCGGGCGAGCATCGGGTCGGTGTGGTCGGTGAAGTAGAGGAAGGGCGTCGACGCCCCCCACTCCTCGCCCTGGAAGAGCATCGGGACGAAGGGCGAGGTGAGCACGATCGCCGCCCCGACCTCGAGCAGCCCGGTGCTCATCAGCGCCGAGCTGCGCTCGCCCCCGGCGCGGTTGCCGACCTGGTCGTGGTCCTGGAGGCAGACGACGAACCGGGAGGAGTCGACCCCCCCGGCCGGGCGGCCGAAGCGCCGGCGCCGGTAACGGGAGTATCGACCGTCGAAGACGTACGCGCGGCGCAGCGCGGCGGCCAGGTCCTCGAGCCGGCCGAAGTCCTGGTAGTAGCCGGTGCGCTCGCCGGTGAGCACCGCGTGCAGGGCGTGGTGGAGGTCGTCGCACCACTGCGCATCGAGCCCGTACCCGCCGTGCTCGACGTCGTGGATCAGCCGCGGGTCGTTGAGGTCGCTCTCGGCGATCAGCCACAGCCGCCGCCCGAGCTCGGCCTGCAGCGCGCGGACCCGGGTCGCCAGCTCCTCGAGGATGTGGACCGCCGAGCTGTCGACGATGGCGTGGACCGCATCGAGACGCAGACCGTCGACGTGGAAGTCGCGCAGCCACGTCAGCGCGTTGTCGACGATGAAGCCGCGCACCTCGTCGGAGTCGGCGCCGTCGAGATTGATCGCCTCTCCCCAGGGGGTGCGGTAGCGGTCGGTGAAGTACGGACCGTAGGCGCCGAGGTAGTTGCCGTCGGGACCGAGGTGGTTGTAGACGACGTCGAGGACCACGGCGAGCCCGCGCGCGTGGCAGGCGTCGACGAGGCGGCGCAACCCGTCCGGGCCGCCGTAGGCGTGATGCGGCGCGTAGAGGTCGACGCCGTCGTACCCCCACCCGTGATCGCCTGGGAACTCGGCGACGGGCATGATCTCCACGGCGGTGACACCGAGGTCGACGAGGTGGCCGAGCCGCGCCACGGCGGCGTCGAAGGTGCCCCCCGGCGTGAAGGTGCCGACGTGGAGCTCGTAGATGACGGCGCCCGCGAGCTCCGCGCCGGTCCATGACGCGTCGGTCCAGGTGTGAGCGTCCGCTCCGACGGTGCGCGACGGCCCGTGGACGCCCTCCGGCTGGAGCGGCGACCGCGGGTCGGGGAGCCCGGGGTGGGCGTCGAGGGAGAAGCGGTAGTCGGTGCCGGGCGGCAGCGGAGCGTCGCCTGCCCACCAGCCGCCCCCCGCCCGGGCGAGCGGGTGCCTGCCCGATTCCGTCTCGACGGCGACGCTCCGCGCCCGGGGTGCCCAGACCCTCGGCGGCGCTCCCCCGTCGCAGCTCACGAACGGGTCAGCAGCGCGCCGGGGAGGCTGTGGAGCAGCCCGGCGACGGCGACCTCGCCCCCCGCCGCCGGGGTGGCGGAGTCGGTGAGCCGGTCGACCCACGACCCGTGCGGCAGGGCGACCGCCGTCTCGCCCCAGCCGCCGGCGGGTTCGAGCCCGCGCCGGTCGGCGACGCACACGACCGCCGCCGGCTCACCGCGAGAGAAGGCGACGACCCGGCCGGCGTGGGGGCCGGTGACGGCGAGCGGGGTGTAGGCGGCGCCGGGCCCGAACGCGCCCTCGAGCTCGCGGCGCACCCCGAGGGCGCGCGCGAGCAGCCGCAGCTTCGCGGATCGGTCGCCGGGGGCGCCCGCGAGCAGTCGCCGGCGCTCGTCGAAGTCGACCGGGCGGCGGTTGTCGGGGTCGACGAGGCTCAGGTCCCAGAGCTCGGTGCCCTGGTAGACGTCGGGCACCCCCGGGACGGCGACCTTGAGCAGCGTCCACGCGAGCGAGATCCGCATGCCCGCCGCGGCCACCGGCCGGGCGAACTCCTCGACCTCGGACATCAGGCCGGCATCCTCCAGCACCCCGACCGCGAAGCGGCGCAGCGCCTCATCGTAGGCGGCGTCGGGGCGGGTCCAGGAGGTGTGGAGCGCTGCCTCCCGGGTCGCCTTCGCGAGGTACGCCGTGAGCCGGTCGGCACCGATCGGGTGCGCCCCGACCAGGGTCTGGTAGAGGACGTACTCGGTGTCCGGGTCGACGAGGTCGGGGCGGATCGGGGCGGCCGCCGCCGACCACCGCCGCACCGCCGCCGCCCAGGCGCCGGGCATCTCCGAGAGCACGCAGAGCCGCGCCCGCACGTCCTCGCTGCGCTTGGTGTCGTGCGTCGAGGTGGCCCGCAGGCCGCGGTCGCTCCGCACCGCCCAGCGGGCGCAGGCGGCGTGGAACGCGTCGACCCCGAGGCCGAAGCGGTCGGGATCGGCTCCGACCTCGTTGAGCGCCAGCAACCGGTTCCAGCGGTAGAGGGCGGTGTCCTCCTTCGCCTTCGCCATCACCGCCGGGGTCAGCTGCTGCACCCCGGCGACGAGCTCCAGCCCCTCCCCCGGGCAGCGTCCGCAGAGGCAGTCGGCGACCAGGTCGAGGAGGTCGCCCCGGACCCGCCGATTCCGGCGCCGCGCCCGGGTCACCGCGATGCCGGCACGGGCCGCGTCCTCGGGCCGGCAGCTCCCGGTCTGCGGGTCGACGTAGGTGCGGTACACGCCGAGCTCGGCGATGACCGCCACCAGCGCCTCCGCCGCCTCGTCGACGTCGTACCGCGGGGTCGGCCCCGCGTCGCCGGCGACCCTGGTGAGCCGCGCCGCGAGCCGGGTCACGTCGGCGGCGAGCTCTCCCCGCAGCAGCGCCAGCCGTGCCTGGCGAACGCAGTGATCGAAGCTCTCGGTGTACCCGGTGAAGCCGGCGTGGAGCTCGGTGAGAGGGGCGGCGCCGGCGGGGTCGACGCTCAGCTCGGTGAGCAGCGCCGCGAACTCGTACCCGGTCGTCCCGTCGGCCGGCCAGCCGGCGGGGAGCTCCTCGTCCTCCTCGAGGATCTTCTCGACCACCACCCAGCCGGCCCCGGTCGCCTCCCGCAGCCGGGCGAGGTACCGGGCGGGATCGCGGAGGCCGTCGACGTGGTCGACCCGCAGCCCGTCGATGCTCCCCGCGCGCACCAGCTCGGCGATGCACCCGTGGACAGCGTCGAAGGCCCTCGGCTCCTCCTCCCTCACCCCCACGAGGGAGGTGATGGTGAAGAACCTGCGGTGGTTGAGGCGGGTGGAGGCGTCCGTCCAGGGGGCGAGCAGCCAGTGCTGGCGGTCGCAGAGGGTGACGAGGGCCGCGGGGTCGGCGGCCACACGGCGGAGCGCGCCGTCCTCGTCCGGCAGCGTCGCCGGGTCGACGGGGAAGCGCTGGTCACCGTAGGTGAGCCAGACCCGCCCCGCCGAGCGCTCGAGACCGAGCCCTCCGCGCGCCGCGACCTCGTCGAGCGACCCGTCGAGGACGGGGAGGAGGACGCGGTCGCGCAGCTCGGGCCACGGCGGGTCCCACTCGACGTCGAAGAAGCCGGCGTACGCGCTCCGAGGCCCCAGCTCGAGGACGTCGGCCCACCACCCGTCGTAGCGGGCGTCCGTCGACATGTGGTTGGGGACGATGTCGACGAGGAGGCCGAGACCGGCCGCATGGAGCGCATCGACCATGCGGCGGAACCCGTGGGGACCGCCGAGGTCCCCACGGATGCGGGTGGGGTCGGTGAGGTCGTACCCGTGCGGGCTCCCGGGGACCGCCTCGAGGATCGGCGAGGCGTAGAGGTGGCTGATCCCGAGCTCGGCGAGGTACGGCGCGAGGGACGCCGCCTCCTCGAAGCCGAAGCCCGGCCGCAGCTGAACCCGGTACGTCGCACGCGGCGCAAGTGTGACAGCCCTGATGTCGTCATTGTGCGGGATCGGGGAGCGGGACGTGACCCAGGCGCCGCAGGATGGTGTCGAACACCTCCTGGGGCTGGGCTCCGGGGACGACGAGCCGCCGGTCGATCGACCAGGCCGGGACGCCGCTCACCCCGTTGCGCAGCGCGCTGCGGGTCGAGGCCTCCACCCGCGCGCCGAGCTCCCCGGAGTCGAGCGCGGCGCGGGCGTCGGCGTCGGGGATCCCGACCGCCACCGCCTCCCCGACGAGGACCTCGGGGTCGCCGATGTCGAGCCGCCGCGACCAGTACCCGGTGAGCAGGCGGTGGTGCAGGGCGTCGTGGACCCCGCGGTCGCGCGCGAGCTCGGTGAGGCGGAGCGCCCGGCTCGAGTTCGGCACCCGGTCGGGCGGCGGGTCGTGGACCAGCCCGGCGCTCTCGATCATCCGCGTCACCGCCGCCGCGAACTCCCCGCCGTACCGTGCGAGCAGCACGGCGCGCGGGATGCCGTCGGGCGGATATTCGGGGTGGAGGTCGAAGGGCCTCCAGTCGACCGTGGCGCCGTACCGGCGCTCGAGCCACGTCGCCCGCTCGAGGGCGACGTAGCAGAAGGGTCAGATGTAGTCGCTCCAGACGACGATGTGCGGCGTCGAGACGGCGGCCTCGGGGGCCATCTAGAGCGCGCCGATGATGGCGTTCGTCTCGGCCTCGTCGAAGGCCCGCATGGTCTCGGTGCGGACGTTGCCGAACCCCGCGATCCCGAGAAGCACCTTCGCGACCGCGGCGTCGTCGGGCGCCTCGAAGATGCTGACCGCGTCGTACCTGCCCATCGTCAGGTACAGAGCGGTCATCTTCACGCCCGACCGCCCCATCACCTCCCGTGCCTTGTCGACACGCTTGGGCAGGTCCTTGATCGACTGGATCCCCTTCTCCGTGTAGTTGAGCAGCGCGATGTAGGTGGGCATGTCGACACCCCTCCGGTGACCAGGCCTCTCCACGTCGATCCGATGCTAGGCGCCCGGCATCGCGTCGAGCCAGACCACGGCCCGCCGCCAGGCCTCGGTCCGCGGGTCGACGAGCTCGGCATGGCCGGCGGCGAGGATGACGGCGAGCTCGACCGTGTCCCCCGCCCGGCGGGCCGCGCGCGCGTAGCGGCGGCTCTGCTCGACGGGGACGCGATCGTCGCGGTCGCCGTGGACGAGGAGCTGGGGCACGCCGAGCGGCAGACGCTCGAGCGGCGACGCCACCCGGTAGCGCTCGGACTGCTGCTCCGGGCTGCCGCCGAGGAGCTCGATCGCAGCACCGCCGCCGAGCCCGTCGCGCGCCGCCCCGGCGAGGTCGGAGACGGCGGCGAGCCCGACGACCGCGGCGATGCCCGGGCGGGTGGCGAGCCAGAGGGCGAGGTGGCCGCCCGCCGAGTGGCCGACGGCGACGACCCGCGTCGGGTCGATCGCGGCGCCGGCGGCGGCCAGCGCGTCGACGGCCGCGGCGGCGTCCTCGAGAGTGCCCGGCCAGCCGCCCCCGGGCGCGCCGAGGCGCCGGTACTCGACGTTCCACGTGGCCCAGCCGCGGCGGTGGAGATCGCCGGCGAGCGCGTGCATCAGGTCGGCGCCCCAGGGCATCCGCCAGAAGCCGCCGTGGATCAGGACCACGACGGGGTGCGGCCCCGGCCCCTCGGGGAGGCGAAGGTCCGCCCACCGGTCGGAACCGGGGCCGTAGTGGTGCCGCCGCGTCGCGATCCCCGGGTCGCGGGCGAGGCGGGCATACGGCTCCGGGTACATGCCCGGATGATCACCCGCTCCGCAGCGCCTCCGTGGGCGTGAGCCGGGCGGCGCGCATCGCCGGGTAGAGGCCCGCGACGGCGCCGACGGCGAGCGCCGACCCGATTCCCCCGACGATCGCGACGGGCGGGATGCTGAGAGTGACGGTGCGGGCGACCGAGTACACGACCGTGGCGCCCGCGCCGAGCAGGGCGCCGGCCATCCCGCCGAGGCCCGAGAGCAGCACGGACTCGGTGAGGAACTGCACGCCGACGTGGCGCCGGGTCGCTCCGAGTGAGCGCCGCAACCCGATCTCGCCGCGCCGCTCCAGGACGCCGATGACCATGACGTTGCCGATGCCGACCGCCCCGACGAGCAGGGCGACCGCGCCGAGCCCGAGGAAGAGCGAGGTGAAGGCGTTGTCGGCGGCGCGACGCGCGGCGAGCGCGTCGGAGGGACGGCTGACGTTCACCTCGTCGGGATGCGCGGGATCGGCGGCAACGGCGAGAAGCGACTGCACCTCGGTCACCCGGGCCGGATCGCTGCGCACGTAGACGTGGGTCGGGTTGCCGTCGAAGGTCGAGCCGAAGAGCTGCCGGGCCACCGGCCACCCGATGAGCGCCGCGCTGTCGAGCTCGGGCGCCAGCGGGAGCGGGTCGAGGATGCCGACGACGGTGAACCAGCGGCCGCCGAGCCACACCTGGGTGGTGGCCGTGAGGTCGCTGATCCCGAGCCGGGTCGCCGTCGCGGCGCCGAGCACGACCGTCGGGAAGTGCGAGGTGGCGGCGTCGAGGAACCGGCCCTCGGCGAGCGCGCCGCGGACGACGCCGAGCAGGTCGGTCCGCGCCGCGACCACCGAGATCCCGCCGGAGGCCTGCGTCGGAACCCTGTCGGTCCGGTAGACGCCGGCCGAGATCCCCGCGGTCGCGGTCGCCTCCTTGACGCCGTCGAGCCGGCCGACCATCCCGACGACACCGGACGGCAGCTCGGCGTTCTGCCCGAAGAGCGTCTGGCCGGGGCCGAGGGAGAGCAGGTTGGTGCCGAGGGTGTCGAGCTGCGCGGTGAGGTCGGCCTGCGACGAGGCCGAGATCCCGAGCACGGCGACCACCGAGGCGATGCCGATGGCGATGCCGAGCGCGCTCAGTGCGGTGCGCAGCCGCCGGGTGCGCAGGCCGACACCACCGACGCGGAGCACGTCCGCGGGACGGAGCCGGCTTCGGGCGACGGCGATCATGCCGCCACCTCCCCACGATCGCCGACGATGCGACCGTCCCGGATCTCGACCCGCCGGGGCAGGGAGGCGGCGACGGCGAGGTCGTGGGTGATCACCGCGATGCTCGTGCCCTCGGCGTTCAGCTCGCGGAGAAGGGCGAAGATCGCCGCCCCGGACACCGAGTCGAGGTTGCCGGTGGGCTCGTCGGCGAGCACGACCGCCGGGTCGCCGACCACGGCGCGGGCGATGGCGACGCGCTGGCGCTCACCGCCGCTCAGCTGGGCGGGGCGGTGGCCGAGACGGTGGGCGAGCCCCACCCGCTCCAGGATCCGCACCGCACGGCGCCGGCGCTCCGAGGCCGGGACCCCGGTGTAGAGGAGGCCGTTGGCGACGTTGTCGAGAGCGCTCATCCCGTCGAGCAGGAAGAACGACTGGAAGACGAAGCCGATCCGGCTCGCGCGCAGCCCGGCCACGGCCCGGTCGGAGAGCCGCCCGGTGTCCTCGCCGGCGACGCGCACCACCCCTGCGGTGGGCCGCTCCAGGGTTCCCATGATGTGGAGCAGGGTCGACTTCCCGGAGCCCGAGGGGCCGACGATGGCGAGCAGCTCCCCGGTATGGATGCGCAGCGACACCGAGCACAGCGCCTCCACCGGCGGGCTGCCGGGATAGGTCCGGCTCACCTCGTCGAGCTCGAGCACGCACGGCGTGGTCACAGCGAGGGCACCTCCACCGCGTCGCCCTCACCGAGCCCCGCGCCGCTCACCTCGACCATGCTGTCGGAGAAGAGGCCGGTGGTGACCGGAACCCGATGCAGGTGGCCAGCCTGGACGACGTCGACGGCATAGCCGCCGCCGGGCAGCACGGTGAGCGCGGTGATCGGCACGGCGAGCACACCGTGCACGCTCTGGGTGTCGACGGTCACGTCGACGGGCGCCTGGTCGAGGTTCCCGAGCGCCTTCTGGTCGGAGACGGTGACGGTGACATCGATGGTCGCCGAGTTGTTGTTGTTGTTGTTGCCGCCGCCGCCGCCGCTGGACTGCGCGACCGAGGCGATGTGGCCGACCGTCCCGGAGACCGTGGACCCGGTCGGCAGGGTGACCGTCACCGCGTCCCCGACCGCGACCAATGCCTGCTTGGAGACGTCGAGCGGGATGTCGACGGAGCGGGTGGTGTCGGTCGCGGAGGTGACGGTCATCCCGGGGTTGACCGCGCCGCCGACCTCGACGGAGTGGGTCGCGATGCGGATCGGTCCGGGCAGGAAGTCGACCGCGCCGAGCGCAACCGAGCCGGTCTGATCGACGCCGAGCGCAGCCTGCCAGCGCTTCACCGCGGCGGTCTCGGCGCTCGTGTACGTGTCGCCGGTGCCGAGCTCGCCCCGGGTCGCGTAGCCGAGCGCGATGAGGTTGTCGTCGAGCTGGGTCACGTCGGGCCCGCTCACCCCGGAGGTGAGGGTGCGCCACATCGGGCGGGTGCCGTACATGAGGACGATCGGCGAGCCGTCCACCTCGAAGAGGGTCTGGCCGCGGCCCACGGTGCTCCCCGCGGCGGCGAGACCGGTCAGGATGCCGTGGGTCTGGCAGGAGACCTGGTGGGTGCCGGTGTACTCGAGCGTCCCCGACACCTGCTGGGTGGTGCTGAGGTCGGTGCGGGTCACGGTCGCGGTCGCCGTCGGCGGCAGAGTCGTCGCGGTCGCGGCGGCGCCCCCCCTGCCCTCGATGACGGCGCCGCCGATCCCGGCGGCGGCGACGGCGACGATGCCTGCGGCTCCGATGCCGATGGTGCGTGCGCGCATCGTCAGCCCCCCACCTGCATGCCGAACCCGCCGCCGCCCGAGGTCGACTTGCTCGCACCCCCCGGTCCGGTCCTGCCGAACTGGGACTGGCACGCCTGCTGCGCGCGCTGGAAGGTCGGGTCGTCGGGGTTGAGGTCCCCGGTCTTGCCGCCGGAGTTCGGGCCGCCGAGCCGGATGGCGACGCCTCCGCCGCTGCTCTGGATCTGGGGATCCGGGAAGTCCGTGACGCCATGGGAGCGCATGCACTGCGAGAACGCGAGCGCCTGCCGCTGCACCTGCTGCAGCTGCTGCGGGCTCATCTGGCCTCCGTTCGGGAGGTCGGACTTGCACGCGTTCTGGGCGTGCTGGAAGGTCGGATTGTCGGGGTTGAGGTCGCTGCCGGCGCCGCCGTTGATGCGCAGGGTCGAGCCACCGCCGGCGCTGGTCTGCGGATCGGGGAAGTCACCGATCCCGTGCGAGCGCATGCACTGCGAGTACTTCAGCATCGCGTCCTGCTTGCCGCCGGAGTTCGAGGACGTCTGGGTGGCCGCGACGCCGTGGCCGCAGCCCGCCAGGAGGGCCGCGGTCGCGATCGTGCCGGCGGCGATGGGGAGGTGGCGCATGGGTGGGGTGCTCTCGCGGTGACATGTAGTGGGGGACGGCCACCGCGTCGCCGCTCCCGGGGCCATGGGACGTCGCGAGCTTGAGAATCGCGTGAGGCACGGTTAGGAGTCGTCTAAGGACGTCGACAGAGAGCCTCCGTAACCCCCTCCGGTATGTGGTGGTCGCGGAGCCGCGCTGAGTCAGGAGCCGGCCGGGATCCGGAGCCG
>DATKEY010000165.1:0-6132 GCA_035544475.1 Candidatus Dormiibacterota bacterium | reverse complement strand
CAGCGCCGAGGGGCGCAGCAGGCCCACCACCACCGCCGCGGGGCGGCCGCCGGCGCCGGCCACCGGAGCGGAGATGAACCAGCGGAGGTGACCTCCCTGGTTGCGGAGCGTGCTGAGCGCAGGCCCTGCGGCGGCGTTCTGGAACCAATCCTGGCCGCTCACCTCGACGGCCAGCTGCGGATCGCTCGCCGCCACCACGTGGCCGCCCAGGTCGACGACCTCGAGCGCCGAGTAGGGGTCCTCGGGATGGAGCAGGGAGGTGAGCGCCGCCGCGGCGGAGGCGCCCGCCGGCTGCTCCGCGAGCACGCTGGCGACGTCGCCGAGGTCGCGGTGCCGCTCGACCAGCCACTGCTCGAGGTGGGAGGTGGCCGCACGCGCGAGGTTCTCGGCGGCGACGGAGCTCTCGTCGGCGATGCTCGAGGACGCGCTGCGGCTGAGCAGCACGGCGAGCAGCACCATGATCGGCAGCGACGCCGCGAGCACGCCGGCGAGCAGCCGGACGAAGAACAGCCTGCGGCGCTCGGCCCAGGCGGTGCGCAGATCCATCGAGTCCTCGGGTCTCGTGCCGCGCGCAGTGGGGGAGATGTCGCCGCCCGCTGCGGCGGACGGTGTCCGGGTGCGGCGACGGTCCGATCCTCGGGTCGCCGGTCGCGATCCGGTTCGCTATTGACCGTTCCGTTGCGGGCTCGTCGACGTCGCGTCGCGTCGCACACAGAGCCGATTCGGCGGCGGGGTCAGCGCACCGTGCCCTCCAGGCGGGCGGTCGCGGGGCGGGCGCCGGGGGTGGGGATCACGAGCAGACCGGTCGCGTGCCCGCGGCCGGTCGCGGACCAGCGCACCGTCACCGTGCATCGCCCCCCGGGGCCGAGCCGGACGTGGCTGCAGCCGTCGCCGGTGATGCGGAAGCCGGGCGCGGTGACGCTCACGGCGCCGAGCGTGACCGCAGCGTGGGCCGTGGAGGTGATGGTGAAGGTCACCGCGGGGCTCGGCAGCGCGCCTTGCGCTGCGACCAGCCCGAGCCCGGGCGGCTGGATGCTCAGCGGGGCCGGCGGAGGCGGCACGGCCGCCGCGACTGCGTGGACGGGGGCCGGGGTCGCCGCCACCGGCGGCGCGGGCGGTGGCGAGGGCGGTGCGGGGGGTGGCGGCGCCGGGGTCGCGGCCGCGCGCTCGGCGGTGTCGGGGGCGGTTCGCGGCGCCGGCGCGGCGGCGGGCACGGGGGCGGCGCGGAGCGCGACGGGGGCCCGCGGCCCGGCGGCGAGGAGGTGCACCGCCGCGGCGAGGACGCCCGCGGCCGCCGCGGCCACGACGAGACGGCCGGGTCCCACCCCCGCCGTCCTCCGCCTCGGGATCATCCCTTCCCGCCTCCTGTGGCGCCAACTCCCGCCATGTGACGTCGGGGATGGGGTCGACCTTGCGCGAATCCGCTACCGTGACCGGACGTGTCCGCCAAGCGCGTCGTCATCGTCGGCGCCAGCACCGCAGGCCGGAGCGCCGCGGTCGCGCTGCGCGAGGGCGGCCACGACGGCGAGGTGATCCTCCTCGGCGAGGAGCCCGACCCCCCGTACGACCGGCCCCAGCTCTCCAAGGAGTACCTGCGAGGCGCCGTCGCCCTCGACGACGTCATCCGCCCGCTGCGGCTGTGGCCCGAGCACGCGATCGAGACCCGGCTCGGCGTCCGCGCGCGCCGGGTCCTCCCCGAGGAGAGCGCGGTCGAGCTCGACGGCGGCGAGCGGGTCGGCTACGACGCGCTGGTCCTGGCGACCGGGGTGCGCAACCGCCGGCTGCAGGTCCCCGGCGCCGGTCTCGAGGGGGTGCTCGACCTCCGCGACGTCGCCGGCTCGGACCGCATCCGCGCCGCGGCCGGCCCGGGCCGGCGGGCGGTGGTGGTCGGCATGGGGTTCATCGGCTGCGAGGTCGCCGCCGCGCTCCGCCATCTCGGCGCCGAGGTCACCGCGGTGGAGCCGCTCGCCGTCCCTCTCGAGCGCAGCGTGGGTGAGACCGTCGGTCGCGTCGTCGAGGGGCTCCACCGGGACCACGGCGTCGACCTGCGGCTCGGCGAGGGGGTGACTGCCTTCGAGGGTGACGGGAGGGTGGAACGGGTCGTGACCCGCGGCGGCGGCGCGATCGAGTGCGACCTGGTCGTCGTCGGAGTCGGCGTCGAACCCGCGGTCGAGACGGTGGCGGGGACCGCGATCGAGGTCGGCGACGGCATCGTCGTCGACGAGCGCTGCCGCACCGGCATCCCCGGCATCCTCGCGGCCGGCGACGTGGCCCGGCATCTCCACCCCGTCGCCGGGCGCCACCTGCGGGTCGAGCACTGGCAGAACGCCGTCCAGCAGGGGAAGGTCGCCGCGAGCACCATCCTCGGCGGGGACGCCGTGCACGACGAGATCCCCTGGTTCTGGTCGGATCAGTACGACTGCAACATCCAGTACGCCGGCTTCGCCGAGCCGTGGGACCGGCTCGTCGTCCGCGGCAGCCTCGAGGACCGGAGCTTCACCGCCTTCCAGCTCCGCGACGGCCGGGTCGTGGCCGCGGTCGCCGTCAACCAGGGGCGCGACCTCCGCCGGACCGTCCCCCTGATCCGCTCCGGCGCGGTGGTCGACCCCGAGCGGCTCGCCGATCCCGAGGTCGACCTGCGCACCCTGCTGAGCGAGACCGCTAGCGGGCCGCCACACGCCTGAACGACCGGCCCCGGAGCGCCGCCGCGGCGCGGGCGACCGCCGGGTCGCCGTCGAGACCGAGGGTGACCGCGGTCACCCGGCCGGCCTCACACTCGAGCTCCAGGGTGCCGAGGCTCGACTCGGCGACCTCTCCGTCGGGCACCGGCCATGCCACCTCGAGGTCGACGCGGGCGGCGGTGGCATCGCCGCGGATCCGGGCCGCGCAGAGGGTCTGGCGCGGCCTCAGGGTGGAGAGCCGGGTGTAGAGCTCGCGGGCGCTCACCGTCGTCGAGCCGCCGCCCGTGGCGCTCAGCCGGACGGTGGGCGCGACCACGGCGCGGAAGCCGCCGAGGTCCCCGGCGTTGAGGTGGCGCACCACCTCGACCGCGAGGAGCTCGGGCGAGAGGACGACGGCCGCGGGAAGCTCGCGGGCGGCCACCCGCGGGACGACCCGGCGGCCGAGCAGACCGGCACCGCAGACCGGCCTGACGTGGGCGCGGATCATGAGCTCATTCCTCCAGGTGTCCCGGCCCGCGGCCGGGTCGGCCTCCATGCTGCGCTCGACCCCCGCTGCGACATAGAGGACATGTACTCACTCCGACTACTCATTACGACCACGGGTGAGTACTCAGCGAGGAAGTACCTCTCAGGGCTCGGGTAGCATGGTCCTCACGATGCCGGGTACTCATCGCGACACCCCGATGGTCGCTCGGGAGCCCCAGCTCCAGGAGCTCTGGAGACAGGTGGCGGCCAGCGCCGAGACCGGGCTGCGGGTCGCGGTCGTGCGCGGGCCGGACGGCATCGGCAAGTCACGCCTGCTCGACGCCTTCGAGGAGCGGGCACGGGGCTCGGGGGCGGCGGTGATCGCCGGCCGCTCCCCGCACCTCGGAAGGCATCCGTACGCCACCCTCTCCGACCTCCTCGGCGCATTCGTCCGGGGGAGCGGGTCGGGAGGCGCCCAGGTGCGCCGCGCCGGGGAGGCGCTCGTCGCCCTGGTGCCGGCGCTCGCGGTCGCCGACGGCCACAGCGGCGGCGCCCCGGACCTGCTCTCGGTGGTGCAGGCGACCTTCCGTCTGGTGCGGCACGTCACCGAGCGCCGGCCTCTGGTGGTGATCGTCGACGACGCCCATCTCGCGGACGCCGACAGCTGCGAGGTGCTCGACATGCTCGTGCGCCACGCGGGCGACCTGCCGTGGACTCTCACGCTCGGCTGGCGCGACCCCGCCGACGCGCGCACCGCCGCCCGGGAGCTGCTCGACACCCTGCGCCGCGACCGCGAGGTGGTCGACCTCGAGCTCACCCCGCTCGACGGCGACGCCGCCGCGGCGCTCGTCGCCGCGCTCCTGCGTGACGGCCTCCCGGCGCGCAGTCTCGTCGAGATGCTGCAGGCGCGTGCGGCCGGGAACCCGTACTACCTCGAGGAGATCGTGCGCTGGGCGCTCGCCCACGACGCGGTGCGCCGCACCGGCCTGCAGTGGCTGCCGGTGCCCGGCCGCGGCGAGGAGCTGCCGCCCAACCTCGAGGCCGCGCTCCGCGATCGCACCCGCGACCTCGACACGCTGAGCCGGCAGGTGCTCGAGTGGCTGGTGGTCGCGCGCGAGCGGGTCGGGTTCCCGCTCCTCGCCGCGGTGACCGGCGCCGACGCCGCGGCTCTCGCCGGGGCCCTCGACGCGCTCCGCGCCGCCGGGCTGGTGGCCGAGCAGGGCGGGCGGCGGGCCGACTACGTCGTCGA
Source organism: Candidatus Dormiibacterota bacterium (assembly GCA_035544475.1). GTDB lineage: Bacteria > Chloroflexota > Dormibacteria > Aeolococcales > Aeolococcaceae > CF-96. The sequence continues at coordinate 1,737 of DATKEY010000165.1, read as the reverse complement.
CCATCCGCTCGTGCGCGAATGCGTCCAGAGGGAGATGGGCGCCGCCCGGCGGCGGCTCGCCCACCGCCAGCTCGCCGCGGCCCTGCGCGACGCCGGAGCGGAGCTCGGAACCGTGGCCTCCCACCTCGTCGAGGGCGGCGAGCCCGGGGACGTCGCCGCCGCGACCGCCGCGATGGCGGCGGGCGAGGACGCCGAGGCGCGGATCCACTACTCGCAGGCGCTGCGCTGGTACGAGGAGGCGCTTCTCCTCGTCGAGGACCGCGACGACGCCCTGCGGCTGCGCGCCCTCGACCGCATCAGCGAGCTCGCCGGGCATGCGGGTCGCGCCGACCTCGGGCTCGCCGCGATCAACGAGCTGATGGCACGGACCCCCGCGGAGGACCGCCTCCGCCGCGCCACCTTCTGGCGGCGGCTCGCCACCCTGCGGGTGGTGACGGGCGACTGCGACCGTGCCCGCGCCGCCGTCGAGCAGGGGCTCGAGCTCGCCTCGGGGGGTGGACCGGAGGCGGCGCTCCTGCTCAGCGAGCTCGCGATGGTGGCGGAGCTCACCATGCCCGTCCCCGAGGTCGTCGAGACCGTGCGCCGCGGCCGCGCCATCGCCGCCGCGTCCGGCGCCCAGGGCGCCGACCTCGTGCTCCGCGGATTCGAGGCGCTCGCCCTGGCCCACGGCGGCGAGGCGCGGCGTGCGCTCGGGCTCGCGAGCGCGGTCGTGACCGAGGCGATGGCGACCGGCCACGTCCTCGCCTTCGGCTACGCGGTGTTCGCCGGCGCGGGCGCCAACTGCATCCTCGGGCGCTTCGACGACGCCGCGGCGTCGATGGCCGCGCTCACCGAGGCGATGACCGAGAGCATCGGGGTGATGTGGGGTGCCGCCTGGGCGTCGGCGCTCGGCGGCGAGGCCAGCTATCACCTCGGCGACCTCGACGCGGCGCTCGCCGCGAGCCTGCGCAGTGAGGAGACGGCGCGCCGCTACGGCGCCCTCAACGTCCTCCCGCTGCCGATCGTCACCAGCGCCCTCGTCCTCGCCGCCCGCGGACAGCTCGGACCCGCCACCGAGCGGCTCGCCGAGGCCCGCCGTCTGCTCGAGGAGCGCGCGGGCGGGTTCATCGAGGGCTGGTACTGGCACGCCGAGGGGGTGCTCGCCGAGGAGCGCGGCGACATCGCCGCCGCGGTGAGCTGGCACCGCCGGGTGAGCTCGTGGAGCGAGGCCCGCGGCGACTACTGGATGGCCCCGATGCGCGCCTCGCTCGTGCTCTGCCTGCTGGAGGCGGGGCGCCGCGTCGAGGCGCTCGCCGAGGCGCGCCGGCTCGCAACCGCCGCCGACGCGCGCGACCTCCCCCTCTTCGGGCTCGTGACGGGGGCGGCGTTCACGGCGGCCCTCGCCGCGAACGGCGATCCCGCCGCCCTCGACGAGGCGGAGCGCACCCTCGCGCGCGCCGGCGACGTGGCGGGGGACCTGGTCCCCGCCCAGGTCCGGCTGGTCGTGGGCGAGGCGCTGCTCGCCGCCGGCCGCCGCGACCGCGCCGCCCCGCTGATCCGCGAGGCCGAGGCGGCGCTCGCCCGGGTGGGGATGCGCCGCCACCGCGCCCGTGCGGCGCGGCTGCTCCAGGAGATCGGCGCCGGCGGCGCCAGGCCTGCCGCCCGTCCCGCCCGGCCGGCGGCGGGCATGGAGAGCGGGCTCAGCGCCCGCGAGCTCGAGGTCGCCACCCTCGCGGGCGCGGGGCTGAGCAGCCGCGC
>DATKEY010000164.1:0-34611 GCA_035544475.1 Candidatus Dormiibacterota bacterium | reverse complement strand
GTCGCCGCCCGCCCCGCGGGCGCGCGCCGCCGCCTCGTCGGTGACGTCGACGACGCGGCGCCGCGAGGTGTCGATCCTCAGGTCGCGGCCGAGCATCAGGTGGGCCTCGGGGTCGCCCCGGGGGAGGCGGCGGCGACGGGGACGATGATCGAGCCGTAGAAGTCGCGGAAGGTGCGCAGGTCGTCGGGGGACGGGTAGAGGAAGTCGAGGCGCATCGCCCGCTTGGCGTCGAGGGTGACGAGCAGCTCGGCGAGGCGCGCGGGCGGGGGCTGGTCGCCCGGGGTCGCCGGAGGGGCGGTGCCGCCGCGGCTGTAGAGCTTCAGCACGCCGGTGATCCCGAAGACCTCGGCGGAGTCGACCTCGACGGTCGCGTAGCCCTCCATCCCCGGCGCGCCGAGCGCGTCGAGGGTGGGCGCGTTCGACACCGTGATCCGTGGATATCCGCCGCTCTGGGGACGGAAGCTCACCGAGGTCGCACCGCCCTCGGCGAACTGCCAGGTGTCGAGGTAGAGCGCGCTGAAGCCGTGGGCGTCGGACTGGTAGAGCTCGAAGTGGCGCGGGCTGCTGTAGACGGGGTCGTCGGTGATCCAGCCGGTCTCGGTCTCGCCCTTGACCTGGTACCAGTGACCGCCGGCGCCGCCGTGGGCGAGGACGGTGACCACGGTGCCCTGGCCGAGGCTGCCGAGCACCGCGCCGTCGGTCGACCCGCTGTCGCGGAGCCTGAGCCCCAGCGGCGCGATCACGGTCAGCGACGAGCCGATCGTCACCGCCCCGGGGGTCGCGGTCGGCGAGGCGGTCGCCGAGGGCGACGGGTGCGGCGTCGACGGCGGCGGGGTGCCGCTCTCCGAGCCGCACGCGGCGAGAACGGCGACCACGAAGGCCGCGGCGATGCGGGCCGCGCCGCGACCGCTCATGCCGGGCCCTCTCCCCTCCCCTCACTCGAGCCCAACGTCCGCAGCGTCGCCGCCACCGACGCCGAGAGCGCGTCGAGGTCGTATCCGCCCTCGAGGACCCACACCATGCGACCGCCGGCGGTCTCGGCGGCGATCCCGGCGAGCCGGCGGGCAACCTCGGCGTACGTCGTGGTGTCGAGCCGCAGGTTGGCGAGCGGGTCGGCGCGGTGGCCGTCGTAGCCGGCGCTCACCACGATGAGCTCGGGGGCGTGGGCGCGCAGCGCCGGGGCGACGACCTCGTCGAAGGCCGCGAGCCAGTCCTCGCCGGTCGTCCCGGGAGGCAGGGGGGTGTTCACGGTCGCACCCGCCCCGGCGCCCTCTCCGGTCTCGGAGCGCCGGCCGGTGCCCGGGTAGAGCGGCCACTGGTGGAGCGAGCAGTAGAGCACCGACGCGTCGTCGTAGAAGACGTCCTGGGTGCCGTTGCCGTGGTGGACGTCGATGTCGACGACCGCGACCCTGGCGAGGCCGTGGTGGCGCTGCGCGGCGCGCGCGGCGACCGCGGCGTTGTTGAAGAGGCAGAAGCCCATCGCGCGGTCGCGGGTCGCGTGGTGGCCGGGCGGACGGATGATCGCGAAGGCGCTGCCGACGTCGCCGGAGCACACGCGGGACACCCCTTCGACCGCGGCGCCCGCGGCGCGGAGCGCGACCTCGTAGGAGCGGTCGGTGCAGTAGGTGTCGGGGTCGATCCAGGCTCCGCCGCTGCGCGCGGCGCGCTCGATGCGGCGCACGTGCGCGTCCTGGTGGGCGCCGAGGACGACCTCCGGATCCGCCTCGGGGACGTGCAGCGCGGGGAGCCGACGCAGCTCCGGGTCGGCGCCGAGGTGGTCGAGGATCGCGTGCAGCCGCGCCGCGGTCTCGGGATGTCCGGGGACGTCGTGGCGGTCGGAGGAGTCGTCGGTGAGGACGGCGACCGGGATGGCTGCATCGCTCATGACAGACACTCCGAGAGCTCGCGCAGGAAGGACTCGACGTCGGTGACGAGCCCCAGGGTCTGGGACGAGCCACGGTCGGCGAGCTTGGTGACCACCGACGGATTGATGTCGACGCACACCGTCTTGGTCGCCGCGGGCAGGAGGTTGCCGGTGGCGATGGCGTGGAGCATCGACGCGCACATGATGCACAGCTCGACCCCGCGCAGCCCCTGGCGCATCCGCCGTTGCGCCTCGATCATGTCGACGACCACCTCGGGGAGGGGGCCGTCGTCGCGCACCGAGCCGGCGAGCACGACGGTGATCCCGCGGCGCACCGCCTCGTACATCACCCCGCCGCGGAGCATCCCGGTCGCGACCGCCTCGCGGATCCCGCCCGCGCCGCGGATGCGGTTGATCGCCCGGATGTGGTGCTCGTGCCCCGATTCGACGGGAAGGCCGTCGCGCAGGTCGATGCCGAGCGAGGTGCCGAAGAACTGCGACTCGATGTCGTGCGCGGCGAGCGCGTTGCCCGCAAAGAGGACGTCGACCCAGCCGTGGGCGATCAGCCAGCCGAGGTGGATGCCGGCGCCGGTGTGGATCACCGCCGGTCCGGCGACGAGACAGATGCGCCCGTCGCGCGCGCGGATCTCGCGCATCGTCTGTGCGAGCTCGCGGATGATCAGGTGCTTCGGCTTCTCCGCGGAGACCGTGCTCGTCATGAAGCCGAAGATCTCCTTGCTGCGCGAGCGCTCGACCGGCGAGACCTTGATGCCGTCGTGACCGACGACGACGCGGTCGCCGGCGCGGACGTCGGTCACCGCGACGCAGCGGGCGCCGCCGTCCGCGAGGACCACGCCGCAGTCCATCTCGATGTCCTCGACCTCGACCCAGTCCTCGCCGACGCGCACCGCGGTGGGCTGGTTGCTCGTCGAGTAGAAGGTGTCGGGGAACACCCCGTCGCGGGGTGCGGCCTCCGTGTGCACGGCGGCGCCGTCGACCTGCACCGCACCCTGCTGCTGGCAGGCCGCGATGATCTTCTGGAGGCCGCCGGGGTCGTCGTGGGTGACGGTGAGCCGGGCGAAGGAGCGCTCATCCGGGTTGCGGCCCACCCGGAACTCGTCGACCCGGAAGGAGCCGCCGAGGTCCATGACGACGTCGAAGATGCGCGGCAGCATCATCGAATCGATGATGTGGCCGCTCAACTCGATGGTGGCCGAGGGCATAGGGCAGTCTAGACAGGCGGGGGCTCGTACGCGGGGGGCGCCGTCCCCGCCCGGGTGACGTGGTACCGGGCCGCCTCGATGCGCTCGCGCCACTGCCGGGCAGCCGCCGCGGGCCCCTCCGGCGCGTTCGCGATCCCGCGGCTCACGCTGACGACGAGGCCGGCGCCGGCGGCGTCGAGCCCGGCGGCGACCGCGGCCTCGACCGAGCCTCCCTGGGCGCCGACCCCGGGGAGGAGCAGCGGAGCCTCCGGCGCGAGGCGGCGGAGCGCCGCCACCGCCTCGGGCGCGGTGGCCCCGACCACCAGCCCGACCGCGCCACCGGGGTCCCAGCCCGTCGCGAGCCGGGCGAGGTGCGCGTAGACGGGCGTCCCGTCGTCGAGCCGCCGCTCGAGCAGGTCGGCGGCGCCGGGGTTGCTGGTGCGGGCGAGCACGAAGACGCCGCGTCCCGGGCGCTCGAGGAAGGGACGCACCGCGTCCTCGCCCATCAGCGGGTTCACGGTCACCGCGTCGGCGCCGAGCCGGTCGAAGACGGTGCGCGCGTAGGCCTCGGCGGTGCTGCCGATGTCGCCGACCTTGGCGTCGACGATGAGCATCCGGTCGGACGGGACCCGCGCGCGCAGCCGCTCGAGGACCCCCCAGCCCGCGCTTCCGTGCTGGGCGAAGAAGGCGGCGTTCGGCTTGACGGCGCAGACGTGCTCGAGGGCGGCGTCGAGGACCTCGGCGCAGAGCCGCTCCGCCTCCGCGGCTCCGGCGCATCCGGAGGGGTCGAGGCCGACGCACAGCAGCGATCCGCTCCGGTCGATCGCCTCGCGCAGCCGCGTGGCGAAGGGCGGCGCCGACGACACGCCTACCAGACGTCGCGGCTGGTGCTGGGCTGGATCGCGCCCTGGTCGGCGCGCGGCGCGTAGGGCGTCTCCAGCCGGTCGGGTGCCGGTGAGTCCGCAGCCTCGGTGGAGCAGCAGCGCGGGCAGAGCTCCTGGATGCGGCCGTCGAGCAGCACCCCGGCGAGGCGGTAGATGGGGAACGGCCGGCCGCAGTTGTCGCAGTTGCGGATGACGGGCATGGGCTCAGCCTACCGTGCGCAGGCCGAGCCTCGTCGTCATCTCGGTGGTCGGTGCGCCGTGCACCGGCTACAGCGGGCGCCAGATCCCCGGCATCGGCGAGCGGCCGCCGCGCTCGAACCCGCACGCGGCGCGGCAGCGCAGCGTCGACTCCGCACCGTCGATCGTCACCCGCACGTCGAGGTCGGCGACCTCGGTGTTCGCGCAGTGGACCTCGGTGCCGTCGGGGTCGTGGTAGGTGACGCCGGTCAGCCAGTCGGGGGCGGCGCGGACGAAGCCCTCGATCTCGGCATCGCCGGCGCGGCCCGCGAAGTCGACGTCGGCGCCCTCGTCGTCCCGCCAGCGGACCGCGCCCATCCCGGTGCTGCGGTACAGGCGTCCACGCAGGCGCAGCGCCATCGACGACGCCGCGGGAAGCAGCCCGCCGAGCCGCTGCGGCCGCGCCCAGATGAGGCTCAGCATCCCCTCGGGGTCGGAGTCGAAGCCGAGCGCCGTGACCCAGCCCCAGCGGCGCGCGTGCCGGCCGCCGAAGAGGTGGGCCTGGTGGAGCAGGGAACCGTCGCATGCGATCCGCTCGCCGTCGACCTCGACGAACCCGGTGGCGCGGGCGATCGGGACGGCCGCGATCGGAAACGTCGCCCCGCCCGCGACCCTCTCCATCGACTCCGGGAAGTAGCTGAAGGGCTCGCAGAGCGGCTCCCAGCGCAGCTCCCAGCTCATCCGGCGACCGTCGACGTCGCCGACCTCGCCGTGGCAGCCGAGCGGGCCGAGCCGGTTGCCGCCGAGGTCGACCCCGCCCTCGGGGCGCGCCGCCCAGGCGGTCGCGGCCATGCTCCGCCGCCAGGCGAACCACCGCGGGCGCTGGCGGTCGAACGCGCAGGCCCACAGCGCGGCGCTCGCGGCGCCCCGGGCGGGCTGCTCGAGGGTGTAGCGCAGCCATGCCGCCTTCCCACCTCCGAGGGCGACGGTGACGTAGAAGACCTCGTACCAGCCGCGCCGCTCCGGCTGGGCGCGCACCCGGTCGGCGTCGCGGAGCGCAGTGGAAGCCTGATCGAGCATGCGGGCGGATGGTAGACACTGAGCCCGGTGAGATGAGGGGACGACGCCGCCGGCGTTCGGCGTCGGTGAGGGGCACTCGGTGCAGGCTACCGGCGCGGCGTGCGACCGAATGCGTCGATCGCAACGCAGGCCACAAGTTCGAGGGGGGTTGCCCGTTGTACCTCCACCATGGGGAGCCCGGTAGGACGGAAGGACGGACCCCAGGCCCGGCGCCCCTGGGTGGCGGGCGACGGGAGCATGCGCACCCGCGCGCTCGCGACCGAGGCGTTCGCCGAGCTCTCGGCCACAGTGCCGGTCCACGCGGGGGATCAGGAACCGGCACCGCCCCCCGCCACCCGGACTGCACGCCGCGTGGCGGGGGGCATCCGTAGCGGGCGCGCCGCCGCCGCCGCGGTCGCGACGGCTCCGAAGCCGCGGGCGGCCGCGAAGGCCCGGGCGACCGCGACGCCGCGCCCCGCTGCAAAGCCCCGCGCGGCGGCGACGCCACAACCCGCTGCGAAGCCCCGCGCGGCGGCGACGCCACAACCCGCTGCGAAGCCCCGCGCGGTGGCGACGCCACAACCCGCTGTGAAGCCCCGCGCGGCGGCGACTCCGCGACCCGCTGCGAAGCCCAGCGCGGCGGCGACGCCGCGAGCGCGACGCGCTCGCGCCGTCGCCCCCGCCGCGCCGATCGTCGCCACCCGTCCGCGTGCCGGCCTCGCCGTGCTCGCCGGGACCGCCGTCCTCGGTGTCCTCGATGCCGGTGTCCTCGGCATCGCCATCCCGTCCCTCCACACCGGCCTCCACGCCACCGCCGCCGCGGCGCGCCTGGCGGTCGGCGTCCCCCTCGTCGCGATGGCGGCGACCCTTCCGGTGGCCGCGGGCCTCGGTGACCGCGCCGGCGCGGCCCGGCTGCTCCGGTGGTCGCTCGCCGCGTTCACCGCGGCCTCGGCGCTCGCCGCCCTGTCCTGGACGCTCGCCCCGCTGCTCGTGATGCGCGCCGTCGCGGGCGCCGCCGCGGGGGTGATGGTCCCGGCGGCGCTGACACTCGCCGCACGGCTGCGGCCCGGCCCCAGGTGGTCGGTCGCCCTCCTCGGAGGCGGGCTCCTCCTCGCCCCGGCGGCCGTCCCCGCGCTCGGCGCCTGGCTCGCCGGTGGGCTGCCGTGGCGGGTGCCGGTCCTCGTCGCCGCTCTCCTCGGAGGGGTCGCGCTCGCCGGGGCCTGGCGGTGGCTGCCGGTCGCCGCCCGCGAGGCGGGCGCCCGTCCCGACGTCGCGGGGATGGCGACCGCCGGTCTCGCGCTCGCCACGCTCGTGCTCGCGCTCCTGCAGGGGGCAGCCTGGGGCTGGTCCTCGTACGCGGTGCTCGCGCTGCTCTGCGGGAGCGCGCTCAGCCTCGCCCTGTTCGCCGTCGTCGAGCTCTCCCTTCCCGCCCCGCTCGTCCACCTCGCCGCCCTGCGTCCACGCTCGGCCGCGACGGCTCCGCTCCTGCTCGGGCTGTCAGCCGCACTTCTCGGCGCGGGCTTCCTCGAGGTGCCGCTGCTCCTCCAGGGCGCGGGGCACCTCGGAGCCCTCCAGGTCACGACCGGCCTCGCCCTCCCCGCCGTCGTGGCCGTGGCGGCGATGGCCGCGTCGGCGGCGCTCGGCGGCCGCGGTTCGCGCTGGACCGTCGTCGCCGGGCTCCTCGTCGTCGCCGCCGGCACCTACCTGCTCCACGGGGTCGCGCCGTCGGCGGCGGGTCGGCTCGCCGTCCTCGCCGCGGTGCGCGCCGCCGGGCTCGGCGCCGTCCTCGCGCCGCTCACCTCCGCGGTGGGCGCCGCCACCCGCCGGGCCGCCGGCGCCGCGGCGGCCGTCGCCCTCGGCGTGCTCGTGCCGACCGCCGCCGGCCTCGCGATGGTGAGCTCGGCGCTCTCCATCCCGGCCTGGTCCCCGGGGTCGCAGGCGGCCTCGAGCACGGTGCAGGAGCGGCTGGTCCTCCTCCACGGCGACGTGCCGCTGCCGCTGTCGGGCCCGACCTTCCTCGCGACGGTGCTCGTCACTGCGGCGGTCGCTGCGTTCGGTGCGCTGGCGGCGCTCCGCCTCCCGTCCGGAGGGCGTTCGGGGGCCGCCTGAGCGGTCTCTTGCCGATCTCTTACCAACCTCTTGCTCCGCTCTTGAACTCGAGCCCTGATCCTCGAAGGGACGGGTGGCAGATCGGAGCCGGAGGGAAGAGCGAATGAGCCGCGATCGCACGGGTGCGTGGTGACCGGCGGCGAGCACGCCGTCCTGACCCTCGAGAAGGTCTGCAAGACCTACGGCGCCGGCGAGACGATCGTGCGCGCGCTGCGCGACGTCGACCTCGAGGTACGCCGCGGCGACTTCGTCGCCATCATCGGCCCCTCGGGGTCGGGCAAGTCGACGCTGATGAACATCCTCGGCTGCCTCGACATCCCCACGTCGGGCCGTTACCTCTTCGCCGGCGAGGACGTCATGCGGATGCGCGACGACGAGCTCGCCCACATCCGCAACCTCCGCATCGGCTTCGTCTTCCAGCAGTTCCACCTGCTCAAGAAGCTGACCGCCTGGCGCAACGTCGAGCTGCCCCTCCTCTACCGGCGCGCCTCGCGGCGGCGCGAGAAGGCGATGCGTGCGCTCGAGATGGTCGGGCTCGACCACCGAGTGGACCACACCCCCAACCAGCTCTCCGGCGGCCAGCAGCAGCGCGTCGCGATCGCCCGCGCGCTCGTCACCGACCCCGAGCTCATCCTCGCCGACGAGCCGACCGGCAACCTCGACACCGCGTCGACGAGGGACATCCTCGCCATCCTCGACCAGCTCCACAAGGACGGCCGGACCATCGTCCTCATCACCCACGACCCGGAGATCGCCGCGGTCGCGCCCCGGATCGTGCGGATCAGCGACGGTGTGCTCACCGAGGAGTCGATGTCGACGGCGCTCGAGCTCAAGGGCCGCCGCGCCCCGACCGCGAGGCCGCGCACTCGCGCGCCGCGCCGTCGCGCGGCCCCGATGATCGTCGAGGACGCCGCCTCCGCATGACCGTCCTCCAGACCGCGCTCACCGGTCTGCGCGCGGTCCGCAGCAACCGGCTGCGATCGCTGCTCACGGCGCTCGGGATCCTCATCGGCGTCGGCGCCCTCATCATCACCGTCGGCATCGGCCTCGGCACCCGCACGAGCATCGGTTCGCGGATCAGCCGCCTCGGCACCAACCTCATCACCGTCACTCCCGGGAGTGTCACCTCCGGCGGGGTGCGCACCGGCCTGGGCTCGTCGACGACGCTGACGATGGACGACGCCGCCGCGCTGAAGAATCCCTCGGTCGCGCCCGACGTCGCCGGGGTCGCCCCGGTGGTGAGCCGCAACGGGGCGATCATGGTCGCGGGACCGGTGACCTGGACCTCGTCGGTGACCGGCTCGACCCCCGACTGGCTGCTGACGAACGCGCGCTACATGGACAGCGGGACGTTCATCAGCGACGACGACGTGCGCGCCCACGCCCAGGTCGCCGTCCTCGGTCCGACCACCGCAGCCGACCTGTTCCCCGGCGGCAACGCCATCGGCTCCCTCGTCGACATCCAGCACATCCCCTTCCGGGTGGTCGGGATCCTCCAGCCCCGCGGCGCCCAGGGTCTGTACAACCCCGACGACCTCGCCATCGTCCCCATCTCCACCGCGCAGGGCGAGCTCATCGCCGGCGGCTCGCTGACGAGCGTGCAGCGCATCCTCGTCAGCGCGAACAGTCGCGACGCCATCGACAGCGCCAGCGAGGAGGTGAACGATCTGCTGCTGCAGACCCACCGCATCACCGACCCGGGGCAGGCGGACTTCACCATCACCACCCAGGCGTCGATCCTCAGCACCCTCGACGCCACCAGCACCGCGCTCACCCTCCTGCTCGCCGGCGTCGCCGGGATCTCGCTGCTCGTCGGCGGCATCGGGGTGATGAACATCATGCTGGTGTCGGTCACCGAGCGGATCGCGGAGATCGGCCTGCGCAAGGCGCTCGGCGCCAGGCGCGGCGACATCCTCCGCCAGTTCCTGCTCGAGGCGGCGGTGATCAGCGCGGTCGGCGGCCTGCTCGGCGTCGGCCTCGGCGGTGCGAGCACCTTCGCGCTCGACCGTTTCACCAGCCTGGTCACCGTCTTCTCACCGCCGGTGGCGGCGATCGGGCTGCTCATCGCCGCCGGCATCGGGCTCGTCTTCGGCGTCCTCCCCGCGCTGCGTGCGGCGCGTCTCGAGCCGATCGTCGCCCTGCGCGGCTCCTGACCTATCGGTCAGGCCGGCGGCGGAGGCCGTTCGAGGCGAGGCGCCACACGGCATCGCCGAGGTCGGCGGTCGCGTGCCCGCGGGACGGCTCGTACCACTCGACCGCCGAGTTGAGCATCCCGAAGAGCAGCCGGGTGGCGAGCCGCGGCTCGACGGCGTCGTCGAGGTCGCCGTCGGCGACCGCCCGGGCGACGAGGGTCGCGACCTCGCGGTCGAACTCGCGCCGCCGCTCGAGCGCCCACTGCTCGGTCGCGGTGTTGCCGCGGACGCGCAGGAGCAGGGTCACGTACGGGAGCTCGTCGACGAGCACCTGGGCCGAGGCGCGGACCACGTGCTCGAGGCGGTCGATGGCGCGGCCGGTCTGCGCGCCCGGCAGCTCGAGGATCGCGAAGATGCGGTCGAGGGCGCGGCTCACCGCGAGCCGGAGCAGCTCCTCCTTGCCGCGGACGTGGTGGTAGATCGACGACTTGGTGATCCCGGTCGCCCGGGCGAGGTCCTCCATGCTCGTGCCGTCGTAGCCGCGCAGGTTGAAGGCCTCGACGGCGACGGCGAGCAGCCGCTCGGGGGTGTAGGCGATCCGCGTCGCTCCGGGTACGCTCATCCTCCTCCTCGGGCGTGGCCTTGACGGGATCCGGTGTGAGATTTTACACTGGGATGGTACACGACCGAACGTTCGGACGGGAAGCGGGGACAACCGAATGGAGGCGTCGACCGAGGCGCTGGAGGAGCACTTCCGGCGCACCGTCGAGGGCGAGCAGCGGATCGAGCCGCGGGACTGGATGCCCGACGCCTACCGCGCGACGCTCGTCCGGCAGATCGCCCAGCACGCCCACTCCGAGATCATCGGGATGCAGCCGGAGGGGAACTGGATCACGCGGGCGCCGTCGCTGCGCCGCAAGGCGATCCTGATGGCGAAGGTGCAGGACGAGGCGGGGCACGGTCTCTACCTCTACGCCGCCGCCGAGACCCTGGGGACGAGCCGCGACGAGCTCCTCGACCTCCTCCACCGCGGCCGCCAGAAGTACTCGAGCATCTTCAACTACCCGACCCTGACCTGGGCGGACGTCGGAGCCATCGGCTGGCTCGTGGACGGCGCCGCGATCACCAACCAGATCCCGCTCTGCCGCTGCTCCTACGGACCCTATGCGCGGGCGATGACGCGGATCTGCAAGGAGGAGTCCTTCCATCAGCGCCAGGGGTTCGAGCTGCTCCACACCCTGAGCCACGGCACCGCGGAGCAGCACGCGATGGCCCAGGACGCGGTGAACCGGTGGTGGTGGCCGTCGCTGATGATGTTCGGCCCTCCGGACTCGGACTCCGCGCACGGTGCGCAGTCGGCGGCGTGGCGGATCAAGCGCCACTCCAACGACGAGCTCCGCCAGCGCTTCGTCGACATGACCGTCCCGCAGTCCGAGGTGCTCGGGCTCGGCCTCCCCGACCCCGAGCTGCGCTGGAACGCCGAGCGCGGTCACTACGACTTCGGTGCCGTCGACTGGGAGGAGTTCCGCTCCGTGGTCCGCGGCGACGGCCCCTGCAACCGCCAGCGGATGGCGCACCGGATCGCCGCCCATGGGGAGGGCGCGTGGGTGCGGGACGCCGCGCTCGCCTACGCACGCAAGCACCGGAGCGAGCCCGCCGCATGAGCGAGTCCGCCGAGCTGCCGCTCTGGGAGGTGTTCGTGCGCAGCCGCCGCGGGCTCTCGCACACGCACGCGGGGAGCATCCACGCCGCGGACGCGGCGATGGCGCTGCGCAACGCGCGCGACGTCTACACCCGCCGCGGTGAGGGCTCGAGCATCTGGGTGGTGCCGGCGAGTGCGATCACCGCGTCGTCGCCCGACGAGAAGGACCCGTTCTTCGACCCGGCCGCCGACAAGGTCTACCGGCATCCGACCTTCTACGACATCCCCGACGGGGTCCGGAACCTGTGACCGAGGTCGAGGTGCGGACCGCGTACGCGCTCCGGCTCGGCGACGACGGTCTCATCCTCTCCCACCGGCTCGCCGAGTGGTCGTCGCGGGCACCCGAGCTCGAGGAGGACGTCGCGCTCACGAACATCGCCCTCGACCTGCTCGGCCAGGCCCGAACGCTGCTCACCCACGCCGGGCTGCTCGAGGGACGTGGACGTGACGAGGACGACCTCGCCTATCTCCGCGAGGAGCGCGACTTCGTCAACTGCCTGCTCGTCGAGCAGGAGAACGGCGACTTCGGCCACACCATCGCCCGCCAGCTGCTCTGGTCGACGTACCAGCTCACGCTGCTCGACGAGCTGACTGCGTCGACCGACGCCACGGTCGCCGCGCTCGCGGCGAAGGCGGTGAAGGAGGTCGCGTACCACCGTGACCACGCGGTGCAGTGGACGCTGCGCCTCGGCGACGGCACCGAGGAGAGCCACCGGCGGATGCAGGCGGGGATCGACCGGATGTGGCCGTACACGACCGAGCTCTTCGAGCGCGACGCGGTCACCGACGCCGCGGTCGCGCTCGGCGTCGGCCCCGACCCGGGCGGGCTGCGGTCGCGTTGGGACGCCGCCGTCGACGCCGCGCTCGCGGACGCGACGCTGCGCCGGCCCGAGGACACCTGGGCGCCGGCCGGAGGTCGGCGCGGTCTCCACACCGAGTGCTTCGGCCGCCTCCTCGCCGAGATGCAGCACCTCCACCGCTCCCACCCCGGGGCCCGGTGGTGACGGTGGACCCGGTCGCGCCGGTGGCGCCGCCACGGCGCCACGCCGTCCTCCACGAGCTGCGGGTCGCGGCGGTCGAGCCGCTCACCGAGGACTCGGTGACGATCACCTTCGACGTCCCCGACGCCCTGCGCGACGCCTACGACTTCGTCCAGGGGCAGCACGTCTCGGTGCGGTGCCGGGTCGCCGGTGACGAGCTGCGGCGCAACTACTCGATCTGCACGCCGGCGGGCTCCGGGGTGCTGCGGATCGCGGTGAAGCGGCTCGAGGGCGGGGCGTTCTCGTCGTATGCGCACTCGCGCCTGCGGGCCGGTGACGTCCTCGAGGTGATGACCCCGACGGGACGCTTCCACACCGCCCTCGACCCGGCACGCGCCCGCCACCACGCCTTCATCGCCGCCGGGAGCGGCATCACCCCGGTGCTCTCGCTCCTCGCCACCACCCTGGAGGTCGAGCCCCGCAGCCGGGTCACCCTCCTCTACGGGAACCGCACGACCGCGAGCATCATGTTCCTCGAGGAGCTCTGCGACCTCAAGAACCGCCATCCGGCGCGCTTCCACCTCGTCAACGTCCTCTCCCGCGAGCGTCAGGAGTCGGAGCTGCTCAGCGGCCGGCTCGACCCCGAGCGGCTGTCGAGGGTGCTCGACGCGCTCGTCGACCCGGCCGGGGTCGACGAGTGGTTCGTCTGCGGGCCGAGGGCGATGATCGACGGCGCGCGCGTGACCCTCGTGGCGCGCGGCGTCGACGCGGCCCACGTCCACGGCGAGCTCTTCCACGCCGGCGCCGACCCCTCCCCTCCCCTGCCGCCGGCGGCGACCGCGGAGGGGACGAGCCGGGTCACGGTGGTGCTCGACGGGCGCAGCTCCACCTTCGAGCTCGCCCCCGGGGGCGAGCGCATCCTCGATGCGGCGCTGCGGGTGCGCGGCGACGCCCCCTTCGCCTGCCGCGACGGGGTGTGCGGCACCTGCCGCGCGCGGGTGCTCGAGGGGGCGGTCACGATGGACCGCAACCACGCGCTGGAGCCCTCGGAGGTCGACGCCGGGTTCGTCCTCGCCTGCCAGTCGCACCCGGCGAGCCCCACCGTCACCCTCGACTTCGACGCCTGACCGCGCGTCGACCCGAGCGTTGGTCAGGCGTTGACCGAGTGCGCTCCGCGGAGACGAGTCGATTCAGGCGAACCATTCGCACCAGAATGTGAAGATCAGCCCCCCGCCTGTTAATCTCGAGGCAGCCCATCGATCGAGCGGGATGGGTCAGCATAGGAGTCCGGTGTCGGCGCGCACCCCGCGCGCCGTGACGATCGGGAGGGGGGCGGTGGCCTCTGTGGGGGTCGAACCATGAGCGACGTCGTCCATCACTCGATGCGCAGCGTCCTCGACCGCGAGCTCGCGGAGGCCCGGGAGCTGTCGCTGAAGATGGGCGAGTTCGTCGAGGACGCGATCGCCGGCGCGGTGGAGGCCCTCGTCGAGGGGGACGCCGCGCGCTGCGACGCGGTCGTCGCGGGCGACGTCGAGCTCAACGCCCTGCAGCTGCAGATGCGCGAGCTGGCGATCGCCACCATCGTCACCCAGGCCCCGGTCGACGGAGACCTGCGCCGGATGCTCGCCTACCTCCACATGTCCGCCGAGCTCGAGCGGATGGGCGATCACTGCGTGAGCATCGCCAAGATCGGACGCGAGCTCTGCGATCCGCGCCCGGCGGGGGGGCTCCGGGACCTCGTCCGGATGTCCGAGCTCTGCGGCATCCAGCTCCACGAGATGCTCGAGGCGGTGGTCGAGGGCGATGTCGAGGGGGCGCGCATCGTCGCCTCTCACGACGACCGCGTGGACCGCATCTACCGGCGGCTCTTCGACGAGGAGGTGCGCGCCTCCGCGGCCGGCGAGGAGAGCGCCGCGACCGCGACCCGGCTCACCCTCGTCGCCCATCACCTCGAGCGCATCGCCGACCGGGTGACGAACATGGGCGAGGACCTCGTCTACCTCCAGACCGGCATCGTCGAGGAGCTCGGCTGACGATGGACACCACGACCACCGGCGCGGGCGCGAACGGCGCGGCCGCCTCCCCCGCCGCGGAGGCGTCCCGGCTGCTCAACCGCCATCTCAGCTGGCTCGAGTTCAACGCCCGGGTGCTCGCCCAGGCGGAGGACACCTCGCAGCGCCCGCTCGAGCGCGCCAAGTTCCTGGCCATCTTCAGCACCAACCTCGACGAGTTCTACGAGGTCCGCGTCGCCGACCTCCACGCCAAGCACGCCTCGGGGCTGCGCAGCCTCTCGCCGGACGGCCTCTCCCCCGCCGAGCAGCTGGGCCGGATCCGCGAGCGGGCGCTCGAGCTCTACGCGGAGCAGGCGCGCGCCTTCGCCGCGGTCACCGCGCTGCTCGCGGAGGCGGGGGTTCGCTTCAGCACCTACGCGACCCTCGACGACGAGGACAGCGGCCATCTCGACCGGGTCTTCGACGAGCAGGTCTTCCCCGTCCTCACCCCGCTCGCCGTCGACCCCGCGCACCCCTTCCCGTACATCAGCAGCCTCTCGCTCAACCTCGCGGTGGTGGTCGGCGACCCCGACGGGCGCACGACCAGGATCGCGCGGGTCAAGGTGCCGCCGCTCCTCCCGCGGTTCGTCGTGCTCCCCGACGGCGAGCGCTTCGTCCCCCTGGAGGAGGTGATCGCCGCGCACCTCGACCGGCTCTTCCCGGGGATGCGGATCCTCGGCCACCACCCCTTCCGGGTCACGCGCAACGCCGATTTCGCCCTCGACGACGACCTCGAGGAGAACGTGCTGAGCGCGGTCGAGACCGTCCTCCAGAAGCGCCGCCACTCCCCACAGGTGACGCGCCTGGAGATCGACGGCACGATGTCCGACGAGGTGCTCGAGCTGCTGACCTCCGAGCTCGAGATCGGGCCCGACGAGGTCTACCGCGTCGAGGGACCGCTCGACCTCGGCGGACTCTGGGGGCTGTACCGGCTCGACCGTCCCGAGCTCAGGGACGAGCCCTATGAGGCGGTCACCCAGCCGCGGCTGCGCGCCGACGGCGAGGGCACCCCGGTCGACATCTTCAAGACGATCCGTGAGGGGGACGTCCTCTTCCACCTCCCCTACGAATCCTTCGCGACCTCGGTGGAGGCGTTCATCGAGCAGGCGGCGGGCGACCCCGACGTGCTCACCATCAAGCAGACGCTGTACCGCACCTCCGGCGGCGAGAGCCCCATCGTCCGTGCGCTCATCGCCGCCGCCGAGGCGGGCAAGCAGGTGGCCGCCCTCGTCGAGCTGAAGGCGCGGTTCGACGAGGCCGCGAACATCGCCTGGGCGAGGGTGCTGGAGCGCGCCGGCGTCCACGTCGTGTACGGCATCGTCGGGCTCAAGACCCACGCCAAGACCGCCCTGGTCGTGCGCCGCGAGGGCGCGACGATCCGGCGGTACTGCCACGTCGGCACCGGGAACTACAATCCGCAGACCGCGCGCCTCTACGAGGACCTCGGGCTGCTGACCTGCGACCCGGAGATCGGCGCCGACGTCAGCGACCTCTTCAACTACCTCACCGGGTACAGCCATCAGCAGCGCTTCCGCCGGCTGCTCGTCGCCCCCCGCACCCTACGTCCCGGTCTGCTCGAGCTGATCGGCGAGCAGGCGAAGCCCCACGGCCGGATCGTGATCAAGGCCAACCACTGCGTCGACCCGGAGATGATCGAAGGCCTCTACGCCGCATCGACCGCGGGGGCACGGATCGATCTCATCGTGCGCAGCGCCTGCGCGGTGCGTCCCGGAGTCCCCGGGATGAGCGAGCACATCAAGGTGCGCTCGCTGGTGGGACGCTGGCTCGAGCACTCGCGGATCTACAGCTTCGGCGCCGGCGCGCGCGCCCGCTGGTACATCGGCTCGGCGGACATCATGGCGCGCAACCTCGACGACCGGGTCGAGGCGGTGGCGCCGGTGCTCGACGCGACCCTGCGGTCGCGGCTGGAGACGATCGTCGAGGTCCTCCTCGCCGACGATCGCCTCGCCTGGGAGCTCGATCGCGACGGGGTGTGGCACCGCCCCCGCGGCGCTCGGGGGATCAACGCCCACGAGCTCCTCGCCGAGCTCGCCCGCGGCGCCGAGCAGCACGTGATCGAGTGCATCGGACGCGGTCGCACGCGCAGCGGGACGCGCCAGGACACGAGGGCGCTCGAGCCCGCCTGAGCTCCGCGGGCGCGAGGTGAGCGCCGGCTGAACTTGACGCGGGCGGCCAAAACCCCGTAGGGTGCGGCGTCCATAGGGTACGCACTGCCCTGGGCATGCATTTCGCACAGGAAGGGAAAGGGTTTCGATGGCCGCAGGCCTGCGGCTGCGTCGCTGGATGCTCCCCGCGGCGGCGCTCCTGATCGTCGCCACCGTGGGTGTGCTCATCTCGCGGCGGGGTACGCCACCGCCGCCGTTCCGGACCGCGCTCGTCCAGCGCGGCACCGTCATCCAGACCGTCGACGTGACCGGGACCCTGCAGCCGGCGGCCGAGACCGACCTCGACTTCGGCACCAGCGGTCACGTGTCGACGGTCGCGGTGCAGGCCGGCCAGCACGTCCCCGCCGGGACCCTGCTCGCCAACCTCGACACCGCCGCGGTCGTCTCGCAGCTCGACCAGGCACGGAGCGCGCTCGCCTCCGCCCAGGCGAAGCTGAAGCTCGACGAGGGCGGGCCGAACAACAGCACCGAGGTGAGCGCGGCGGGGGCGGTGAGCTCGGCGCGCGGAGCGGTCGGACCCGCCCAGCTCAACCTCGACGACACTCGCCAGCTCGGCCGTCAGGTGATCGAGGCCGCGCAGATCGCACTGCAGACGGCGCTCGCCGCCGCGCAGGGACAGATCTCAGCCGACGAGGCCACCGTCGCCGCCGACCAGCGCAGCCTCTTCGACGTGCGCGTCGCCGGTCAGCAGTCGGTCGCGCTCGCGACGGCGACCTTCGCCCAGGCCGAGGCCCAGGCCCAGGCGGCGGTTGCGACCGCCCAGGTGAGCGCGGTCTCGGGGCGTCGCAGCCTCGACGACGTGCAGCGGGTCGACGGCGCAGCGGTGGAGTCGGCGCGGGTGCAGGTCGCCGCCGCCGCCGCGGTCGTCGCCGTCGACCAGCATGCGCTCCAGCTGGACTTCGCCCAGCTCCACCAGGACCAGGGGCGGGAGAACAGCGACTGCCACCCGACCCCGAACGCGAACTGCCAGAGCGACCACCAGGCGGTGAGGGACGACCAGCAGCGCGTGAACGGGGATCAGCAGACCCTCGTCAAGGACGAGGGCGCCTTCGAGGTGAACCGCACCCAGGTGGTGCAGGCCCAGGCGCGGCTGCAGGCGGACGCCGGGTCGGCGGAGCAACAGCTCGCAACCGCGGAGGTGCAGCTGCGCAGCGCGACCGCGCAGCTCGCGACCACCCTCCGCCAGGGACAGGCCCAGGTCGCGGAGGCGCAGGCGCAGTCGCAGAGCAACATCGACGCCGCGCAGGCGACCCTCACCGGCGCGACCGTCCAGCTCCAGAACGCCCGGGTCGCGTTCACCTCCGCGCAGCAGACGAACGTCAACTCCGTCGCCCAGGCGCAGACGCGCGGGGTCCAGGGCGATCACCAGGCCGAGGCCCAGGTGACGGGCGCGACCATTCAGC
The DNA here is from genome assembly GCA_035544475.1 of Candidatus Dormiibacterota bacterium. Classification (GTDB taxonomy): domain Bacteria; phylum Chloroflexota; class Dormibacteria; order Aeolococcales; family Aeolococcaceae; genus CF-96. The sequence continues at coordinate 16,862 of DATKEY010000164.1, read as the reverse complement.
TCCAGAACTCGCTCGCTCAGCTGAGCGCGGTGATGGGCGCGATCCCGCAGCAGGTGGCCATGGACGAGGCCCAGGTGCAGGCCGACCAGTCACAGGTGACCGCCGCCCAGGATGCGCTCGCCGCGGCGGCGCTCATCGCCCCCGTCGACGGCGTCGTCGAGCAGGTCAACGTGGCCCAGGGTCAGGCGATCGGTGGCGGCACCGGGGCCGCGGCCGGCAGCGGAGCGGGCGCGCTCATCGCGTCCTCGGCGAGCGGGGGCCCGACCGCGGGGAACAACGGGGTCGCCAGCCTCACCCACGCCATCGTCCTGCTCACCCCTACCGCCTTCCAGGTGAGCGGACCGGTGAGCGACGCCCAACTCCACCAGATCCGCCTCGGCAACCGGGTGCGCGTCGCCCCCGCGGGCGTCGCCGAACAGGTCGACGGCTCGGTCACCGGCATCGCGCCGGCCGCGCTCGTCAACGCCGGCGTCTCCACCTTCACGGTGACCGCCACCATCGCCGGCGGACATCCCGACCTGCACCCCGGCTCGACCGCGCAGATGAGCATCGTCGTCGAGGAGGAGGCCGACGTCCTCACCGTGCCCACGAGCGCGATCCACACCTCCGGGTCGGCGACGTACGTGCTCGTCCCCATGCAGGACCAGGAGGTTCCCCGGCCCGTGACCGTCGGGGCGAGCGACCCTGTCCGGACCCAGATCACCTCGGGACTGAAGGCGGGCGATCGCGTCATTCTCGCCAGGGGCAAGTGACAGTCGCTTAATGTGAGACGCCACATTCGTTAACACGGCGCCGACTGCCGTCCCGGTTGGCTCGCGCGCCGCAAGAACCGGCGGCTCACCGCGTTGTAGCGATGTTCCCAGCACAGTCGAAGCCACGTCCTTCGACGCACTCAGGAAGGGGTTTCTGGACGCGATGGTGGAGTCGGTGTCGTTCCGCGCGCTCGGCGAGCCGCGCGTCGTCGTGCAGGTGGTCAGGCTCGACCTCGACTGCGGCGACCACGGGCGGCCCGCGTCCCTCTCCCCGGCCCACCGCAGGCGCGAGGAGTTCGTCGCCGGGCGCCGCGCGCTGCGCGTCCATCTCGCGACCCTCCTCGGCTGCGCGCCCGCGGACGTACCGCTGCGTCTCGACGAGGGAGGCAGGCCGTACCTCGCCGGGGGCGAGCTGCGCTTCAGCATCTCGCGCAGCGAGGGCTGGCTCGCGATCGCGACCTCACGCGACTGCCATGTCGGCGTCGACGTCGAGGCCGTCCGTCCGCTCCCGAACATCGACGCGGTCGTCGACCACGTCCTCCCGCCGCGCGGCCGCGCCGAGGTGCTCGCTGCCGCGCCCGTCGAGCGGGTCGCGGTCTTTCTCCGCTGGTGGACCCGGATCGAGGCTGCCGTCAAGGCCTGCGGTGACGGCCTCGACGCCGCGCCTGCGTGCCTCGCGGCGGCCCCCCAGGCCAGCTGCGACGTCGCGCCCGGCCTGGCTCTCGCCGCCGCCGTCCGGGGCGCACGACCCGCGGTCGAATGGCGGCTGCCCACCACCGTCGGGGCGGCGCCGGGGGTCTCGCGATGACCGCCACGGAGCTCCCGGCCCGGCACGCCGCGAAAGCTCCTTCGTGGACGGCGGTCGACTGCCCCTCCCAGCTCTTCGAGCAGACCCGCCGTCGCGTCCCCGACGCGGTCGCGGTGGTGTGCGGCGACGAGCACCTCACCTATCGCGAGCTCGACGAGCGTGCAAACCGGCTCGCCCATCTGCTGCGGCGGCGCGCGGCGGAGCCGGGGCTGCGCGTCGGCATCCTGCTGGAGCGTTCGCTCGACACCTATGTCGCGGTGCTCGCCGTGCTCAAGGCCGGCGCCGCCTACGTGCCCATCGACCCCTCGCTCCCGGCCGACCGCGTCGGCTTCATCGTCGCCGACGCGGACATCGCAGAGGTGGTGACGTCCTCGGCGATGCGGGAGACGACCGCGGGGCTCCCCTGCTCTCTCCTCGAGCTCGACCGGGCGGCCGCCGCACTCGCCGACCAGCCGGCCACGCGGCCGCGCCGCGTCGCCGATCCGCTGTCGCTCTGCTATGCGATCTACACGTCGGGGACGACCGGCCGCCCCAAGGGGGTCGCGGTCTCGCGGGCGAGCATCGTGAACTTCCTCGATGTCGCCGCCCCGGTATACGACGTCCGCGGTGACGACCGCGTCTACCAGGGGATGACCCTCGCCTTCGACTTCTCCTTCGAGGAGATCTGGCCGGCGTGGATGGCCGGGGCGACCCTCGTCGCCGGTCCGACCGACTCCCGCCGTCTCGGCCACGGGCTCACCGAGTTCCTGATCCGGGAGCGGATCACCGTCATGTGCTGCGTGCCCACCCTGCTCGCCACCCTCGACGACGACGTGCCGACCCTGCGCACCCTGCTCGTCGGCGGCGAGGCGTGCCCCGCCGACCTCGTCCGCCGCTGGGCGCGGCCGGGCCGCCGGATGCTCAACACCTACGGTCCGACCGAGGCGACGGTGACCGCGACGTGGTGCGAGCTGCAGCCCGGCCGCCGGGTGACGATCGGCGTCCCCCTGCCGACGTACCACGTCTACATCCTCGACGAGCGGCTCGGCGAGGTCGGCGACGGCGAGACCGGCGAGATCTGCATCGGCGGCCCCGGGGTCGCGATCGGATATCTCAACCGCCCCGAGCTCACCGCCGACCGCTTCGTCGACAACCCGATCGTCGATGACGCCGCCTGGGCGCCCCGCCTCTACCGCACCGGCGACCTCGGCAGGGTGACCGACGGCGGGGAGATCGAGTTCCTCGGCCGCATCGACACCCAGGTGAAGATCCGCGGCTATCGCATCGAGCTCGGCGAGATCGAGGAGGTGATCCGCGAGGACGACGCGGTCGAGAACGCGGTCGTCTGCGCGCTCGAGGCGGAGGGGGTCGCCACCGACCTGGTCGCCTACGTCACCCTGCGCCGGCCTGCCTGTGGGGCGCGGGCACTCCGCGAGCGGCTCCACGACCGCCTGCGAGGCAGGCTGCCGGCGTACATGGTCCCCGCGTTCATCGAGGTGCTCGACCGGCTCCCGATGAACCCCGGCTCCAAGGTCGCCCGCACCAGCCTCCCACCCCCGTCCTCTCCGCGGCTCGGTCTGCGCTCCGACGGGATCGTCCCGCCGGCCACCGGCCTCGAGGCGCAGATGGTCGGGATCTGGACCGACGTCTTCGGCCATGCCGGCATCTCCGTCGAGGCGGACTTCTTCGCCGACCTGGGCGGGCACTCGCTCTTCGCCGCGACCGCGGTCTCGCGGCTGCGCGGGCTGCCCGGTTGCCGCGGCGTCGCGATCGCCGACCTCTACGAGCGGCCGACGATCCGCGGGCTCGCCGACCACCTCGAGGCCGCCTCCACCTTCGCCCATGCGCGGCGCGACCCCGACGCCGAGCCGGCGTCGCGGCCGGCGCCAATGCCTCACAGCGACCGCCGGGTCCTCGGCGCCGGTGCCGTCCAGCTCGGCGCGATCTACGGGCTGCTGCTCCTCCTCGGCGCCCCGACGGGCGTGCTCGTGGCGACGACCCACGGCACCGTCACGGTGGGCCGGCTGATCGCCGGCGCCGTGCTCGTGCCGCCCGGTCTCCTGCTCACCGCGCTCCTCCTCCCCGTCGCCGGCCGCTGGGCGCTCGCGCCGCGGATCCGGCCCGGCCGCCACCCACTGTGGGGCTCGACCTACCTGTGCTGGTGGCTCAACACCCGGCTGATCGGTCTGGCCCCGCTGCGGCTGCTCGCCGGGTCACCGCTGATGGCCCCCTACCTGCGGCTGCTCGGCGCCCGGATCGGCGAGGGCTGCCACATCGCCACCGAGCGCATCCAGACGCCGTCGCTCACGGAGATCGGCGACGGCGTCAGCGTGGGCTACGGCGTCGACGTCATGCCCGGCGCCGTCGAGGACGGCCGGCTCGTCCTCGAGCCGGTCCGGGTCGGGGCCGGGGCGGTCGTCGGCACCGGGTCGGTGCTCGCCGGCGGCTCGGAGATGGGTCGCGGCGCGCGGCTCGCCGAGCAGTCGCTGCTCGCCCGCGGCGAGTGCGTCCCCGACGGTCGCAGCTGGGGCGGATCCCCGGCGTCGCCGTCGGCCGGGCGCGATCCGCTGATCGATGCCATGGAGGCCGCCGGCCACCGGTCGGACCGGTGGTCCCGGCGGCTGGTCGCCGGGTTCGCCGCGGGGGTCGCCGTCCTCGGCCTCCTCCCCTTCCTGAGCGCGATGCCGGGGATGGCCCTGGTGGTCGCGGTGCTCGCACGCTGGGGGCTCGGCGCGGCGATCGCATCGACCCTCCTCGCCGGGCCGCTCACCGTGCTGACCACCTGTGCCCTCGTCGCCGCGGGCAAGCGGCTCGCACTGCCCCGCACCGAGCCGGGCATCCACCCGCTGTGCTCCTCTCTCGGGCTGCGCAAGTGGTTCGCCGACCGGCTCATGACGATCAGCCTCGAGCTGAGCAACACCCTCTACAACACCCTCTATGCCGTGCCCTGGCTGCGCCTGCTCGGCGCCCGGGTGGGGAGCCGCTCCGAGGTGTCGACGGTCGCCCACATCGACCCCGACCTGCTGACCCTCGGCGAGGAGAGCTTCGTCGCCGACTTCGCGTCGGTCGGCGCCGCGACCTTCGCCGCCGGCGCCATCGCCCTCGGACGCACCGAGCTGGGCAGGCGCTGCTTCGTCGGCAACGCCGCCGTCGTGCGCAGCCACATCCGCCTCGGCGACGGCAGCCTCATCGGAGTCCAGTCGGTCGCGCCGGGGCGGACGGTGGAGCCGGACACCGCGTGGCTCGGCTCGCCGGCGATCTTCCTCCCTCGGCGCCAGCAGAGCGCCGCCTTCGGTGAGGGCCTGACCTACCGGCCGTCGCGCCGGCTGGTCGCGGCCCGGCTCGCCATCGAGTTCGTGCGGGCGACCCTGCCCGCCACCATGCTCATCCTCGCCGTGCTCGTCGGCGCCCTGCTCATGCTCGACATCGCCCGGAGCCACGCGTCGGTGCCGCTCCTCGTGGCCGTGACCCCGGTGGTCGGCCTCGGCATGGGCGCCTACGCGACACTCGCCGTCGCGGCGCTGAAGTGGCTGATCGTCGGCCGGTACCGGCCGCGGGTGGAGCCGCTCTGGGCGCTCTTCGTCCGCCGCACCGAGCTCGTCACCGGGCTCTACGAGAGCGTTGCCGTCCCCGCCCTGATCGGCGCGCTGACCGGCACGCCGTGGATCGGACCGTTGCTCCGCATGTTCGGCGCCAGGATCGGGCGGCGGGTCTGTCTGCAGACCACGTATCTCACCGAGTTCGACCTCGTCGAGGTGGGCGACGACGCCTCCGTCGGCGCCCACGCATCACTGCAGACCCACCTCTTCGAGGACCGGGTGATGAAGATGTCGACGCTCACCCTCGGGGCGCAGAGCACCGTCGGCGCCCGTGCCGTCGTCCTCTACGACGCCGAGCTCTGCCCGGGAGCCGTCCTCGACCCGCTCTCGCTGGCGATGAAGGGCGAGACCCTGCCCTCCGAGGGCCGCTGGCGTGGCATCCCGGCCGGGCCGGTCGACGAATCGCGGTCCGGCGCGGCCGGCGTCAGCGAGGGCCCCCTCGACGAGGTGGCGTGACCGCAGGTCTCGCCGGCGGGCAGCTCCACGGGTACGGCCTGCACGCGGAGGCCTCCTCGCTCTCCGGGTAGGCGCAGTGCGCGCTCGGGGTGCCGGTGAGGTGGTCGTCGGCGTCGGAGTCGCCGTCGCACTGATTGCCCCGCCCCGGAGGGGCGAGGCCGAAGTCGTGGAAGACGACGGGGTCGTTGGCCGCCCCCGAATAGGCGTGATGGGCGCGCCGGCCCGAGCCGGAGGGCCAGGTGGCGGTGAAGCCGTCGGGATAGAGGTTGGTGACGGTCGCCTGCACCCCTCCGCCCGCGGCGACGGTCACGGTGGCGACCTCGGAGCGGCACGCGCTCCCGCCCTCGCAGGGGGCGTAGCCCTCGGGGTTCGAGGTGTCGGCCGCGGGCGGCCGGGTCTCGCGGAGGCTGTAGGTGCCGGCCGCGACGCCGGTGAAGCTGAGGCACCCGGTGGTGGTGCGGGCGCAGTCGCCCTGCTCGAGCGGGCACCCGGAGGCGCTCGCGACCCGCACCTTCTGCGCAGCCGGGCTCTCCGCGGTCATCGTCACCCCGCCGCCGGAGAGGACGTAGGCGGCGCCGCCGAGCGCCTGCTTGCAGGAGTCCATGGTCTGGACCCAGACTGTCGCACCGCCGGCGGCGGAGGCCCCGCCCCCGCCGGCGAGCGCCGCGCACGCCAGCGCGACGAGGAGGATCGGCGCACCCCGGCGCAGACGGCCAGTTCTGATCATTCCTGACATATACACGGTCGCGGTGGGCTTGTGCAAACACCCGTGCGATTCGGCCCCCCTTCTCCACCTCTTGATCGAGAGATCACCGGCCCTTCGCCGCCGATCTCGCATCCTGACCCGGACCGGCGACCAGGGAGGACGACAGATGGCGGTGACGACACGCTCCCGTGCGAGCCTCGGGGCGCTCCTCGTCGGGGTGCTGGCGGCGGGCGCGAGCCCCGGTGCGCGTGCGGCCGCGGCGGCGGGCGACGCCGGCGGAGCGCCGACGCGGACCCCGATCCGGCACGTGATCGTCGTCATCGGCGAGAACCGCACCTACGACAACGTCTTCGCGACCTGGACGCCACCCGCCGGGCAGCACGCACGCACGCTGCTCTCCGAGGGCTTCGTCACCGCGAGCGGCGGCTGTGGGCCCCAGGCGGCGCGCGCGCTGCAGCGCGCCGCCACCGACACCGATCACTACCGGCTCATGCCGCCGAGCACCGGGGCGTACGGCACCCTGCCACGGCCCGACACGACGACCGGGAGGGGCCTGCCCCCGAACGTGCCCGACGGCCGCTTCCCCGCCACCCTCCCGAACTGCCCCTACCGGATCACGCAGTACGTCCCGTACTCGGCATACACCGGCGACCCGATCCACCGCTTCTACCAGATGTGGCAGCAGGTCGACGGCGGACGCAACGACCACTGGGTGTGGACGGCGAACACCGCCGGCTTCGACAACGGCGCCGCCACGCCCCAGCCGATCCACCAGGGCGACCTCCAGATGGGCTACTACAGCATGGCCGCCGGCGACGCGCCGGTGCTCCGCTGGCTCGCCGACCACTACGCGAGCTCCGACAACTACCACCAGGCGGTGATGGGGGGCACCGGCGCCAACCACATCATGCTCGGCACCGGCGACGCCGCCTCGTACCAGGACGCCGCCGGACGGCCGGTCCGCCCGCCGGCGAACCAGGTCGAGAACCCCGACCCCCGGCCGCAGACGAACAACCGCTTCACCCAGGACGGCTACAAGGGCGGGAGCTACTCGAACTGCTCCGACCGTGGGCAACCGGGGGTGGGCGCGATCCGCGCGTACCTCGACGAGCACCGCCCGTTCCGCGACGGCGACTGCGCGCCGGGCGCCTACTACCTGCTCAACAACTACAACCCCGGCTATCTCGCCGACGGCACCCCCGCCCCGCTCGGCCCGGCCCAGTTCACCGTGCCTCCCCAGCACTTCCGCACGATCGGCGACGCGCTGTCGGCGCGGGGCATCCCCTGGGGCTATTACGGGGTGGGCTGGAACCACGGAACCCCGACCCCGGAGTTCTGCGGGATCTGCGACCCCATGCAGTACGCGACGTCGATCATGACCGACCCCGCGCAGCGCAGGAACCTCCACGGCTACGACGACTTCACCGCCTCGGTCGCCGCGGGAAGCCTTCCCGCGGTCTCGATCGTCAAGCCCGGGGACGACGACGGCCACCCCGCCTACTCGACCCTCGCCCTCCTCGAGGGGTTCACCGCCGACGTGGTGCGCAGGGTGATGGCCCAGCCGCGGCTGTGGGCCGACACCGCCATCCTCGTGACCTTCGACGAGGGCGGTGGCTACTACGACTCGGGCTACATCCAGCCGCTCAGCTTCTTCGGCGACGGGCCGCGCGTGCCGATGCTGGTGATCTCACCGTACGCGAGGGCCGGCGCCGTGGACCACACCTACGCCGACCACGTGTCGGTGCTGAAGTTCATCGAGCACAACTGGCGGCTCGACCCGCTCTCGGAGCGGAGCCTCGACAACCTCCCGGATCCGCAGGCGGGGGACGACGACCCCTACGTGCCGCGCAACTCGCCGGCGATCGGCGACCTGACGACGCTCTTCGACTTCGACCACCGCCGTGACCCGGCGCCGGCGCTGCCCTAGACGAAGAGAGAGGGGGTGCGGCGAACCGCACCCCCTGGCACCCGCGACCTCGCGCCTAGAGGCGCAGGTCGATGAAGGAGCAGCTGGAGTCGAACTCGTCGTTCCAGTCGGAGTGGTTGACGAGGAAGTCGAAGAGGTCGCCGTGGAACTCGAAGAAGTCCCGCAGCGAGGAGTCGCCGTCGAGGAAGTCGAGGAGCTCGTGGACGCTGTGGATGCTCAGGAGGATCCCACAGTCGTTCTCGAAGTCGCTGTCCTCGTTCCGGAACTCGTCGAAGTGGAATCGATCGCAGCTGTGGAAGTCGCAGAAGCGGTCATCGCGGAAGCGATCGCAGTTGTGGAAGTCGCAGAAATCGTGGCGCGAGTCGCGGAAGTGCTCGTCGTGGAAACGACGGTCGTTGCGCCAGTTGTTGTCCCAGTTGTGCCAGCTGGTGGAATCGTGGGGCCAGCTGTTGTTCCGCGTGCGGTTGCTGCTGTTCCAGTTGTGGTTGTTGCCGCTGTTGTTGTTCCAGTTCCTCTGGTTGTTGTTCCAGTTCTGGTTCTGGTTCGAGTTGCTGCTGGACTGGTGGTTGTTGCCGCCGCTGTTGTTGTTCCAGTTCTTCTGGTTGTTGTTCCAGCTCTGGTTGGAGTTGTTGCCGTTCCAGCCCGAGTTGGAGTTGGAGTTGCGCCCGTTCCAGTTCGAGCTGGAGTTCGAGTTGCTGCGCCCGTTCCAGTTCGAGTTGGAGTTCGAGTTGCTACGCCCGTTCCAGTTCGAGTTGGAGTTGGAGTTGGAGTTGCGCCCGTTCCAATTCGACCCGGAGCCGGCGGACCCGCAGTTCCACTGCGGCGAGCAGCCGCTGTTGCTCCACCGGCTGCCGCTCTGGTTCTGCCAGCTCGAGCCGGTGTTGCGCGAGTTGCCGTTGCTCCAGCCGCCGCCGCTGGAGCTGTTGTGCTGTCCTTGCGGCGAGTTCCTGCTGGTGGCGGCGCTCGCCTGCCCGACCGAGCTGACGGCCAGGCAGACCATCCCGGCGGCCGCGGCGGCGCTCACCAGCACGTGGAACCGACGTGTCCCTCGACCTCTCATATCCCGCCTCCCTGTGACGGCGGGCCAGTGCGAGGGGATACCCGCCTTGGTGCCACCGCGTTGCCAGGAGCATAGCGAACCGGACTGCGGATTTCATCCCCCAACTCGGGAGGTGGGGAACGGCGACACCCCTGTCGCGAGTTGGGCGGGGCACGGCTGTCCGCGCCCCGCCCGAAACACTTACCGTCTGCTTACAAATGGAGGTCGATCAGGGCGCAGTTCTGATCGAAATCGTCCGACCAGTCGGAATGGTTGACGAGGAAGTCGTAGAGGTCGCCGTGGAGCTCGAAGAAGTCGCGCAGCGAGGAGTCGCCGTCGAGGAAGTCGAGCAGCGCCCTCACACTGTGGAAGCTGATGAGGACGTCACAGTCGTGGCGGAAGTCGCTGTCCTCGCTCCGGAACTCGTCGAAGTGGAAGCGGTCGCAGTCGTGGGTGTCGCAGAAGCGGTCGCGATCGCGGAAGAAACCCTGCTCGTGACGGGAGTCGCGCGAGTGCTCCTGCCGCCAGTTCGGGTCCTGCCAGCCGCCGTTCCAGTCCTTCCAGCCCCGCGAGTCCTGCGGCCACTTCGCGTTGTGGGTGTTGCCCGAATGAGGCGTCGGCGTCGAGGTGGGGCCCGACTTCGGGGTCGGTGAGTTCACGGGCGAGCCGGTCCTGGGGGTCGGCGTCGGGGTCGCGGTCGAGGCTCCCCTCGGGGTCGGCGAGCCGATCGGTGTCGGCGAGAACCGGGGGGTGTGGGTCGGCGCGCTCGTCGCGTTGTGGGTCGGCGCGCTCGTCGCCTTGTGGGTCGGCGACCCGCTGTGGGTCGAGCCACCGCTCGGCGTGCCGCTCGGGCTCTGGGACGCCGGCCCGGTGCTGCCCGAGCCGTGACCCGGGGACGTCGCCGTCACCCCGTCGATCGAGCTCAACCCGACCAGGGCTCCGCCGAGCACGCCGGCGAGACCGATCATCACCGCGGCGCGGCGCCGCGCACTGCGTACCATCACATCCGCCCTCCCTTCCTGAATGGGTCGCCCAGAGGATACCGGGAGGGGACCGTCCGGCCGCCTCGCCGAACTCCGGATGGCGCTCGCGCCCGCCTGTGTATCCTCTGCGCGTGCCGATCCCGGTCGCGATCACGGTCAACGGCCGCACCCACCGCCTCGAGGTGGAGCCGCGGACACTGCTCGTCTCGCTGATTCGCGAGTCCCTCGGCCTCACCGGGACCAACGTCGGCTGCGACACGACCTCCTGCGGCGCCTGCACCGTGCTCCTCGACGGCGAGTCCGTGAAGTCGTGCACCGTGCTCGCGGTCCAGGCGGACGGCGGCGCGGTCACGACCATCGAGGGCCTCGCCTCCGACGGCGTGCTCCACCCGATGCAGGCCGCCTTCCGCGAGAACCACGGCCTGCAGTGCGGCTACTGCACCCCGGGGATGGTGATGGCCGCCGTCGGGCTGCTCGGCGAGAACCCCGCGCCCACGGAGGCGGAGGTCCGCTCCGCGCTCGAGGGCAACCTCTGCCGCTGCACCGGATACCACAACATCGTCCGCGCCGTGCTCAGCGCCGCGGAGGCGATGCGCGCCGGGACGTAGACCGACCGGACGGTCAGAGACGGCTCAGCGCCTCCTCGAGGGCCCGGCGGGTGAGCACGGTGGCGAGGTGCGCGCGGTACTCGGCGTCGCCGTGGATGTCGGCCGCCGGCTCGGTCCCCTCGGCCGCGCGCGCCGCCGCCGCGGCGACCGCGCTGCGCGGTGCGCCCGTCAGCGCGGCCTCGACCGCCGCCGCCCGCAGCGGGGTCGCGCCCATGTTCACCAGCCCGACCGACGCCCGGGCGATGCCGTCCGGCGAGGGCTCGACGACGGCGGCGACGCCGACGATCGCCCAGTCGATCGCGCGGCGGGTGAACTTCTGGTACGACCAGCCGTGCCCTGCGACCGGCGTGGGGACGAGGATCTCCACGAGCACCTCGTCGGCGCCGACCGCGCTCTCGAGGAAGCCGACGAAGAAGTCCGCCGCCGCGATCGTCCGGCGTCCGTGCGGTCCCTGGACGACCATCGCGGCGTCGAGGCAGCGGAGCACCGCGCAGAGGTCGGAGGCGGGGTCGGCATGGGCCACCGATCCCCCCACGGTCCCGCGATGGCGCACCTGCGGATCGCCGACCATCGAGGCGGCATGGGCGAGGAGCGGGCAGCGGGCGCCCAGCAGCTCCGAGGTCGCGAGATCGTGGTGGCGCACGAGCGCGCCGATCGCGAGCATGCCGTCGCGCTCCTCGATGTGGCGCATCCCGGCGGCGCGGCCGATGTCGACGAGCACCGATGGCCGGGCGAGCCGCAGCTTCATGAGGGGCAGCAGCGAGTGCCCGCCGGCGAGGAGCTTCGCGTCCTCGCCGCCCTCGGCGAGCAGCGCGACCGCCTCCTCGACACTCGCCGCCCGCCGGTAGTCGAACGCGGCGGGGATCATCCGCGCACCTCCTGGAGCGCCGCCCACACCCGCCGGGGAGTGGCGGGCATGTCGATGTGGCGAACCCCGAGGTGGGAGAGCGCGTCGACGACGGCGTTCTGGACCGCCGGGCCGGCGCCGATCGTCCCCGACTCGCCGATCCCCTTGACCCCGAGCTCGTTGAGCGGCGTCGGCGTCTCCATGGGGATGAGCTCGAAGGACGGCAGCTCGGCGGCGGAGATCATCCCGTAGTCGGCGAACGTCGACGTCACCGGGTTGCCGTCGGGGTCGTAGAGCACCTCCTCCAGCAATGCCTGGGCGGTGCCCTGGGCGATGCCGCCGTGGCGCTGGCCGTCGGCGAGCAGGGGATTGATGATCCTCCCTGCGTCGTCGACGGCGATGAGCCGGCGGACCTCGACCCCGCCGGTCTCGGTGTCGACCTCGACGAGCGCGAGGTGGGCGCCGAAGGGGAAGGTGGCGCCCTCCGGCTGGAAGTCGACGTCGGCGGCGAGGGGCTCACCTCTCTCCGCGGCGACCGCGGCGAGCTCCGCCCACGACCGTCCGGCGGAGGGCGAGCCGGCGACGTGGAGCCGGCCGGACGCCGCGTCGACGACGACGTCCGCGGGGTCGGCCTCGAGGAGCTCGGCGACGAGCTTCCGGGCGCGGTCGAGCACCACGACCGCGGCCTGGTCGACCGCCATGCCGCCGACCTGGAGCGAACGCGAGCCGAAGGTGCCGACCCCGGAGCGGACCAGGTCGGTGTCGTTGAAGACCATCTCGATGCGCTCCATGGGGATGCCGAGGCGGTCGCTGGCGAGCATCGCCCAGACGGTCGCGTGCCCCTGCCCGTGCGGCGAGGTCCCGCTGCGCACCACGGCGGTGCCGTCGGGGCGCACCTCGAGGCCGGCGTACTCGCCGCCGGGGACGCCGTTGGTGATCTCCACGTAGACGGAGAGGCCGATCCCCAGCTGGCGCGGGCCCCCGGCGCCGCGGCGTCGCGCCTGCTCGGCCCGCAGCCCCGCGTAGTCCGCGGCCTCGAGCAGCCGCTCGAGCGCCCCGGAGTAGTCGCCGGAGTCGTAGACCGTCCCCACCGGGGTCGTGTACGGGAAGGCGTCCTTCGGGACGAGGTTGCGGCGCCGGACCTCGGCGGGATCCATGCCGATCTCGGCGGCGAAGAGGTCGACGGCGCGCTCGACCGCAGCGGTCGCCTCGGGCCGTCCGGCTCCGCGGTACGCCGTCGTCGAGGTCGTGTTGGTGACGACCGAGCGCGAGTTGCACTCCACCCGGGGGATGGCGTACACCCCCGCCGCCATGATTCTGGTCAGGAACGGCAGGAACGCGCCGAGGGACGGATAGGCGCCGCAGTCCTGGAGGACGTCGATGCGCAGCGCCTCGATGCGACCGTCACGGGAGCCGCCGATGCGCACCTCCTGGAGCTGCCCCCGACCATGGCCCATCCCGACCAGGTTCTCCGACCGTGTCTCCCGCCAGCGAACCGGCCGCTCGAGCCGCCGCGCGAGCCAGGCGACGACGAGGTCCTCGGGGTACTTGCCGTCCTTCGCGCCGAAGCCGCCGCCGACGTCGGGGGCGATGACCCGCACCTGCTCGGTCGGCAGCCCGAGGGCCGCACGCAGCCCGGCCGCGGTTCCGTGGGGCTGCTGGGTGCTCGACCACACCGTGAGCCGGCCGTCGCTCCACCGCGCCGCCGTCGCGCGCGGCTCCATCGGCCCCGGCGCGACCCGCTGGTTGCGGAACCGTCCGCCGACCACGACCTCGCAGCCGTCGAAGAGGCCCTCGTTCGGCGGGAAGGGCAGGCGCATGGCGACGTTCGTGCCCAGCTCGGGGAAGAGCAGCACCTCGTCCTTCGCCGACTCCTCGACGTCGACGACCACGGGGAGCGGGTCGTAGTCGACCGCGACGAGCTCGGCGGCGTCGACCGCCGCGGCGAGGCTCTCGGCGACAACCGCCGCGACCGGCTCGCCGACGAAGCGGACCGTGCCGGTCGCCAGGACCGGTCGCGCCATCTCGGTCGTGACCATCGGCAGCTCCGGCGCCTGGGCCGGGATGTCGAGGTCGGCGGCGGTGACCACGGTGACCACTCCGGGTGCACGGCGGGCCTCGTCGACGTCGACCGAGACCAGCCGGGCATGGGCGACCGCGGAGCGGACGAAGACGGCGTGGAGCGCGCCCTCGAGGGGGACGTCGTCCACATAGCGCCCTCCCTCGGTGAGGAAGCGCGGGTCCTCGGTACGGAGCACGCGGGTGCCAAGAATGCTCATGAGGCCGCCATGGTAGCGAAGGCCCCGGGACCGACCCTGCGGGACAATCCCGAGGTGACCTCCCCTCTCCCTCCGCTGGCGGCGGCGCTGATCGCGCTGACGCTCGGCGCCTGCTCGGGCGCCGGCGCCCGGCCGCCGGCGCCGAGCCCGCGGCCGGTGGCCCGGGCGGCGACGCCCTCCCCTGGGCCCCACCCCTCCCCCGCGCCCCACCCCCGGCCCCCCTCCCCGAAGCTCCCGCCCTACGCGATCGAGGCGCTGCGGGCCCGCAGCTACACCGGCGGGGTGGTGACCCTCGGCGCGCGGCTCGGCGGCACCGCGCAGTACACGACCTACCGGATCACCTGGCCGAGCCAGGGCGGCACCATGACGGGCGAGGCCGACATCCCCGCGGGCCGCGGTCCCTTCCCGGTCGCCGTCGTCGACCACGGCTACATCCCCGCGGCCGTCTACCGGCCCGGCCAGGACTCGACGAAGTACGCCGACGCCTATGCCGCCGCGGGGATCCTCACCGTCGCGCCCGACTATCCCGGGTACGCCGGCTCGGCGCCCGGCGAGCCCGACCTCGTGCCGATCGAGGCCGAGGCGGTGGAGGTCATGGACCTGATCGGCGCGCTCCCCACCCTTCCCCAGGCCGATCCGGGTCGGGTCTCGGTCTCCGGTCACAGCAACGGCGGCGGGGTCGCCGAGCTCGTCATGGTCATCGACGCCCGGGTGAGGTCGGTCGTGCTCTACGCCCCGGTGAGCACCGACATGGCCGACAACGCGCGGAAGTGGTGGACCCGCCACCCCGGTGGCACCGGCCCGCTCGGCAGCCCCGACACCGATCCCGCCGCGTACGCGCTCATCTCCCCGCGCGGCTTCCTCCGCGCCGGCGGGCCGCCGGTGCTCGTCCTTCAGGGCGAGGCCGACGAGCAGATCCCCGCGGAATGGACCGCCGCGACCGTCGCCGCGCTGCGCGCCGCGGACGTGACCACACGATTCGTGAGCTTCCCGGGCGCGACCCACAACCTCACCGGCGCCGACCTCGCCCGCGCCAACGCGCTCGCGGTGGACTGGATGCGACGGTGCACCACGGCGGCGTGTAGCATGCCGCCGTCATGAGCCCGGCGGAACCGGCCACCGCGTTTCGTGATCACTACGCGGTCCTCGGTGTGGACTCCGACGCCGACGATGCGCAGATCAAGGCTGCGTTCTGGGAGCTCGCCAAGCGCCATCACCCCGACGTGAACCAGGGCGGGGTGCGCGCGTCGCGGAGGTTCGCCGAGATCAACGAGGCGAGGAGCGTGCTCCTCTCCGGCGCGCGCCGCGCCCACTTCGACCGTGAGCGCGACGCCTTCCTGCGCACCGGGGTGCACGTCCCCGTCCCGCCGCCGGTGGAGACCGCGCCGCAGGCGCCGCCGCGGTACGCGGCGCTCGGCCGCGGGCTGCTCGTCGCCGGGGTGGCGACGGTGCTGCTGACCATCGTGCTCCTCCCGCTCGCGACCATGCAGGCGCGGCCCGAGCCTGCGCCGGTGCACGCCTTCGACTCCGGGGTGATCGCCGGGATCGCGTGCTGCCTCGCCTGCGTCGCCGTCGTGGGCATCGCGTGGCCTGCGCTGAGGGGGGTCCTCCAGCCGTCGCGCTGGGAGGCGCTCGTCGCCTTCCTCGTGCTGTGGTTCGGGATCACCGTGGCCGGCGAGGTCGACCCCCACATCCTCCTCGGCGGGCTCTTCTCCTCGGACCTCAGCACCGCGGGCGGTGGCTACTCCCTCGCGCTCGGCGTCGCCACGATGCTCGCCGGCGTGGTGCTTCTCCAGCCTCCACGGCGCACCGCGCGCTAGAGCCTGCGGAGCACCGCGAGCGAACGGCCGACGAGGGTCAGCTCCTCGCCCGCGGAGAGCGTGCGGGCTCCCGGCGCCTCGTCGGGGAGCGCGGTGTCGAGGAGCACCTCCCAGCGCTCGCCCCATCCCGAGGGCAGACGCCAGGCGACGTCCTCCCAGTGCGCGTGGAGGAGGACCAGCAGGGTGTCGCCGCGGATCCGGTCGCCGAGGTCGTCGCGCTCGGGGATGAGCTCGCCGTTGAGGAGCATCCCCAGCGAGCGGCGCTGCTCGTCGCCCCAGTCCTCGTCGTCCATCTCGACGCCGTCGGTGCGGAACCAGACGATGTCCTTGCGCCGTACGCCGCGGCCGACCTGCCCCTCGAAGAAGTGCTGGCGGCGCAGCACCGGCTGCGCGTGGCGCAGCGCGAGCACCCGGCGGGTGAACTCGAGCATCGTCCGGTCGACGTTCGCCCAGTCGATCCAGGAGATCTCGTTGTCCTGGCAGTAGGCGTTGTTGTTGCCCTGCTGGGTGCGGCCGAGCTCGTCGCCGTGGACGATCATCGGGCAGCCCTGGGAGAGCATGACCGTCGCCATGAGGTTGCGGCGCTGGCGCTCGCGCAGCCGGACGATCGCCGGATCGTCGGTCTCGCCCTCGACCCCGCAGTTCCAGCTGCGGTTGTCGTCGGTGCCGTCGCGGTTCGACTCGCCGTTGGCCTCGTTGTGCTTGGTGTTGTAGGAGACGAGGTCGCGCAGGGTGAAGCCGTCGTGGGCGGTGACGAGGTTCACCGAGGCGAAGGGGCCGCGACCGTCGCCCTGGTAGAGGTCGCTCGAGCCGGTGAGCCGGTAGGCGAGGTCGCTCACACCCCGCGCCTGGGTCCGCCAGAAGTCGCGCACGGTGTCGCGGTAGCGGCCGTTCCACTCCGCCCAGCGCACCGGGAAGTTGCCGACCTGGTAGCCGCCCTCGCCGACGTCCCAGGGCTCGGCGATGAGCTTGACCTGGGAGAGCACCGGGTCCTGATGGATGATGTCGAAGAAGGCCGAGAGTCGATCCACCTCGTAGAACTCGCGCGCCAGCGCAGAC
>DATKEY010000163.1:0-8880 GCA_035544475.1 Candidatus Dormiibacterota bacterium | reverse complement strand
AGACGCCCGGCCCCGACCCCGAGCGCCGGGACTACGGCTCCTTCCTCAGCTTCCAGGACCCCGACGGCAACGGCTGGCTGGTCCAGGAGGTGCGCCGGGCGCCCTGATGCGTGCGCTCCGGGTCCGGTGGTGGGCGCGGCTGGTCCTGGGGGTCGTCATCGCGACCGCCGGGCTCACGGTGCTGATCTGGGCGTGGGAGCTGCACTCGTCTCCGGAGTGCCCACCCGGGCGCAGCGGCTGCGTCCTCGGCTCGGGGAGTGGCGCCCCCATGGCGGTCGTCGGCGTCCTCCTGGAGCTGACCGCCGCGGGCATGCTCGCAACCAGCTGGATCCGCCGCGCCGACCGCCGCTGAGCGTGCCGAGCCCGGGATTCGAACCCGGACGGGTTGCCCCAGTGGTTTTTAAGACCACCGCGTCTACCATTCCGCCAGCTCGGCCCAACCGCATCGTACGCGAGCCACGAGCGGGTCACCGTCGGTTCAGGCCACGGCGCGCCGGGCGGCGACATACTTCCGCGCGATGGCCACGAATGCGCCTCCGCCGTCCGAGCCCGGCGAGGGGCGGCGGCGGGAGAGGCGGGGGTCGCTCACCGGGGCGGCGAGCGTGGTGCTCCTGGTCGCCCTCGTGGTTCTCTTCCTCCCCGGGCCGGACGTCTGGCGGTATCTGGGAGGCGGCCTCTTCGTCGTGGCCGCCGCGGTGCTCGTGATCGGCATGGACCGCCGCTGACCGGACCCGCGATCGAGGGTCCGGAAGGTCGACCCGCCGTATACTGGAACGAGCGCATGTTCGGCCAGGACCCCGACGCCGCCTACCGTCGCAGCCAGCGCAGCACCGGGCTGCCCGTCCGGCCCACCGTGGTCGCCCGCGGGCTCGCGCTCCGGCTGCTGGACGTGAGCGACGACCCCCACGAGCGCCGCCATCTCGGCCAGCTGCTCGTCGACGAGCTCTCCGCCTCCGCCGGGATCGGGCGGGTCGAGCTCGTGGTCGCCGACCGCCGGCAGGTGAACCAGCACGACGGCCGGCGCCTGCAGTCGAAGACGTACGGGTACTACCGCTGCTGGTTCGAGGACGGAGAGGTCAGCCGGGCGCGGATCCGGATCTACCACCGCACCGCGGTGCGCGGCCAGGTGGTGGCGCCGAAGGTGTTCCTCAACACCCTCCTCCACGAGTGGGTCCATCACTTCGACTTCAGCGCGCTGCGGCTCACCCGCTCGCCGCACACCGCCGGGTTCTACTCGCGGCTGCGCGCCCTCGCCGACGCCCTCTCCGTCGGGATGGTGCTGCCGCCCGATCCCGACGACCGCACCGCGCCGGTGGGGCGCGCCGCGCGCTCGGCTCCGCCCGGGAGGCGCTGGGGCGGGTGACCGAGGCCGCCGGGGGGGACGGCGGACCCGCCGCGCTGGCGTGGCGCGCCGCGCTCGAAGCGTGGGCCCTGCCCCCGGCGATCCTCGCCCAGGCCCCGGCGGACCCCTGGCGGCTGCCGGTCGAGCCCTTCCTCGCGGTGGCCGGTGCACCGCTCACGATCTCCCACCGTCGCGCCCTCGAGGCGCTGCCGCCCGGAGGCCGGGTGCTCGACGTCGGCGCCGGCGGGGGGGCGATGTCGCGCCCGCTCGCGGACGCCGGGGCCCACGTCGTCGCCGTCGACACCGCCGAGGAGATGCTCGCGGCGAGCGGCGCCGCCACCACGGTTCTCGGCCGCTGGCCGGACGTCGCCCCGGTCGCGGGCACCGCCGACGTCGTCGTCTGCGGCCACGTCCTCTACAACTGCCCCGACCTGCCCGCCTTCGTCCGCGCGCTCTCGGCGGCGGCGCTCGGCCGCGTCGTCGTCGAGATCACCGACCTGCATCCACGGGTCAGCGAAGAGGACCAGGCCCTCTGGCGCCACTTCTGGCAGCTCGAGCGCCCGCGGGGGCCGGGCTGGGAGGACGCCGTCGCGGTGGTCCGGGAGCTCGGGATCAGGCCGGCCGTCGAGCGCTGGGAGCGGCGGCGCAGCTTCCACTTCCACTCTCGTGACGACCTGGTGGCGGGGTTCCGCCGCCGCCTCTGCCTCCCGGCCGACCGTGACCGCGAGATCCTCGAGGTGCTCGCACCCTGGCTCGTCCACGAGGAGGGACGCTGGGTGATCACCGGCCGCGCCCGCGGGATCGTGACCCTCTGGTGGGACACCGGCTCGCAAGAGCGCACCGGCCTTGGCGTTTGAAGGGATGTCCCAGGGCGCGGCGTTCGCGCCGTGTTAGCGTGGTGGAGGGGAATGGCAACGATCCTTGTCGCGGAGGACTCCCCGGATCTTCTCCGCATGATCTGCCTCGTCCTCGAGGGGAGCGGTCACCGGGTCATTCCCGCCCACGACGGTGTCGAGGCGGTGAGACTGGTCCGCGAGGGGTTGTGTCCCGACGTGTTCGTCTCCGACTTCCGGATGCCGGGGACGACCGGGCTCGACAGCGTGATGGAGATCCGTTCCCTCCATCCCGACATGCCCTGCCTCATCGTCACCGGGGACGAGGGGCTGTGGCGCTCCGCCGACAGCCTCGCGCTCCTCGACATCGAGGTGGTGCGCAAGCCGTTCCCCGTCCCCAAGCTGATCGCCGCGGTGACCCGCGCGCTCACCACCGAGCACGCGACGATCACCGGCCGCGCCGTCGAGCATCCCTCGACCGCTCCGCACGCCGGCGACTGATCGGGGGCGCTGACACTCGGCCCTTGTCGCTCTCTCGTGAGCGCGCCATGATGGCCTCATGAGCACCACCGAGACCCCCCTGTCCGACGACACCCTCCTCCCCTCCCCCGCGGGTGCCGGGGCCGGGGCCGGACAGCCCGCCATCACGCCCTGGCTGCAGCGGGACGATCAGCGCCTCACCAACCAGCTCGCCGAGCACCAGCGCAGGTGGGTGCTCGCCGTCTGCGAGGCCTCGCACGCGAGCGGAGGGGCGCTCACCCCCACCGCGGTCGTTCGCGCCGCGATCGACTGCGTGATGCGCGAGCACGGCGACCCCGCGGCCGCGGCCGAGGCGCTCCCCACCGGTTAGGCCCGGCGCTTCGCCGCCACCAGCGCCGCGACGCGGCGTCGCTGGCGGAAGAGGCCCCACGGGAGGGGCAGGATCAGCGCGGTCGCAAGCGCGGGTCCGCGGCTCAGCAGCCCGAAGCTGCTCAGCGGCCAGATGCGCAGACGCGCGCGGGCGATGATGTTGTTGCGCGGGATGAGCCCGAGGTACCGCGAGTCGAGCGAGACGTTGCGGTTGTCACCCATGACGAAGTACTCGTCCTTGGGGATCAGCAGGGCCTGCGGGGTCTTGCTCGCCTTGCCGCTGCTGTCGCAGCACATGTCGACGTCGGTCCACGGATCGGTGGTCTGGTTGGGCAGGTAGGGCTCGGGGAGGACCGCGAAGTCCTTCGCGCCCGCCGGCTTGATGAGCACCGCGGGACGGGGCTGCCCGTTGACGACGTGGTAGTTGCCGTCGATCTCGATGGTGTCCCCGGGGACGCCGATGATCCGCTTGATGATGTCGCGGTTGAGGTCGCCGGGCTGCTTGAGGACCACGATGTCGCCGCGTTCGGGCGCGTGCAGGTGGTAGGTGAGCTTGTCGGCGAAGAGCAGGTCGTTGTTCTGCAGCGTCGGGATCATGCTCGGACCGTCGACGCGGACCGTCTGCAGGCAGATGGTGATGACGACGTAGAGCGCGATCGCGAGGGCGAGCACCTCGAGGAGGTCGCGGACCAGCTTGCGACCGCCGCCTCCGCCTCCACCTCCACCCTCGGACGGAGGCGGCGGGGTGGTGTCAGGGGGCGCAGGTGGATCGGCGAGCTGCGTCATCGGGCGCGATTATCCGCCTGCCCGGGCCGCGTGGCGGGGTTCGGTGACGGCGGCGAGACAACAGCGTCATCATCGAGCGACGCGGGCGGACGGGCCGGCGGGCCCCATGCGAGGTGAGCCGATGCGGGTCGAGGTCGTCGTCGAGGTCCCCAAGGGGAGCCGCAACAAGTACGAGATGGACCACGAGGGCGGCGCGATCTGGCTCGACCGCGAGCTCTTCACCGCCACCCGCTACCCGGGCGACTACGGCTTCGTCCCCCACACCCTCGCCGAGGACGGCGACCCTCTCGACTGCCTCGTCGTCCTCAACGAGCCGACCTTCCCGGGCTGCCACCTCTGGGTGCGCCCGGTCGGCGTCCTCGCGATGGCCGACGAGAACGGCCGCGACGCCAAGGTCCTCGCGGTCCTCGACGACGACCCGCGCACGACCTGGCAGGACCTCGCCGACGTCCCCGACTTCCTCATGCTCGAGGTCCGCCACTTTTTCGACATCTACAAGCAGATCGAGCCGGGGAAGCAGACCGAGATTCTCGGCTGGCTCGACCGCGCCGCCGCCGAGCGGGAGATCGAGGAGTCCCGGGCCCGCTATCTCGCGGCGCGCGAGTAGACCTCGACGCACACGAGGGTGGCGCAGCTCCGTCCGCTGAGGTCGTGGCCGGCCGGAGCGGGGACCGGTGCGTCGTCGCGGGCGGCGACGACCCGCACCGTCTGCGCCCAGGCGGGGAGGACGGGCAAGAGCGCCCCGGGCGGGTAGGCGGCGACGCCCCAGAACCAGCCGACCGACGCCGCCGGGACGTGGGTCCGCGATGCGGTCACCGGGTCGGCCTCGGCGAGGAGCTGGAGGTAGGTGCCGGGGGCGGCGAGGACGACGTCGTCCGGGCCCACCCGGCCGCGGAGCGCGGCGGCGACGGCGCCGACGTCGGGGCGGGTCTGGAGGAAGGCGGCGAGCAGAGCCGCCGCCGCCATCCCCGCCACCGGAAGCGCCGCGACCGGCCGCAGCCAGGCGAGCCCGAGTCCGAGCAGGGGGACGAGCGGCGGCCAGAGCACGCTCGCGTACCGGGCGTCCCAGGTCGGGCTGCGCAGGCTGAGCAGGCAGAGGATGCCGATCCCCCCGAGCCCGGCGACGGTGAGGTACCAGCCGCCGCGCCATCCCGAACGCACCGGCCGGGCGAGGCCGACGAGCACGACGAAACCGGCGAGCGAGGCGCCGACGAACGAGCACGTCTGGGCGCTGACGAGCAGGGTGTGCTCGGGGAGCGCCTTGTCGACCCCGGGCCCGGCGAGCAGCTGGGTGATGATCCCGAGCGTCGGCGCCGGGCCGAGCCCGGACGCCCAGAACGGCTGGCCGGCATGGGCCGCCTGGGCGTGGGCGAGCGGCAGCCACGCGAGGAGCGGCAGCGAGCCGGCCGCCACCGCGGCGAGGATGCGCGGCAGCGCCCGCCGGTCCGGGAGGACGAGCGCCGCCGCCGCCACCGCCGCGACCAGGGCGACGGCGTCGAGGTAGTGGGTGAGCAGCGACGCCGCGGTCACGGCGGCGAGGACGGCGAGGCGGCCGCGGTCGGGCCTCTCGAGGGCCCGCCAGAGCACGAGCGCGAAGGCCATGACCAGGGTCGCGGCGAGCGCGTACATCCGCGCATCGCGCGACGGGATGACCAGCGACGGCAGCGCGGCACAGACCGCGGCGGCACCGAGCCCGGCGCGGTCGCCGCCGAGCCGGCGGCCGAGCGCCGCGGCGACCGGGATCGCGGCGGCGCCGGCGAGCGCCGAGGGCAGCCTCAGCAGCGACGGGCTCGAGCTGAACGCGGTGGCGATGTGATCGAGGATGTAGCTGAGCGGCGGCGCCGAGTCGTGCCGCACGACGTCGAGCATCCCCGCCCAGGAACGCCGCGCGACGACCGCGGTGAAGGCCTCGTCCCGGGAGATCGGCTGGCGGCCGAGGAGGACGAGCCGGGCGGCGAGCCCGGCGGCGCCGATCGCCGTGAGCCCG
The DNA here is from genome assembly GCA_035544475.1 of Candidatus Dormiibacterota bacterium. Lineage (GTDB taxonomy): Bacteria > Chloroflexota > Dormibacteria > Aeolococcales > Aeolococcaceae > CF-96. The sequence continues at coordinate 3,083 of DATKEY010000163.1, read as the reverse complement.
GCGGCGTACCCGGACAGCCGGGCGCGGGGGCGGGCGGGCGCGGCGACCCGCTCGGCGAGGACGGTCATCGGGTGCCCACGACCCACACCCGTGGTGCCCCGGAGGGATCCCGCTCGGCCACCGTCGCGCGCTCCGCGGTCGCCGTCCCCAGAGCGGTGGCCAGGGTGCTCCGGCGGAGGGCGAGCACGGCCGTCCCCGGCGGAGGGTGGAGGCGCCGGCCGGGACGCGCGACGGTGACCGGGCCGCCAGCGTCGAGGAAGCGCACCACCAGCGCCCGGTAGTCGTCGAGGACCACGATGCTGCCGGGATGGGCCGCCGCAATCCGGGCCGTCGCCACCAGGTCGAAGGAGTACGCGGAGTAGCGACTGGCGACGGGGCGATCGAAGTACGCGGCTGTCCCGATGGCGGCGGGGATCGCGATCAGCAGCGACGCGGCCGTCGCGGCGAACGCGGCACCGGCTCGACCGCGCAGACGCCGGCTGGCGTCGACCGCCTCGGCGACGCCGAGGCCGACGAGGGCGGCACAGAAGGGTGCGAGCCCGAGGGCGCGGAGAAAGTGCGGTGCGCCGCCCTCGGTGGCGACGAGCGGCGGCAGCAGCATCACCGGCACGCCGGCGAGCACCAGCCGCATCCCCGGGTCGCGCCGTCCCCGCCAGCAGCGCACCGCTCCCGCGAGGGCGAGGATGAGGACCGTGGCCGGGAGGAGCGGGAGGCCGCCCGCGTCGTGACGGGGGTTGGGGTCGCCGAGCACCCCGAACATCCCCAGGGTGCGGAGCACGTGGGTCAGCACTGCGCCCACCCCGGGATCGCCCTCGCCGGTGGTGACGGCGAGGCCCCGCCCGAAGTACGAGCTCGGGTCCATGGCCGCGGCGACGGCGATGGGGAGAGCGAGGGCGGCGTAGGCGGCGAACGCCGCGGGCAGGGCAGTCCGCATCGCCCGCCACCGGACCGGGTCGGAGCGGCGCAGCCAGAGCAGCCATGCCGCCACGACGAGGGGGAGCAGCTTGAGCGGCTGGTAGGTCCAGAGCCCGAGACCGCAGGCGGCGCCGGCGAGGAGAGCGCGGCGGCGTCCGGCGGGCCGGTCGCCCCAGGCGAGGAGAGCGGCGAGGGCGAGGGTCCCGACCAGGGGCACGAGGACGTTGCGCATCCCGTCGCGGTCGACCGCGAGCAACCAGGTCGATCCCGCGGCCCAGGCCGTGCCCCCGATCACGGCGGCGGCTCCGAAACGGCGCAGCGCCAGAGGGGTGACCGCCACCGCGAGGGCTCCGAGCACCGCCGCGGTCGCCCGCAGCGCGACGACGCCCGAGCCGGTGACGTGGAAGACCGCGGCGACGATGTAGGCGAAGGTGACCTCACGGCCGCCGTCGTCGGCGAAGAAGAGGGGGTGGAATCCCGGCTGGTGGAGGAGGCGCCAGGCGTCGAGGCCCTCGGCCGCCTCATCCTGGAAGAGGCCGCCGGGCTGGTCGCCGAGGCGCGCGAGGCGGAGCACGGCCGCCGCACCGACGAGGAGGACGAGCGCGGCGCCGACGGCGAGACGCCCCCACCGGCGCGCGGGCACCGGCCGCTGCGGAGCAGGCGGGGCCTCAGGGCCGGCCGCCTCGGGGGCCGTGGGTACGAGCGCCGCCATCGCCGGACAGGATGACGGAGCGGCCCGGGTGGCCGCCCGCGGTCCCTCGCCAAAGTTGGACTCTGGGTCTATACTCGGCAGTCAGGATCAGGGAGAGGCGGGGGACGCGACGTGTCTGATCCCGACCGCGGCGGGGGTGTCCGCCGCCTGCTGCGCCGTCCGGTCCTCGTCGTCGTCGCCTGGCTGGCCGTCGCCGCCGCCGTGCTCGTCGCCTCGCCGTCGCTCACCACCGTCGCGGTGCAGGACGACACCGCGCTCCTCCCCCACGACGCCCCCTCGCAGCAGGCCGGGCGGCTCGTCCACGAGCTCTTCCCCCACGACCCGTCGCTCGACTCCGCGCTCATCGTCCTGAGCCGGCCGGGCGGGCTCACCGCTGCCGACCGCGCCTACGAGACGCGGCTCAGCCAGGACCTCGCGGCACCGGCCATGGCCCGGACGGTCGCGAGCGTCGAGTCGCCGACCGGGCTCTCCCGGCTGTCCTCGGTGCTCACGTCCCCGGACGGCACCACCTCCCTGCTCATCGTGGGGCTGCGCGCGGCGCCGTTCACCGGCGCGGCCGACCGGGCGGTCACCGACCTCCGGCGTCTCCTCGACGCGACCGCGCCCGCGGGGCTCACCCACCACCTCGGTGGCGTCGCCGGCCTGAGCTCCGACGAGACCGCGGCGGTCACGGCGAGCTTCACCCGGACCGCGGTGGTCTCGGTGGTGCTCGTGCTCGCGATCCTCCTCTACGTCTACCGCTCGCTCACCGGAGCGCTCGTGCCGCTCGTGACCGCAGGCGTCGCGTTCGCGGTGTCGCTGGGGCTGATCGGCATCCTCGCCGGGCACGGGCTCGAGGTCTCGACCCTCGCCACCACCCTGATGGTCGTCATGGTCTTCGGCGCGGGGACCGACTACTGTCTCTTCCTCGTCTCCCGCTACCGCGACGAGGTGGCGCGGGGAGCCGGAGTCACCGCCGCGGTGCGGCGGACTCGGCGCACCACCGGCCCGGTGATCGCCGCCTCCGGGACGACCGTGATCGCGGCGTTCCTGTCGTTGCTCACCGCCCGGATGGGGGTGTACCGCACCATCGGACCCGCCGCCGGCATCGCCGTCGCGGTGACCGTCGCCGCCGGGCTCACCCTCACCCCGGCGCTCCTCGAGCTGGTCGGCGGCCGCGCCTTTCGGACGGCGCGGCGCCACCGCGGCGTCGCGTGGCCACGGCTCGGACGGCTGGTGCGATCGCACCCGGTCGCGGTGAGCCTGGCGACGGTGGCGGTGCTGCTCCTCTGCGCGAGCGGGCTCGCGGGCTTCCACCAGTCCTTCGACCTCTCCCGCGAGCTGCCGGGCTCGGCGGACTCGCGGCTCGGCACCGAGACCATCGCGGGCCATCTCCCCACCGGCGAGCTCGCCCCGATCGTGCTCGTGGTCAGCGGCAACCGGCCGCTGCACGGCGCCGTCGCGCTCCAGTCCGTCG
>DATKEY010000162.1:0-12249 GCA_035544475.1 Candidatus Dormiibacterota bacterium | reverse complement strand
ACGATGTAGTACTCGACGTTGGCGGTGCTGCAGGTCTGGAAACCGGAAGGGTTCTCGGGGATCGTCACCGAGCTGTCCGCCCCGCTTCCGCAGAGGCCGGCGATCCGAGCCCCGTCGCGAACCACGTTGTTGAGCTGGACGACGTTCATGGAGACGATCGCCCCGACGATGAGGCCGAACAGGAGAACGAAGAAGAGGGGGGCGACGAGGGCGAACTCGACCATGCCCACCGCCCGCTCCCGCCGGCGCTGAGAGCGCAACGGATGGGCGGCCGTCGCGGGACGGTGACGTCTCGCCACTACCTCCTCCTCCGGGCATGGGCGAGAGCCGGAGGACGACCGGGGGCGCCCCCGACGCGATCGTGGGCCCTCGTCTCGCTCGCGTCAAAGAAGAGGGAGGAAGCGGCGTGAAGCCGCATCGCCCGGCGGCCGGACATGGCGGGACGGGGGATGCCTGGGGTCATCGCCGACATCCTCTTCGGCCCCCGCCCACTTCGGGGGCCGAGTCACGTCACCGTTCCCAGCGCGTCACCGCGGGGGCAGGGCCCGTTACCGGCCCGGCTCACTCCACCAGCTTGACCACCTCGTTCTGGGGGGCCGAGTTCGTCCCGCTGTAGATGACGTCCGGGTTCGGGTGGAAGCCGCTCTGGACGTCCCAGGTGTTCACGATCGCCTGGCCGCCGTCGATGAAGACGAAGGCGTTGCTGTCGACGTGGACCGAGCCGTTGGCCAGGTACATGGTGCCGAAGGCGGTCAGGCTCGAGCTCAGGTCGATCACGTAGACGGACGAGGCCGAGGTGGGGTCGAAGAAGGAGTACCGGCAGTCGGCGCTGCTGTTGACGTGGCAGGGGGGTGAGCTGAGGGGATCGATGCTGACCGTGGCGCCCTTCTCCACGCCGACCGTCGCCCCGTTCTTGAGCAGGAAGGTGACCCCGGTGAGCGTGGTGCTGACCCGGCTGAAGTCGAGGTCGAAGCACGACTTGGGGTTGCAGCTCGAGTTGTGGTCGATGGTGTAGACGCCGGCGGCGAAGCTGTTGCTCCCCGCAGGGAGCGCCGACCCGGTGGAGCACGAGTACTCCCCGGGCTGCCACACGCCGCCGATCAGGGCGGTGTTGCCACCGCAGACGTGCTGGACCCCGTTGTCCGACGGCCCGGTCAGAGCCGGCGGCTGGATCTTGGGGCTGGCCACGCAGGCGTTGATGAAGGTGTTGTAGGAGGTGTTCAGGGTGACCCCCTGGACCGTGACCGAGCCGCAGTTGGTGGGGCCGGCGGTGGCGGTCTCGTTGACCGTCCCCGAACCGGTCCCCGAGCAGTTCAACACCGGATTCACGCGGTCGGCGCTCTGCGGCTTCACGTCCCACTGGCCGTCGTTGTTGTACCCGGAGTCGCCCTTCTGCGGGCTGCCGAAGACGACGTAGGAGCGAGTCCCGTTCACGATGTCGGCGCAGAAGCCGGCGTGACCGCTGGACTGCGGATTGATGCTCCGGTCCGCGTAGACATTGCCCGCGACCGCCTCGCCGTCGTTGCCGTTGCCGATCAGGTTCTCGGCGTAGAGGGCGAAGCCGAACGGCTGGTTGGCGGCGAAGTGGTAGCCGACCGAGCGGGCCCCCTCGGTCGACGAGGTCTGGCCCACGACGCCGCCGAAGGAGTTCTGGCTCGCCTGATGGAGCTCGACCTCCAGGTATGGCCAGGCGCGGTAGGCGGCGGTCGGAGTGTCCTTCGGCGGGACGTTGACGGTGACGGTGTAGGCCCCCGAGGTGAGGGACACGTCGCACTGGCTCCCCGAGCAGGACGGGCTGCCGTTCCAGGCGGTGCCGAAGGCGGGCAGCTTGAGGGAGTTGGCCACCGTGGTCAGCGCGTCGCCGACGGCGCTCACCCGATCGGGCTGGTTGGCGAGAGCACCGAGATCGCGCACGCCGGCGAGCGCGGCGGAGTCGGTGACGTTCTGGAGGTTGCGGCGGTAGTGGGTCTGGAGGCTGAGGTCGGTCGCGATCGCGGTGAAGGCGAGGATCGCGGCCCCCGCGATCGCGATGATCGGGATCGTCTGGCCCCCCTGGCCGGCGCGGCGACGGCGCGTCACGGTCATCTCAGTGGCCCTGGGTCAACGTGCACGGCTCGACCCGCATCGTCACCTGCGAGGTGATGGTGCGCTGGGAGCCGTTGCCCGGGTCGGAGAAGAGCTGGCCGACGAACGGGATGAAGACCGGCATGGGATAGGAGACCTTCACGGTGACGTAGGTGCCGTCGAGGGCCTGCTGGGCCGCCGTGCACGTGTACGGCGTGGCCGAGGGCGTGGACGAGGGCGTCGGCGGTGGCGTGCTCGGTGAGGGCGAGGGAGTCGGGCTCGCCGTGGGGGTCGGCGTCGGCGTGGGGCAGGGCTGCAGGGTGAGGTTGACGCCGATGACCGCCCCGGCAGGCGGCATCGTCTGAGTGACCTGGGCGGTCTCCGCGCAGCCGTTGACCGTCAGGGTCGCGGCGATCGTGACGCTCTCGACGGTGGGGATACCGAGGCAGAGCGTGTAGGCGCCGCTGCCGTTGGTGCCGGTGCCGGTGCCGGTGACGCCGGAGCCGGAGGCGGAGACGTCGACCCCAGAGGCGTTGCTGCCGTCGGGCATGCTCACCGTCCCCTTCACCTCGGTGCCGCCGCACGCCGAGGCGAGCACGATGTCGTCGCCGGGCAGGCGCGACCAAGGGCCGCCCGCCGGCTGGTTGGCCGTGATCGTGATCACGAAGTTCTTGGGAGCGAAGCCCAGGACACCGTAGTTGCCCGGCGAGTCGAGCACCGCCTGGCACACGGGGTTCCCGGGATAGCTGGCCTGGCCCTGGCACACCGTCGTCGTGGGACCGGAGGCGCTGAAGAAGGACCCCAGCGACGAGACCGGGCTGGAGACGGCGGTGCGCGCCCCCTCGCGGGCGGCGGTGTCGACGGTGACCTGGCCGAAGGCGAGGGAGCCGAACTGGGCCCCACCGGCGAGCAGCACGACGAGCACGGGGCTGGCGATCGCCACCTCGATGAGCGCCTGCCCGCGCCGGCCGCGATGTCGCCGGCCTCCGAGGCGCCGGCTCACTGCTCGCACACCGCGGTCGCCGAGGCGCTGAGCGTCCTCGTGTTGCCCCCGCCGGTGCCGAAGACGTTCCCGATCAGGGGCAGGTAGAGCGGCTGCGGATAGGAGGCCTGAACCTCGATCGTCTGGCCCTGGCTGCAGCCGTCGAACACGTTCGTCGAGGTCGCCGGGACCGCACTGCAGGCGCCGCTGACCTCGACGCAGAGGTAGGGCTGGATGCTTCCGGTGGGGATGGCGCTGAGGTGGGCGTTGAAGAACGCCGGCAGGCTGGCGCTGGTGCAGGGCAGGCCGCCGGGAAGGGTCGGCGGGCTGACCTCGTGCTGACGCGCCACCTTGCCGCCACAGACCGCGGCGGCACGCGCCGCGTCGCGCACGGTGTTCTGCAGCTGGACCATGTTCGTCACCACGATCGCGGCGACGACGATCCCGAAGAGCAGCAGGAAGATCACCGGTGCCATCAGGGCGAACTCGACCATGCCGACCGCGCGCTCGGACCGCCGTCGACGGCGGACACCACCGGCCCGCGTGGGCGTCGAAGAGGCGACAGAGCGGCGCGAGGGCACGGTCAATCCACAACTCGCTGCATTCAGCGGCAACCGGCCGCGGCGGCCCCGTCGGGAGGGGTGAGGGGACACTCGGGTGACGCCGCCAGCCGTCCCGAGAAGTGTCCTCCCGCGCGCCACCGATTACCGGTCACGGCGCCGTTACGGAGCGGTGGCCGAAGATCAGATCCACGCGTGGCGACTCAGCCCGCCGGTGTCCCGGCGCGCTGACGGGGGAAGTCTCGACCCGCCGCCCCGAAGGATCGGTAAAGACCCGGCGAAGAGATGTAAGAGGAGGGTCAGCCCGCGCCGGCGGCCGCCGGCAGCTGATCTTCGCCCGCGCCCGCGCGGGGACGATCGTCTTCGCCGCCAAGCCCCGAGTGGCCGCCCGAGATGCCGTTCGACTCGGAGGTCAGTAGTAGATCTCGAGCCCCTGGGTCTCGGCGCGCAGGTAGATGGTGCCGCCGGTGCCGAGGGAGGCGATCTCCAGCGACACGGGCCGGTACCGGTAGACGACGACCACGTCGATGCCGTCGCCGTTGGGGCCCTGCTGGGCGCTGCCGCAGGGTGACGGGTTGCAGGGCACGGGCCGCACCTGCCAGCCGCTGAAGGAGCCGGGCGCGCAGGTGTACCTGCTCCCCGCGGCATTGGTGAGCCGGCAGCTCCGCACCGCGAAGCAGGCCACCTGGCCCGAAAGCCAGACCGAGGTGCTCGTGCAGCCGTTGGGGTCGCCGCACGAGGTCCCCGCGCCATTGCAGCTGGCGTCCGACTGACCGATGCCCTCGTTGCCCCAGGCGGCGACGGTGTTGGGGATCGCGGTGTTCGGCTCGGAGCGGATCGCGTCACCGATGTCGATCGTGTCGGTCTGGATCCCGGCGCGCATCCCCGCGCGCGAGGCGCCGGTGATCTCGTCGCTCATGGAGTAGCCGTGGGCGAGGTCGGTCATGCCCAGCGCGACGAGGACGATCACGGGCAGCGCGATCGCGAGCTCGACCACGGCCTGGCCGCGGCTGCGGCCGCGGCGGCGGCGTTGGACTCTCATTCCTCGATCAGCACAGAACCGGCGCTCTGCTGACCGCCGGCGGGCTGTCCGATGTTGTTGAAGGTGTAGTTGGAGGTGGCGTAGTCGCCGCAGTGGTCGCCGTCGGTCATGAAGATCTGGATGCTCACGGTGGAGCCGTAGGGGACCGGGAAGGTGTACTTGATCGTCGCCAGGTTGTTCCCCGAGTTGGCTCCGCTGATATCCATCTGGTGGCCCCAGGTCCACTGCCCGCTCACCTCCATCGTCGAATGGTCGGGGTAGGTGAACGTCCAGTCGTCGTAGATGCCCGTCGTCGAGTCCATCTTGGTGCTGTACGTGCCATTGCCGCCGGCGACCGAGCCGCTCGCGGCGGTGCCGTACGCGGGATAGGCGGCGGCGCCGTCACCCGGGGTGTTGGCGGCCGGCGGCAGGCTGCTGTTCGGCGCCGGGGCCGAGTCCCAGATGCCCTGGGAGAAGAAGACGGGGCTGCCGCCGTTGACCTTGAGGTACACGTCGTAGGCGTCGAGCGCCCACTCGTCGGTGTAGTTGAGCGTGAAGGTCTCGACACCGTTCCCCGACCCCGAGATCGAGGGGCTGGGGACGCCGATGATCCCCGACTCGTTGTGCCCCGAGGTGCCCACGTTGGGAGCGCTCGACGCACCGTAGCCGTTGCTGAAGTCGATGCCGGTCCCGGTGCCTCCCCCGAAGAAGGTGAGGCTGTAGGCGAGCACCTGACCCTGGACCGCGCCCTTCGTCCCCCCGCCGAGGGAGGGATCGATCTCGACCCCGCCCGACGTCGCCGTGGGGTTCTGGTACACGATCCCTGCGAAGCCGTTGGCGCCGGCGGTGCCGCCGGACACGGGGGCGGCGTCGAGGTGAATGAAGCCGCTGCCCTCGTTGTCGAAGAGCATGGGCATGTCGTTGACCGCGCTCAGCGCCCCGACGCCGGGGGAGGTGAGGCTGATCTGGCTCACCTCGTTCGTGGAGACGAAGGCATTGGCCCGAGAATTGCCGGTGATGGGGGCAAAGAAGAAGCTGACCCCCGATCCGGTGACCACGGTGCTGTCCCCGCCACCGCCGGAGGTGCCCGCCGATCCTCCGGTGCAGGAGGAGCTGGTCCCTGCGCTGGCGGCGCCGAAGCTTCCGCCACCGTGGCCGATCCACACCCCGGCGGTGAGGCTCGGGCACGAGATGGGCGAGCCGTTGCCGTTGTTGGCGGTGCAGAGGTCGAAGTCGCTCGCGCTCTCCCGGCAGTGGTCGATGCCGTTGGCGGTGTAGTTGGTGCTGCCGCAGGACGCGCCGTTGGTGTTCACCGGCGCCGTGCCGTAGATGTAGAAGAGGCCGGAGGCGAACTCGTAGGTCCCGTGGTTGATGACGATGGCGTTGTACTCGAGCTGCCTGCCGGACGAGTCGACGGACAGAATGGAGTAGGGATCGGTGCTCGGGGGCCTGCAGTCGCTCATCGGCTCCGCGTTGATCACGGTGCCGCCGTTGAGCACCAGGGTGCCGCAGTCGATGGCGGGCGCCGCCGGTGGCGATGCCGTCCAGGTGCTGCTCGTGTACCCGACCGGGTTGCCCCACAGCTGGTCGAGCGACGCACCGCCGGGCCCCGGAGTGGTGCACCCCGTGGCGGCGCCGTTGAGGTGCGTGCAGTAGAGATTGGCAGGCGGCGCGTTGACGGCGAAGCCGCGTGTGCCCGTGAGGGCGTTGCGGTTGCAGGTCGCCGGGGTGCCCCCGGGGATGGGGTTATAGGGGTCGCAGATCGTGGTCTGTCCCTGGACCACCATGGAGCCGTTCGACTGCAGGGCGACGGTATCGATGTTGCCGAAGATGTTGCCTCCGTCGACGCCGTCGACGATGGGCTGGGTGCCGTGGGTGACCCAGAACGTGGGACAGTTGCCCCCGGTGCAGCCGAGGTTCGCGCGGGAGGGCGCCGCCGAGGTGGTGAAGCCCGAGGCGGGCTCGTAGAGGTTGGCGGCGAGCGCGGGCGGCGTGGCGAATCCCGCGACTGGCGGCTGGCCGAAGACCACCGAGGTCGCCGTCACCTGGGTGCTCGGGATCCCGATCACACCGGCCAGGTAGTTGTGCACCGTGTGGGTGATGGTGATCTCGATGCAGTTGTACTGGTAGTTGCCCGAACAGTCGGCGGCCACGGGGACGCCCGCCGTCACCACCGGCGGCACGAAGACGGCGACGCGGTTGGTGAAGCCCGTCGTGGCGCCGCACCCCAGACCGCCGGTGTCGAACCAGGTGGTCGCGAAGGTGCCCCCGGGGGTCCCCGCGGAGTTGTCGCACGTGGTGTTGCGGATGGTGCCGAAGCCGTTGTTGGCGGCGAACTCGTTCGCCGCCTCGACGATGTTGGAGTTCGAGGAGGCCGGCGGTGCGGTGAGCCGCTGACCTGTCGCCGAGATGAGCTTGCCCGCGGCAAGCGCGGCGGCATCGGCGGCGTTCTGCACGTCGCGCTTGGTCAGGTAGTCGTGGCCACCGTCGAGCGCCAGGGCGGCGAAGCCCATCATCACCAGGAAGGCCAGGGCCAGAACGATCATGGCCTGACCGGACTGGCTCTCCAGGCGGCGGCGAGGTCTCGTGGCACGGCGCAAGGTCTCAGTACTCCGTCTGGACGACGCTGATCGTCCGAACCGTGATGCCCCCGTGCGGGAGCACGCTTCCGATCAGCGGGGTGAGCGGCTGGAACACGTACTGGATCTCCACGGCGACGTGCTTCACGTTGGCCCCCGCTCCGCCGCGCTGGGCGGTGCCTGCGCAGTTGGGGACGCCGTTGGAGTTGGTGCCGTTCTGCGGGTCGGCGGCGGCCGCCGCCGGCCAGATGTAGATGTACCCGCTCCCCGGGGGCGGCGTGGTCGGGCCGACGCCGCCGGGGTTGTTCGGGTCGGTGTTGACCGACTGGTTCGCGACGGAGTTCGGGTCGGGAAGCAGGGGAAACGCCTGTCCCACCTGCTCCATGCGCTGCAGGGGCAGGCAGTCGCTCTCCAGCTCGGCGCGCAGCGCGGCCAGCCGGGCCCCGTCGCGCGCCGCCGAGGAGATGGCGTTGTACGTGTAGATCAACCGTCCCAGGTCGATGGCCGCGAAGACGATGAAGAGGATGATGGGCGCGACGAGGGCGAACTCGACCATCCCCTGCGCCTGCTCAGGGGTCCGACCCCGCCGGACTCGCGCCCGAGGCCGCGTCGCATCGTGGCGTGCATGCACCGTCAATCCACGCTCGCACAGGTGAGCGGCGACCGGCCGCTACGGCCCCCGAGAGGGTTCGGGGGAGGCTCAGGTGACGCCGCCAACCGTCCCGAGCAGTGTCACCCCGCGTGCCTCCGACAAGGCCGGATGACCGGTCACGGCGCCGTTACGGAGCGGTGGCCGGAGGTCGGATCCGCGTGTGTCGACGCCGCCCGACGGTGTCGCCGGGCGCGCTGGACGGCGGAAGTGTCGACCCATCGCGCGAAAGGAACGGCAAAGACCCGGTCAAGAGATGTAAGAGGACGGTCAGCCCGCGCCGGCGGCCGCTCCCCTCGCGAGCGCCGCGGGCAGCTCCTCCCAGAGCCGGGCGATCACCCGGACCCCGCGGGCGTACTGGTCGAGGTCGAAGCGCTCGTTGGGGGCGTGGATCTGGTCGTCGGGAAGGCCGACACCGATGAGCACCCCGGGGATGCCGAGCACCTCCTGGAAGGTCGCCACCGGCGGGATCGAGCCGCCGATGCGGATGAGGGCCGGGTCGCCGCCGAAGCCATGGCGCATCGCCGCACGGGCGGCCTGGATGGCGGGGTGGTCCGCCGGGGTGACGACGGGCCGCCCCCCCGCCTCGAACGCCACCCGCACCCGGACCTCCGGCGGCGCGGCGGCGCGCACCGCGGCGGCGACGAGCTCGGCGATCTCCGCGGGCTCCTGGTCGGGGACGAGCCGGCAGGTGATCTTGGCCCCCGCCCTCGCCGGGATGATCGTCTTCCACCCTGGCCCGGAGTAGCCGCCCCAGACGCCGTTGATCTCCAGGGTCGGCCGGACCCAGAGGCGCTCGAGCGTCGACCACCCCTCCTCCCCCACCGTCGCCGGCGCCCCGCCCGCCTCCTCGAGGAAGGTCGACTCGACGAACGGGAGGGCGGCGAACTGGGCGCGCTCCTCGGCCGCCGGCTCGCGGACCCGGTCGTAGAAGCCGGGGACCGTCACCCGCCCCGTCCTCGGGTCCTTCAACGAGGCGAGCATCCGCGCGAGGACCTCCGCAGGGTTGGCGACGGCGCCGCCGAAGTTCCCGGAGTGGAGGTCGAGCGCCGGGCCGGTCACCTCGACCTCGACGTTGGCGAGGCCGCGCAGGCCGGTGCAGAGCGAGGGCACGCCGCGGGCGAAGATCGGTGTGTCGGAGACGACCGCGACGTCGGCGCGGAGCCGGTCGCGCTCCCGGGCGACGAGGTCGTCGAAGTGGATCGAGCCGATCTCCTCCTCGCCCTCGACGACGAGCTTGAGATTGAGGGGGAGCGTGCCCCGGACGCGGAGGTGGGCCTCGACCGCCTTGAGGTGCATCCACACCTGGCCCTTGTCGTCGACCGCGCCGCGGGCGTAGAGGGCTCCGTCGCGCACCTCGGGCTCGAAGGGCGGCGACACCCACTCGCCGAGCGGGTCGACGGGCTGGACGTCGTGGTGACCGTAGATGAGCGCGGTCGGGAGCGCCGGGTCGACGATGCGCTCGGCGTACACCGCGGGATGGCCCGCCGTCGGGAGCAGCTCGGCGTGGGTGAAGCCGGCGTCGCGCGCCGCCTGCGCCAGGTACTCGGCGCTGCGGATGACGTCGAGGGTGTGCGCCGGGTCGGCGGAGATGCTCGGGATCCGGCAGGCGTCGATGAGCTCGTCGACGAAGCGCGGCTGGTGCTCCCGACAGTAGGCGTCGAGGTCGGTCTCGGTCACGGCCGCCGAGTCTGCCACCATCCCGAGCCTGCCCGTGGCCCGACAACGACGACCGCTCCGACGCCGCGGCCACCGCCGCGAACGTGGCGGGGGGCCGGTCCTCTGGCTCGCCCTCCTCCTCCTCCCCCTCTCCGGCCTGGCCTGGGCGTACGTCCCCGTCGACGCCCTCAGCGTCGCCGTCCCCACCGCCGGGCGCCCGCCCTCGCCGGGTCTCGCGTGGCTGCAGACCCAGGACGGCCGGATCGTCGACGAGAGGGGGCGCACCGTCCTGCTCCGGGGCTTCAACAGCGACGCGCTCCTCGAGGACGCGGTGCGCCATGCCCCGCTCGACGAGCAGGACGCCGGGCTCATCGAGCGCTCGGGGTTCGACGTGGTCCGCCTTCCCATCGCCTGGTCGCGGCTGGAACCCCGCCGCGGGGAGATCGACCGCGGCTACCTCGACGAGGTCGCGGCGACCGTCGCGATGCTCGAGCGTCACCACCTCTACGTCGTCCTCGAGATGCACTTCCTCGACTGGGGCCCGCGCTTCGGCGGCTCGGGCGCGCCGGAGTGGGCCGCGGTGCCGCTCGTCCCGGACCTGCGCTGGTGGCCGTGGGAGTCGTGGCGCAAGCACCTCTCCCCCGCCGTGAACGCCGCGGTCACGTACTTCTGGCTCTCCCCCGACTGGCAGGCGGACTTCACCGACGTCTGGCGCGCGGTCGCCCGGCGCTTCCGCGGCGACCCCGGCGTCGCCGGCTACGACCTCGTCAACGAGCCCCATCCCCTCCCGATCCCGCCGCGGATCTTCGAGGACCACTTCCTCTGGCCGCTCTACGCACGCACGATCGCCGCCGTCGCCGCCGTCGACCCGCTCCACCTCTTCATCGTCGAGGGGACGCTGTTCGGCGACGCGGGCACGACGGTTCGGCCGCTCCATGCCCGCGACCTCGTCTACTCGCCGCACCTCTATACCGGTGCTCTCGTCCCCCCCGCCTTCGACGGCGACCCCGGCCCGCTGCGGCGGCGGATCGCCGGCCAGGCGGCCGAGGCCGCCGCGGTCCCGGCGGCGATGTGGACGGGCGAGCTCGGCATCGACCACCGCCAGGCGATGGCGGCCGGCTGGGCCGACGCCGCCCTCGACGCCCTCGACGACCGCGGCGCCGGGTGGGCCTGGTGGCAGTGGCGGGAGAGCCCGAGCTGGGGGATCCGCGACGCCGCCGGCGGGTTCGTCGACCGCGACTTCCTCCGCCACCTCGCCCGCCCCTACCTCGTGGCGGCGCCCCCCGGCGTCCGCGCCGGCCGGGGCGACGGCCTCCACGGACACCTCTCCCTCCACGTCGACCCTGGGCACGGCGATGACGCCGTGGAGATCGGCTGGTCGGCGGAGACGCTGACGGCCCCGGTGGTCGCCGGGCCCTGCGTCGCCGGCTCGTCCTGGGACCCCGCGACCGCGCGGCTGACGCTCACGCTGCGCCCGGGTCGGGGCTGCGACGTCGAGCTCCGCGGGTCTTGAGGCGAGGAGCAATCGCTCACCTCGCTGCGGGCGTCGGCGCTGGCTGCCGTGGCGGGCTGACCCAACTCCTTACGAAGCTCTTACTCCCCGGGGCGCAGGTTTCGCAACGTGAGGAACGTCGTACTTCTCGGCGCCCTGTGGGGGGGTGGTGTGTCCCTGGCGCTCAAGTGGGAGGAAGGGCGGATGTTCCTCGACATCGCGGGATCGCGCGGTTTTCGCGTGCCCGCCGTTCGTGTCATTCCTCACCTCCGATCGCGTTGAGGGCCGCCACCGGCGGCGCGGTGGGCGCGCTCTTCCGAGACGACGACGTCGGGCTTCTCCAGGCGTACCGCCGCGGCGACGTGCGCGGCTTCGAGCGCCTCTTCGCCCGTCACCACGACCGGCTCCGCGCGCTCGCCGTTCGGTACCTCCGCGACCCGGTCGAGGCCGACGACGTCCTCCAGGAGACCTTCCTGCGCCTGTTGCGCATCGCGGATACGGTCGACGATGGCTTCAACGTGATGGCCTGGCTGCACCGCGTCGCCGCGAACATCTGCCTCACCCAGCTCCGCAGCGCCCGGCGGGTGCAGCTCGTCGACAACGACAGCGAGCCGATGCGCGCCGAGGAGGACAGCCGGCGCACCGGGCAGCCCGAGGCCGCCTACGAGATGACCCACGCGCGCGAGGTCTTCGGCCGGGTGGCGCGGCGCCTGCCCGAGCAGCAACGGATCTGCCTCGTGCTCCGCGAGGTCGAGGGTCTCTCGTACCGCGACATCGCGAACCGTCTCTCGGTGAGCGCCGGCTCGATCGAGTCGCTCCTCTTCCGTGCGCGCCGCCGCTTCCGTGACGAGTACCTCCGCCTCGAGGGCGAGGAGCCGAGCCGCTGCGCGATGACCCGCCACCTCCTCGAGGTGATCGGGCGCTCCCAGCTCGGGTCGCGGGGCGAGCGCGTCGTCGCACAGCACCTGAACGAGTGCGCGGCATGCCGGCGCCGGGTCGCCGAGCGTCACCGCCCGCGGCGGCGACGGGCCGCAGCGTCCTCGTAGTGGACGGAGCGAACGTTTCGATTGAGGGATTTACTTCCTGATACCGTCGGTGTAGGCTCTGAGCCACGAGAGGTGGGGCGGGAACGGCTCTCAGGGCGCACCCTCCCAACCGTTCTCGCCGCCTCCGATCGCGGAGGGAGTGGCGTGTTGAGCATCCCCATGCAATCCCCCCCGGCCACCACGACCGGTGACCGCCT
>DATKEY010000161.1:0-5049 GCA_035544475.1 Candidatus Dormiibacterota bacterium | reverse complement strand
CGGGGTCATCGTCGGCGCCGAGATCGCCCCCCCGCTGGCGCGCAGCCTGGCGAAGAGCAGGCCGGAGACCCAGGCGCTGATCGGCATCGGGATCTTCCTGACCGCGGTCGCCCTCATCCAGGGGGTGGGCACCGCCCTCGGCTACCAGGTGCGGATCGCCGCCCTGCGCACCAAGCTCGCGGGGGTCGACTCCTACGCCGGCGCCGCGCTCGCGATCGTCGGGACCCTCGCCGGCAGCTGGTACCTGGGGCTCAGCTTCAAGGACAGTCCCTCGCAGGCGCTGAACCGCCAGATCAACGACTCCGCGATCCTCCGCGCCCTCGACCGCGCGGCGCCCCAGCAGCCCGCGTTCCTCGGCTCGATCCAGCGGCTCTTCAACAGCAGCGGCTTCCCCAACCCGTTCGCCAACCTCGCCCCCGAGTTCCTCTCACCGGTGCCCGAGCCGGTTCCCGCCGACCTCCAGACGGCGGGCATCGTCAACGCCACCAAGGAGGTCTCGAGGGTCGTGAGCCGGAGCGACTGCGCCACCGAGGCCGGGTCGGCCTGGCCGGTCGCCACCGACTACCTCGTCACCAACGCCCACGTCGTCGCCGGCGGCAACGAGGTCAGGGTCCAGCCGCCAGGGCGCAACGCGGTCAGCGCCACTGTGGTGCTCTTCGACCCCGAGGTCGACGTCGCCGTCCTCCACGTCCCCGGGCTCGGGCTCGCCCCGCTCCCCTTCGCGAAGGTGGATCCCGCCCGCGGCGACACCGGCGCGGTCATCGGCTACCCGGGCGGCGGCGCCGAGCAGACCGTCCCCGCGGCGGTGCGCGGTCTCGAGAACGCCCAGGGCCACGACATCTACGGCAACGGGACGATCACCCGTCGGATCGAGGTGCTCCAGGCGGTCGTCATCCCCGGCAACTCGGGCGGGCCGGTGGTCGATCGCCAGGGCGTCGTCATCGGTCTCGTCTTCGCCGCGAGCACCCTCGACAGCAACGAGGGATACGCGCTCGCCCCGTCACAGATCACCGCCGACATCAACGCCGGGGTGGGCCGGATCGGTCAGGTCTCGACCCAGGACTGCACCACCTGACGGAGGGCCGCTACGCGGAGGCGCCGATCCCGAGGTGGGCCGCCTCCCACTCCTCGAGTTCGGGCGTGAAGTAGCGGACCCGGGTCTTCTTGTACTCCTTGGTCGAGTACAGCACCGCGTAGTCGTCGATCCCGATCGCCTCGCGGATGGCGCCGACGATCTTCTCGCAGTCCGCGAGCTTGCGCCCGTGGATCATCGAGAAGAGGTTGAAGCGCCAGTCCTCGTAGACGGGACGCTGATAGCAGTGCGACACCGCGGCGAACTCCGCCATCCGCCGTCCCAGCTCCTCGGCGCGATCCTCGGGGACGGCCCACACCGCCATCGCGTTCGCCGCATACCCGGCGCGGCGGTGGTGGAGGATCGCGGCGACACGGCGGAGGTGACCCCGCGCGCGCAGGTCCTCCATCCCCGCGAAGAGCTCGTCCTCGGTGAGCCCCTGCGCACGGGCACACTCGGCGTACGGATGGGGAACCAGCGGGAGGTCGTCCTGCACCGCACGGATCACCGCGACGTCGCGCTCGCTGAGCGGCGAGCGCAGCGCGAAGTCACGCTGGATCCCGGTGTAGTCCGGGTCCTCCTGCCGGGTGACGTCCTTGGTCCCGGTCATGTCGAGCTTCACGCCGATCTTGAAGAGCTTGAGCGTCTGGAGCTTGCGGGTGACGACCGCGCCGCTCAGCTCGTGGAGGCGCTGCAGGGTGCGGTCGATGTCCGAGCCCGGCGGGGTCGCCAGCGTGAACCAGAGGTTGAACTCGTGATTGCGGCGGTAGTTGTGGGAGACGCCGGGGTGCTCGTTGATGATCGCGGCGCCGGCCTCGAGCCTGTCGGGCTCGAAACGCATCGCGACGAGCGTCGACTGGTAGCCGAGGCTTCGGGTGTCGAAGATCGCCGAGAGCTGCCGGATCACCCGCGCCTCGCGCAGCCGCGCGATCCGGTCGATGACCTGGTCCTCGGTGGTCTCCAGCCGGGCCGCCACCGCGGCGAAGGGCGCATGGGCGATCGGGAAGCCGGCCTGGATGACGTTGAGGAGCTCCTGGTCGACCGGGTCGAGGTCGGGCACGGGGCGGGCCCTCCATGGGACGGGTGCACGGGGAGTGGGCCCATTGTATCGACCGCCTCCGGTGGGCCCGGTCGGGGTGCGGTCAATGGCGACAGCCAGACTGTCGTGGAACAGCACACCGTGATGCCCCGGGCCGGCCGCCAGGCTACGCTGCGATCCTGCGCCCGTGGGGGCCGCCCGGAGGGGACCCTTGGCGAGCTGGGAGCACGTCGGCGCGGTGGGGGTCGCCGCGCTCCTCTGCGCGGGTCTGTGCGTCGCCGCCCGCGTCCGCCCCGGACCCTGGACCACGGTCGCCGCCCGCGCCCTCGCCGTGCTGCTCGCCGGCAACCTCATCGCCTGGCAGGTCGTCACCGTCGCCGAGCGGAGCTGGACGGTGCATACCGGGCTCATGCTCGACCTCTGCCCGGTGAGCGCGGCCACCGCCGCCACGGCGCTCTGGACCCGCCGTCCGCTGCTCGCCGAGCTCGCCTACTTCTGGGGATGCGCGGGCAGCGTCCAGGGGCTCATCACCCCCGACACCCGCTGGCACTTCCCCAACTTCTTCTACTTCCAGTTCTACGTCATCCACGCCGGGGTCGTCGTCGCGGGGCTCTTCCTCGTGATCGGCCTGGGGCTCGTCCCCCGTCCCCATGCGGTGCGCCGCGTGTTCGCCCTCACGCTCGCCTTCGCCGGGGTCTGCGCCGTCGCCGACGTCATCACCGGCGCCAACTACATGTTCCTCCGGGACACCGGAGGAGGCGGGACCCTGCTCGAGGTGATGGGGCCCTGGCCGTGGTACATCGCGACCGGGATGGCCCTCGCCCTGCTCCTCCTCGTCCTCCTCGATGCACCGTTCCGTCACGGCGGAGTCCAGCCATCCACGGAGCCGTTTCGTCCCACGACGCCTCGGTGACAAGGCGGTGGCCGGGGGTCGGACGTACCGTCACCGAGGCGCAGTCTGCGGCGCATGCGACGGCGTGCGGTCTGGATCGTGGCCCTGCTCGGGGCGGCCCTTGCCCTCGGCGACGGCGGTGTGCTCCCGGCGAGCGCCGCGTCCGCGGGCTATTCCAGCGCCTCGATCTGCCCCGTTCCGCGGCCCGGCCACGCGACCTGCATGGCGCGAGTGCTCACCCGCGCGGGCCAGCGCGTCCACCCGGCGGTCCGTGGCGCGGTGCAGCCGGATCTCGGACCCAGCGGGGGGCTCGGTCCGAGCGAGATCGCGAGCGCGTACGGCCTCCCCACCGCGCTCCCGCCTGGTCCCGTTCCCACAGTCGCGATCGTCGACGCCTTTCATCACGTGACGATCACTGGCAGCGGGAACTCTGACGACGACCTCGCCGTGTACCGCTCCTACTACGGACTGGCGCCCTGCACGGTCGGCAACGGCTGCTTCCGCAAGGTGGACCAGTGGGGCGGCACCAACTACCCGACCACCACCGACCTAGGGTGGGACGGTGAGGCCGACCTCGACATCGACGCCGTCTCCGCGGTCTGCCCCGCGTGCCGCATCCTCTTCGTCGAGTCGCGGAGCGACAGCACCGACGACCTGATGACCGCGGTCGCCAGCGCCGTCGCCCAGGGTGCCTCCGAGGTGAGCCTCAGCTGGGGAGGGTCCGAGGACCCGGGCCAGACCGCGTACGACCCCGTCTTCGACCACCCCGGCGTCGCGATCACCGCCGCGACCGGCGACAACGGCTACGGGGCCGGGGCCAGCTACC
This sequence comes from Candidatus Dormiibacterota bacterium, assembly GCA_035544475.1. Lineage (GTDB taxonomy): Bacteria > Chloroflexota > Dormibacteria > Aeolococcales > Aeolococcaceae > CF-96. Next base: position 1,220 of record DATKEY010000161.1, on the reverse strand, counting down.
CGGCGACGTCGCCGTACGTCACCGCCGTCGGTGGCACCACCCTGACCCAGCCGCCGGGGGGCGCCTGGACCGAGACCGCGTGGTCGGGCGGCGGCAGCGGGTGCAGCGCGGTCGAGCCGAAGCCGGCCTGGCAGCACGACAGCCTGTGCACCGGCCGCACCACCGCCGACGTCGCCGCGGTCGCCGATCCCTCCACCGGCCTCGACGTCTACAGCGAGGGCGGCTGGCACGTGTTCGGCGGCACCAGCCTCGCCACCCCGATCGTGGCCGGGATGTACGCGCTCGGCGGCGGTGAGGGTGCCGCGACCGGCGCCCTCCCCTTCTACGCCGCCCCCTTGGTGCACGACATCACCACCGGCAACAACGGCCCCTGCGCACCGGCCCCGGCGGCGCTCTGCACCGCGGGCCCGGGCTTCGACGGGCCGACGGGCCTCGGCTCTCCGGCCGGTCCGCCGGCGCCGATCGCCGGCGCGACGAACGCGAACTTCGTCCACAGCGTGTACCGCGCGATGCTCGGTCGCGATCCCGATCCCGGTTCCTACACGTACTGGCTCGGACGGCTCGACGGCGGCACCTCGCGGTGGACGATGACGATGGCGCTGGCGACGTCCGCGGAGTACCGCGGCGACGTCATCGGCGGCGCGGGCAGCCTCCAGGGCTTCTACGAGGAGTACCTCGGACGTCCCTCCGACCCGTCGGGGATCAACTACTGGATCGCACGGATGGCGCAGGGCACCACCTTCGAGCAGGTGCGCCTGGCGTTCATCGGATCGCCCGAGTACTTCGCCCTGCACAACGACGATCCGGGCCAGACCATCGACGCCCTGTACCACGACGTTCTCGGCCGCCTGCCGGACCCGAACGGCCGCGCGTACTGGATCGCCCACTTCAACGCGACGACGATCGCCAGCCAGATCCTCTACAGCGCCGAGGGCCGCTCCCAGCTCGTCGCGAGCTACTACCAGACGTACCTCGGTCGCGCCGCCGATGCCGCGGGGCTCGCGTACTGGACCCAGGCGATCCTCGATGGCGCGAGCGACGAGCAGATCGTCGCGTTCGTCGTCTCATCGGACGAGTTCTTCCAGACCCACTGAACGCCGGGTCGGGCGAAGTCCGGGCGATCGCTCGTGCCACTGATGACGGCAATTCCGTGGACCGCGGAAGCGATGGCGACCATGGACGAGCGTTGACGATGCGGTGCGGTCGCCGTCATCCGGGCT
>DATKEY010000160.1:0-8554 GCA_035544475.1 Candidatus Dormiibacterota bacterium | reverse complement strand
CAGGCTCGGCGAGGCGGCCTCCCACTTCAGCCGCTCCGCCGGCGTCGGCGACCCCGAGGCGGTGGAGGCCCTCTGCGAGGCACTCGCGCAGGCCGAGAGACGGGACGCGTACGAGGAGACGCTCGCCATCCTCGATGCCCTCGTGGAGATCCTGCCCGCCGGGGACGATCGATGGATCCGCGTCGCCGAGGCGATGGCGGCCGAGGGGGACTGGGCCCCCCACCACGCCGCGGACCTCCACGGCGGGACGGCGATCCGCGCGATGCGGGAGATCCGGGCGGCGCTCGAACGCACAGACGACATCCGCAGGCGAGCGGCCGTCACGCTGCGCCTCAGCAGCATGCTCGCCTGGGGTGCGCACGAATTCGAGGAGGCGGAGCGGGGCTGTCGCGACGCCGCCGAGCTCTTCGAGCAGGGGGGGGAGAGCGCGCAGATGCTCCTGGCGGTCAACGAGCTCGCCTCGATCCACGGCCTGCGCGGCGATCTCGCCGCCTGGCAGGAGGGGGCCCGGCGCGTCGTCGAGGACGCCGAGGCGACGGGCCACCCGTTCGTGGTGAAGCGGGCGGCCGCCGCGCTGGGGATGGCCGCGTGGTGGCGGGGCCGCTTCACCGATGCCGAGGCGGCGTTCCGGCGCTGCATCGAGGTGGCGCAGACGGAGGGGAACCTCCGCCGCCTCGCCTGGGCGCTCCTGTCGCTGGCGATGACCCTTGCCGGCGAGGGGCGCGCCGCCGAGGCCACCGACCTGCTCGAGCGGGCGGCGATGATGACCCCCGCGCGGCGGGACAGCTCGCTCCTCGAGCTCGAGGCGTCGATCCACTTTCTCCTGGGCGACTATCCGGCCGCGGTGGCCGCCGCGCGCGACGCCGCCGCGCTGACGCCGAGCGCGAGTCGCGGCGATGCCGTGGGCATCGCGGCGGGAGCGATCTCAGCCATCGAGACCGACCAGGTGGCAGAGGCCCGCCGGCAGGTCACCCGCTGTTGGAGTGCGTGCGGCGAGAGGCCGTGGTTCTTCTACGCGGCGTTCTGCGCGATGGCGAATGGGCTTCTCGACTGGCGGGAAGGACGGCTCGAGGAGGCACTGGCCAGCATGCAGGGCGCGGTCTCCGGGCTCACCTCCTGGAGGGCGCTGCCCACGCTCGCGCTCGCGCTCGTCGAGCTGGTCGAGGTGGCCGTCGAGGTCGGTGACGTCGAGGCCGCCGGCGGAGGTGTCGCGCAGCTCGAGGCGGCCGCCGACGAGATGGACAGGGACCTCCACCGGGCGCTCGCAGCGATCGGCAGGGCGTGGTGGCGGCTGGCGGCGGGCGTCCGCGACGCCGCGGCCGAGGAGGCCCGGCGCGCGGTGGCGCTGCTCTCCGACGCCGGCTACCACGCCTTCCTCGCGCGTGCCCTCGACCTGCTCGGCCGCGCCCTCGCCGCGACCGACCCCGCCGCCGCCCGAGAGGCGTTCGACCGGGCGGAGGAGGAGTTCGGCGTGGCCGGGGCACGGTGGCGGCTGGAGCGGATGCTGAAGGCGCGGCGGGAGTTGGGGATGGTGTGACGGTTGCACGAGTCCGGGCGGTGCGCCTGGGGGATGCACGTCCGCCGAGCTGGAGGTATCGTTCTGGCACGCTCCACGGCAGCATCCATTACTGCCGGTCCGGGAGCTGACCGACCGCCGCTGGCGCGGCTGACGATTGGAGGCCGGAAAATGCCCGCAGCTCCACCTCCCACCCCGCCTTGTGACACCGTGTGGCAGAACTGGAAGCAGTATGTGGGGGGAGCAAGCTCAGCCACTATCCAAGGATGGCTTGCCGACGGTGTAGAGCTGTACGACTACGATGTAAATGTTTCCAAGCTGGGCCCGAAGGACGTCGCAGACTATCTGGTGCAAATCTTGCCCGACATCGACAAGCACGCAGACGCACAGATCCGAAATGTGGGAACGACCACGTGTCTGTGCCTGAATCACATGACCAGGCCTATGCACGGCCAGTGCGTGGATGTCGTGACGGTCGACCCAACCAACGGCAACAAGGTCACGCGGATCGAGATCTGCGCCACCAAGCAGCAGGGCACGTACCCGGTGTGACGGCCGTGGTGGGGCAGCGGCCGCGCCCCGATCTGCGGCTAGACCGGCCGCATCTCCCGATACCCGCGCACCGGCTGACCCGGTAGCTCGACGACGCCGCTGCCGAGTCCCCGCAACGCGGCTCGCGCACGATCCCGCCGCCACACCGCCCCGCAGGCGTCGAAGGTCGCGACGGCTTCCGCGAACGCGGCCCGCGACGCCGCCGTGTCGATGTCCGCGAGCGCCCGACCGAGTAAAGCCTGCGCCTGGCCGACGAACGCGCGGCAGCCCGTCGAGCTCAGCAGTCCCAGCGCAGCCCGGGCCGTCGCCGCGGCGGCCTCGGCATTGCCGGACACGAGCTCCGACCACGCCAGTCCCATCGACGCCAGCCCGCGGTAGAGTTCGCGGTGGATGCGCCGGGCGACCTGCTCCAGCTGCGTGCTCGCCTCGGTCACGGCGACCTCCGAGCCGCTGGCCGCGGCGATCTCGACAAGGTTGACAAGAACCCATGCGGTCTGAGGCAGCACCTCCATGTCGCCGAGCCGGCGCGCGACCCGCCGCAGCGTCGAGACCGTGCCCTCGCCGGTTCCCTTCCGCCATGCGAGCATGGCCTCCACGTAGGTGCAGTATTCGGTGTAGAAGAACCAGTCCACCTCGCCGTAGGCCTCGCGCGCCCGCCGCGCGTAGCGCTCGGCGCGACCGATGTCGCCGGCCTCGAGCGCGGCGAGCGCTCCGAGGTGCATGGCGTGACCGCGCCGCCTGCTCATGGGCCCTGAGCTCCGGGCCACCACGTCGTCGGCAGCCGCGATCACCGCGGGGAAGTCGCCCGCCAGCCAGTGCACCATCGTCGCCCACTCGTGGAAGAGTGTCTCGCGCCAGGCGGGGTTCACCGCCCTGGCCTCCGCGAGGAGGGGCAGCGCCTCCTGCAGCCGGCCCTCCCACGACAGGCAGGTCGCCAGCGCGGTGAGGCTCATGGTGAGGAGGTGCGGACGGCCGTACGACCGAGCGATGTCGAGGTTGCGCCGGTACGCGCCCTCCGCAACGGCGAAGCGGCCGCGGTGGGCGGCGACGTGCCCGACATCGCCGAGCGCCTGGATCGCCACGAAGTCCTCGCCGGCCGCGTCGGCGACCTGCCGCGCACCGTCCTCCCAACAGGCCAGGTACCCCCGGAAGCCCCGGAGAGTGGCGATCTCGAGCCTGGCCAGCAGGGTGCTCCTCCGGTCGCCGGCCTTCTCGAAGAGCTCCAGGGCCTGGCCGCAGGCGCGCTCCGCCGCGGGGAGCTCCCCGGTCCCGTAGGTGAGGAAGTTGGCCATGAGGAACTTGACCATCGCGCGGCGCGCCGGCTCGGGCGAGCTCTGGAGCGCGAGGTCCATCTCCCGCATCGCCCGAATGCCCAGCTCGGCGTGCGCGCCGCCCCGGTACACCCAGTCGGCCTGTGCCGACATCGCGTCGGCGACCTTGAGCCAGCGCGCGTCCCCGGTGGGCATGACCTCCACGAGCGAGGCGAGGATGCCGAGAGCCTCCCGGTTGGCCTGCCGCTCGCCCGCCTGGCGCAGCGCCATGCTCAGCGCCTCGATCGCCTCGGCGTCGCCCACGTCCGCGGAGCAGGCGAAGTGCGGAGCAGCGGCGTCGAGCCGCCCGCCGGCGAGGAGCGCTCGCGCCACCTGGCGGTGCACACCGCGGCGGCGGACGCCGCCGATGCTCTGGTAGACGCTCTCCTGGATCAGCGGGTGGGCAACCTCGTAGGTCAGCTCGCGGCCCGTCTCAACCTCCTCGACGAGGCGGCCACGCACCAACCGGTCGAGGTGGGTCGCGAGCTCGTCCATCCCCCAGCCGTCGAGTGCCGCGAAGTCGTCGAGCTCCACCCTCTGGCCCACCACCGCAAGCAGCTCGAGGACGCCGCGAGCCCCCGCGTCGAGGACGTCGAGCCGGACGCTCACCCGCTCGGCGAGCCCCTCGGGCACCCGCCGCAGCTCCGGCGCCGCGAGGTCCGCCCCCTCCTCGACGAGCGCTCGAAGGAGCCCAAGGGCGAAGAGGGGATTCCCCTGTGACCGCCGCGCGAGCCACTCGACCAGCCCCTCGGGCGGCTCGTCGCGCAGCTCGCCGCCGGCGAGTTCCGCGACCCCCCTCACGTCGAGAGCGCTCACGGCAATGCGGCGGAGGAGCCCCTCCTGCTCGAGGCCGAGGAGCACCGGCCCCGCCGCGTCGTGTTCCGCCAGTTCGGCGGGCCGTGCCGCCATGACCACGAGGATGGGGGCGTGCCCGACCCGATGGGCGAGGTAGTGGAGGGCGTCCCACGACGACGCGTCCGCGAGGTGCATGTCGTCCAGGAGGAGGAGGACCGGCTCGCGGTCGGCGAGCCCCGAGAGCAGGACGGCCAACCCCTCGAGGAGCCGTGTGCGCGGCGCCTCCCGTCCCGGCCGCTCACCCCGCACCGCGGCGACGCTGCGGAGCAGTGGTGCCAGGTCGTCGAGGACGTCCCGGCAGAGCTCGGTGACCTCCCGCGCCGGGAGCCTCCGAAGGCACCCGTCCAGCGCCTCGGCCCACAGTCCGAAGGCGCTCGTCTCACCGAACGGGTAGGCGCGAGCCGAGAGAGCGACGACCTTGCCGCCGTTGCGCGCGAGGAGCTCGCGGGCGAGCCGGGTCTTGCCCACCCCGGGCTCCCCGACCAGAAGCACGGTTCGCATCTCCCCCGCGGTGGCGGCCGCGAGCTCGGCCTCGAGGAGGTCCAGCTCACGGTCCCGGCCGACGAGCCGGGGGCCTCTGACGATCGCGTGACCCGTGCGGCTGCGCGGGGCGTCAGCCTGCGGCGCCGGCGGCTCGCGTCCGCTGTGTTTTCCCTCGACGAGCACGGTCGCGACGGGCGCGAGCGGGTGGCCGAGCGCGAGCTGGCCGGACGGAACGAAGGTGAACCCGCGCCGGGAGCCCACCACCCCGGCGAGGAGCTTGCTCGCCAGGATCTGGCCGGGACCTGCCGTCGCGCAGAGCTGTCTCACAACCGTCGCCGGGCCGGCGGCTGCCCCGGGGGCCCCGGCGTCCATGCCGATGTGGAGCCCGATGCGGGTTGCGAGCGGGAGCGCCGGGTGGTCGCGGTTGTGGCAGGCCACGGCTTCCAGGAGCTCGGTGGCACAGGAAACGGACTGCACCGGGCTGGCGAAGACCGCGAGGAATCCATCCGGCGAGGCCTGCACCTCGCGGCCGCAGGCCCCCTCGATTCCGGCCCGCATCAGGGCGAGGTGAGCCGCGTGGGCGGCGTCCCCGTCAGCCGAAGGGAGGCCGTGCGCCGCGACGTCGACCCGCTCGGCGAAGAGCAGGGCGACGACTCCCTGCGCCTGCACCACCGATCCGTCTCCCGGTGCGCCCATGGCTCGCGGCCATATGCGATCTTCGCCTCCCGCGGGCCGCCGGTCAAGCCTGATTCCTGACTCCCCCGACCGATCTTCCTCTTGCCCCCGACGGTCCGAGGTGCGACGCTCACCAGTCCCACGCGAGGTGAGGTACGTGAGCCCGGCCGACAACCTTCTCGCACCGGAGGTGGTCAGGGACCCCTATCCGTTCCTCGCCTGTCTCCGGGACGAGGACCCGGTGCACTGGATCGAGCGCTCGCGGGGATGGCTCGTCACCCGGTACGACGACATCGTGGCCGTGCTCCGCGACCCCCGCATCTCCGCCGACCGGGTCAGCGACTACGTCACGGCGGGGCTCACTCCCGAGGACCGGACGATCATGACCCCGGCGTTCGAGCTGCTTGCCCGGTGGATGGTGTTCCGCGATCCTCCCGAGCACACCCGCCTGCGGCGCCTCGTCGGGCGAGCCTTCACCCCACGGGCGGTCGAGAGGCTGCAGCCTCGCATCCAGCGGATCGTCGACGACCTCCTCGACGGGCTCGGCGAAGCCGGGCACGCGGACCTCGTCACCGGCTTCGCCCATCCGCTGCCCGCGATCGTCATCGCCGAGATGCTGGGTGTGCCCGCTCGTGACCGCGAACTGTTCCGCGCGTGGTCGACCGAGCTCGTCTCACTCGTCTTCGGAGCCCTCGACCAGCCCGACCGCTACCAGCGAGGTCACCAGGCGCTTTTCGAGCTCATCGCGTACTTCGAGCGCCTGATCGAGCGCGATCGGGCCGATCCCGCTGGAAATCTGGTCACCGCGCTCGTCCGCGCGGGGGACGACGTCGACGGTCTGCGCCCCGAGGAGGTCGTCGCCACCTGCGTCCTCCTGCTCTTCGCCGGGCACACGACCACCACGGACCTCCTCGGCAACGCCGTCCTCGCGCTCCTCGACCACCCCGATCAGCGGCACGCGCTCGATCGCGAACCGTCGCTCGTCCCCTCGGCCGTGGAGGAGTGCGTGCGCTTCGACGGCAATGCCAAGGTGGCGATCCGCGTGGTGAGGGAGGGACTGGAGCTGCGCGGCCGCAGCCTCGAGCCCGGGCAGCGGGTCCTTCTGGCCCTGGCGTCGGCGAATCGTGACCCCGAACGCTTCGCCCAGCCGGACCGGTTCGACGTGGCCCGCACGGAGAACCGCCACCTCGGGTTCGGCTCGGGGATCCACTACTGCCTCGGCGCGCCGCTGGCGCGGATGGAGGTCGAGATCGCGATCACCTCCCTGTTCCGGAGGTTCCCCGGGTTGCAGCTCGCCGCGACGCGGCTCGAGTGGATGCCGTTGGCGCTCACCAGGACCCTGCGGGCGCTGCCGGTCAGCGTGGACTGACGTCTCTCGACAGCACACCGACCGGGGGATATCCTCGCGCGGTGACCGATGCCGAGCGCCTGACGCAGGAATCGAAGGGCGGCCCCGAGCCCGTCGCTGCCGTGGAGAGCGCGTCCCCGGGGGTCTGCCCCTGCTGTGGCCTCGAGATGCCCGCCGAGGCGCTGGCCGGGCTCATCACCCAGCTCCTGCCGGTGGTCACGCCGGCGCAGCCCGGGCGGGCGCCGGAGGTGGCGGCGGACTGACGCTCAGCCGGACGGGGAGCGCGGAGAGCCCCCGGAGCACGAGGTCGTGGCGCCACGTCAGCTCCTCTGGCGGCACCGCGAGCTCCAGGCCGCCGAAGCGGCGCAGCAGCGCGGTGAGCGCGATCTGGCACTCGAGCCGCGCCAGCGGCGCGCCGAGACAGTAGTGGACACCGTGGCCGAAGCCGAGGTGCCGGTTGTCACGGCGCACGAGGTCGAGGGCGTCGGGATCGGGGAAACGCGTGGGGTCGCGGTTCGCGGCCGCCAGCGCCACCAGCACCCGCTGATCGGCCGGGATCGTGGTTCCACCCACGTCGACGGCCCCTGTCGTGAAGCGAAAGGTGGCGTGGTGCACCGGGCCGTCGTAGCGGAGCAGCTCCTCCACCGCCGCGGGCACGAGCGAGAGGTCGGAGCGAAGCGCGGCGAGCTGGCGAGGCGTGCGCAACAGGGCCACGACGGCTGAGGCGATGAGATTCACCGTCGTCTCGTGCCCCGCGACGATGAGCAGGAAGGTCGTGGCGAGCAGCTCCTGCTCGTCGAGGCGCTGGTCCCCATCGCACGCCTCGATCAGTGCGGAGAGCAGGTCGTCCCGCGGCGCAGAGCGTTTGGCGGCGATGAGCCCGACGAGGTGGCGGAACAACGATCCGGCGGCCTGCCGGGCGTTCTGGTCCTCGACGATCCGCGGGCCCGCCGACAGCAGGGTCGCGAACCAGGCGCGCAGCGGCGCCCAGTCCTCGACGGGAACCCCGAGCAGCTCTCCCATCACCGTGATCGGCAGTGGGAGGGCGAAGGCGTCGACGAGATCCGCGACCCCCTGACGTGAGGACATGCCGTCGAGGAGGGACTCCGCGATGTCCTCGATGCGCCCGCGGAGCGACTCCACGCGTCGGGTGGTGAAGGCGCGCGACACGAGGCCCCGCAGCCGGGTGTGGTCCGGAGGATCGGTGTTCAGCATGCTCCGCCCGATGACGAGGGCGGGCACCCCCGGCGACAGGCCTCCTTCGCTCACCCTGCCGAGGCGCCGGAAGTCCTTGGAGAGGCGCGGGTCCGCGAGCAGCTGAAGCGCCTCCTCGTAGCCCGTGACCAGCCATGCCCGGCGGCCGTCGACCAGCTGCACCTCCCGCACCGGCGCGGACTCGCGGACGCGCGCGTAGAGCGGGTAGGGATCGTTGCGGAGCCGCTGGTCGAAGTCACCCCAGGTGACGGGCTTGCCCTCCGCCATCTCTCCGAGGATACCGGGGCCGGCCGCGAGTTCGGCCCGGGTATCCCCATGCGTGACCGTGACCCGCCAGGGCTCCCGCATCGAGGGAGAACGCCTCACTGGGGACGTGCATTCCTGCCGGAGGGCGTCGCCGGCCGGGTCGATCGTCAGGCCTGGTCGAGGAGCACCGCCGCACGAGTTTCGACGTCGCCCATGCCGAGCTCACGGGCCGTTGCGTGCGCCTGCCCAAGGAGCTCACGTGCCCGCGCCACATCCTCATGCATGCGCCCCCTCAGGAGGAGGCGAGCCCATTCCAGTCGTGTCCGAGCCTGCCAGGTCGGCGCGCCCATGCGG
>DATKEY010000159.1:0-11965 GCA_035544475.1 Candidatus Dormiibacterota bacterium | reverse complement strand
AGGGTGGGCGATGGCCGAGTACTGACGGAGGAGCGCTTCGCGCGGCTCTACTTTTTTGAGCAACGCCGTTGCGTTGCTCCCTGGTACCTCGGCCCCGGGCGCTCTGACGCAGAGCGGCGCGAGAGCGCCGCGTCGGCGGGGAGTCCCGCCGTGGAGGGGGGCAGCGCCGGCACCGGTCGCGCCAGCGGCCGATGTCGTTGCGCTCAACGGGGGGAGGCGTGCCTCCCCCCGGTAAAAACAGGCACGGAAGGGTCGAGACCTGCCACATTAACGTCGCCGACCGACGGAGGAAACGAGGCATGAGGGTTCTCCAGAGCTATACGGAGGGGCGTTGGACGACGCCCCGCAGCGGCGCGGGCGCCGAGGTGCTGGGCGAGTGCCTTCAGCATCCCGGCCCGCTGCTGGAAGGTGAGGCCCCGCAGCGCCGGACCGCCGACCCGCCGACCATGGTCGAGCGCCCCCGCCATGTCGACCCCCTCGCTCGAGACGAGGGCCACCGTCTCGCCGGTGCTGGCGTCGCGCACCTCGGCGCCCGCGCCGCTGCGGGGCGTCGTCCACTGACCCTGGGTATAGCTCTGTAGCACCCGCATTCTTCGATCCTCCGTCGGTCGGCGACGTTACTGTGGCAGGTCTCGACCCTTCCGTGCCTGTTTTTACCGGGGGGAGGCACGCCTCCCCCCGTTTAGCGCAACGACATCGGCCGCTGGCGCGACCGATGCCGGCGCTGCCCCCCTCCACGGCGGGACTCCCCGCCGACGCGGCGCTCTCGCGCCGCTCTGCATCAGAGGGCCCGGGGCCGAGGTACCAGGGAGCAACGCCACGGCGTTGCTCAAAAAAGTAGAGCCGCGCGAAGCGCTCCTCCGTCAGTACTCGGCCATCACCCACCCTGATGCAGAGCGGGCGCGCCAGCGCCCGCGTCGCCGGCCTTCAGGCCGGCGTGGAGGGGGCGCCGCTGAGCATCCGGCAAGCGCGAAGCGCAACCGGATGTTTTTGCGGCGAACGGGGGAGGCGTAGCCTCCCCCGAGTCAGAACACGGCCCTAAAAGGCCCCCGTGCCAGCCGGCGTCCCCAAACCGGCCGGCGGGCTGTAGCCACCACCAACCGAGTTCAGTTGATCGACGTGGGCATATGCATAGCTGCCGGCGACGATGCTCGACGTATTGCCCGCAAGGCCGTATACCCCCGCGATGAACGCGGTGGCGGCGCTGGTGCCGCCCGCCATCACCCAGCCGGGTGCGGAGTAGCTGTCGTACATCGCCACCCCGGTCGTGGGGTCGGCGACCGCGGACACGTCGGCGATGGTCCGGCGGGGGCAGCCGGGGTCGTGCTGCCACGACGGCTTCGCCTCGAAGCGGCTGCAGCCGCTGCTCGCTCCCGCCCACGGGGACTCGGACCAGCCGCGGCTGCTGCCGTCGCGACGCAGGGTCGTGCCGCCGACGGCGGTCACGTCGGGCGAGGCGGCCGGGTAGCCGGTGCCGTAGCCGCCGTCGCCGGAGGCCGCCGTCAGGGCGACGCCGGGGTGGTGATAGAGGGCGTCCCAGCGGGTCTCCTCGGGCGACTCGGCGACGCCGTAGCTGTTCCCGACGGCGACCACCCCCGGGAGCGACGCCGCGGTGCCCTCGGCGACGCCGAGGTCGGGGATGCCCGGGCCCGCGCCCTCGACGAGCGCGATCCTGCAGTCGGGACAGGCGGCGGAGAGCATGTCGAGGTCGAGCGAGATCTCCCGCGACCAGGCCACATCGGCCCGCGGATAGCTGGTGCCGCCGTGGGGGTCGAGCTTGCGGAAGCAGCCGTTCGAGCTCGTGCACGGAGGGAGGCCGAAGGTCGCGCGGTAGGTCGCGAGATCGGACTCCGCGTTGGGGTCGTCGAAGGCGTCGACGATGGCGATGAGCCGCCCCTGGCCGGAGGTTCCCTCGAGGCCATACGCCGACCGCAGATCGGACGGGGCGTAGCCGCGGATGGCGCCCGGGGCCACGGTGGGATCGTCGGGCTGGATGACGATCATCGGGCGGGCCACGACCTGGGCGGGAGCCGGGCCCGGTGCGGCCCCGCCGGGCACCGCCGCGGCCACGATCGCAGCGAGCAGGACCGCCGGCATGAGCCCCCGCCTCATCCTCACGCGTGCAGCCTAGCCGATCTCCCGAGGCGATCCCTTCAGCCAATTCGAACACGCCAGACCGCGGCGCATCCGTCCCACGCTCCGGTAGGATCGTCCGCACCCTCGCCGCGCGGGCAAGCCGGTCCAAGTCCGGCGCAGTCGCGCTACTGTGGCCGCCCCGCTCTCCGGGTGCGGAAGCCAGAAAACCGCCGGTGCAGGGCCAACTCGCGGACCTCCGCGCTTCGAGGAAGAGTTGGACCCAGACCTCAAGAAGAACCGCCGCGGCATCATCCTGGTCTTCACCGGCAACGGGAAGGGGAAGTCGACCGCCGCCATGGGGCTCGCGCTGCGCGCCGCGGGCAACCGCATGCCGGTGCGGATCGTGCAGTTCATCAAGGGCAGCTGGAAGACCGGTGAGCGCACCGCGTTCACCGAATGGGTGCCCGGCGTGGAGATCGCCGCCGAGGGCCGCGGTTTCACCATCGACAGCCTGCGCGACCCGGCGATCAGCGACGAGGAGCACGCCGAGGCCGGCCGCAACGCCTGGGCGATCGCCGACGCCGCGGTGCGCGGCGGCGCCTACAGGGTGGTCGTGCTCGACGAGATCCTCGGGTCGATCGCCGCCGGGCTCGTCCCCCTCGAGGAGGTGCTCCGGCTGATGCGCGAGAAGCCGCGCGACGTGCACCTCGTGCTCACCGGACGCAACGCGCCGCCGGAGGTGGTGGAGCTCGCCGACTGCGTCACCGAGATGCGCGAGGTGAAGCACCACTACCGCGGCGCGGGGATCCCCGCGCAGCGCGGCATCGAGTTTTGATCGTCCTCCTCACCACCGCGGACACCGAGCTCATCGCGCTCGCGGCGGCCCGGCGGCGGCTCCCGGACGGCTGCGCCGAGGTGGTGGGGATGAGCTGCACCGGGTGGACCGCCGGGGACGTGGGCGACCGGCTCGAGCCCCTGCTCCCGCGGACGCGGTGCGTGGCGATGCGCCTGCTCGGCGGCAGGCGCGCGATCCCCGAGGCGATCGACGGCATCGCCACCGCCTGCGCCCGGCACGGGGTCGCCCTCGTCGCGTGGCCCGGCGACCTCACCCCCGACGCCGAGCTCAGCGCGCTCACCACCCTCGACGCCGAGGTCGCCGGCAGCGGCTTCGCACACCTCGTCCACGGCGGGGCGGCGAACATGGCCCAGCTCGTCCGGCTGCTCAGCGACGCCACCTGCGGTACCGCCCTCGGCTCCGAGCCGCCGCAGCCGGTCCCGTGGGACGGCCGCTACCACCCGCGCGCTCCCGAGGACGCGGCCGCGGCCGCCACGTGGTGGACCGCGTACCTCGACCCCGGCGATCCCCGCCCGGTGGTCGGGCTCGTCTTCTACCGGGCCCACTGGATGACCGGCAACCTCGCCGTCGTCGACGCGCTCTGCGCGGCGCTCGAGGAGGAGGCAGGATGCCGGGCGCTGCCGGTGTTCACCTACTCGCTGCGCACCGAGGGGGACGACCCGCCCGCCTTCGCCCACCTCCGCGACGCGGACGGGCGGCGGCTCTGCGACGCGCTCATCAGCACCCTCTCCTTCGCGATGGGCGAGCTGCCGGTCACCGGTCCCCAGGTCGCCGCGGAGTGGTCGGTCGCGGCGCTCGAGCGGCTCGGCGTCCCCGTCGTCCAGGCGATCGCCGCGACCGGATCGCGGGAGCGGTGGATGCGCAGCGATGCCGGGCTGAGCCCGGTCGACGTGGTGATGAACGTCGCCCTGCCGGAGTTCGACGGGCGGATCGTCTCGGTGCCGGTCTCCTTCAAGGAGAGCGTCGACGGGGTCACCCGCTACGTCGCCGACCCCGAGCGCGTCCGCCGCTGCGCCGCGCTCGCCGGACGCCTCGCCCGGCTGCGCCGGCTGCCCCGCGCCGGGGTGCGCCTCGCGGTCGTGCTCAGCAGCTATCCGACGCGCAACGCCCGGGTCGGCAACGCCGTCGGCCTCGACACCCCGGCCTCGGCGGTCCGCCTGCTCCGCGCCCTGCGCGACGACGGCTACGACCTCGGCGACGGACCCCTCCCCGAGGACGGCGACTCGCTGATGCACACCCTGCTCGCCGCCGGCGGCTACGACCGCGAATACCTCACCGCCGAGCAGCTCGAGTCGGCCCCGGGGCGGCTCTCCTCGAGCGCGTACACGAGCTGGTTCGAGGCGGTGCCCGCGACCGCCCGCGACGAGGTGCGGCGCAGCTGGGGCGAGCCCCCCGGACGCCTCTACACGCACGGCGGGGGGCTGTACTTCGCCGGGCTGCGGTACGGCAACGTGCTCGTCTGCATCCAGCCGCCGCGCGGCTTCGGCGAGGACCCCGCGGCGATCTACCACAGCCCGGACCTCCCGCCCTCGCACCACTACCTCGGGTTCCACCACTGGCTGCGCGACGGCTTCGGCGCCGACGCGGTCGTCCACCTCGGCAAGCACGGCACCATGGAGTGGCTGCCGGGCAAGGCGCTCGGGCTCTCCGCGGCATGCTTCCCCGACCTCTGCATCGCCGACCTGCCGCTGCTGTACCCGTTCGTCGTCAACGACCCGGGCGAGGGCACCCAGGCGAAGCGCCGCGCCCACGCGGTCGTCGTCGACCACCTGATCCCACCGGTGAGCAGCGCCGACGCCTACGGGCCGATCGTCGCCGTCGAGCAGCTCATGGACGAGTACTTCCAGTCGCAGGCGCTCGACCCCGACCGCCTCCCGCTGATCCAGGAGCGGATCTGGGAGGAGGTGCGCCGCGCCCACCTCGACGCCGACCTCGCCCAGCCGTCCCCGCCCGACGACTTCGACGCCTTCCTGCTGCGCATGGACGGGTATCTGTGCGAGATCAAGGACGCCCAGATCCGCAACGGGCTGCACGTGCTGGGTGCGCCTCCCGAGGGCGAGGCGCTGATCGACATGCTGCTCGCGTGTGCCCGGCCGACGGACGGGGGCGTGCCGGGTCTCGAGGAGTCGCTCGCCGCCGCGTGCGGCCTCGACCTCGACACGCTGCTCGCCGACCGGGGCGCCCGGGCCGGAGCCTGCCCCGCGCCGTTGATGCCCTTCCTGTCAGGAACTCTGCGGGTGGCGGGGGACCTGGTCGAGGCGGTGGGCGCGATGGCCCGGGCGCAGCTCGTCGAGCTCGCCGCCGCCGACTTCGACGCGGCGGCGATCCCCCCGCTGCTCGCGGCGACCGTTCCGTCCGAGGGCGCGGCGGCGGCGCTCGAGCACGTCGCGACGGTGCTCTGGCCGGCGCTGCGGCGGACGTCGGACGAGGTCGGCAACCTGTTGCGGGGGCTGCGCGGCGGGTACGTGCCCGCGGGGCCGAGCGGCGCGCCCACCCGGGGGATGACCCACGTCCTCCCGACGGGGCGCAACTTCTACTCCGTGGACCCGAAGTCGCTGCCGACCGAGACGTCCTGGCGGGTCGGGCGCCGGCTCGCCGACGCCGTCGTCGAGCGCCACGTCGACGAGACGGGGGCGCCGCCGCACACGGTCGGCATCGTCGTCTGGGGCACCTCGGCGATGCGCACCGGCGGCGACGACATCTCGCAGGCGCTCGCGCTGCTCGGGGTGCGGCCGCTCTGGACCCGCGAGAACCGGCGCGTCCGCGGGCTCGAGGTGATCCCGACCGGCGAGCTCGGACGTCCGCGCGTCGACGTCGTGCTCCGGGTCAGCGGCTTCTTCCGCGACGCGTTCCCCAACCTCGTCCACCTCTTCGACGAGGCGGTCGAGATGGTGAGCGGGCTCGACGAGGACGAGGACGTCAACCCGATCGCCGCCCGGGTGCGCGCCGAGAGCGCGACGCTCACCGCCGCCGGGCTCGACCCGGCCGCCGCCGCCGAGCGCGCCCGCTACCGCATCTTCGGCAGCCGCCCCGGCGCCTACGGCGCGGGGGTCCTGCCCCTGCTCGACTCCGGGAACTGGCGGACCGGCGCGGACATCGCGGCGGTCTACACCGCCTGGGGCGCCCACGCGTACACCCGCGGTCGCTACGGGGTCTCCGCCGAGGAGCAGTTCCGCGGCTGCTTCTCGCGGATCGCGGTGGCGATCAAGAACCAGGACAACCGCGAGCACGACATCTTCGACAGCGACGACTACCTCCAGTACCACGGGGGGATGATCGCCTGCGTCCGCGCCCTCACCGGGACCGCCCCGCGCGCCTACTTCGGCGACAGCGCCGACCCGGCGCGGGCGCGGGTGCGCGACCTCGCCGACGAGGCCCGCAGGGTGTTCCGCGCTCGCGTCGTCAATCCGAGGTGGCTGGAGGCGATGCGGCGTCACGGCTACAAGGGCGCGTTCGAGATGGCCGCCACCGTGGACTACCTCTACGGCTACGACGCCACCGCGGGCATCGTCGAGGGCTGGATGTACGCCCAGGTTGCGGACGAGTACGTCCTCAACTCGGAGATGCAGGAGTTCGTCCGGCGCAGCAACCCGTGGGCGCTGAAGGGGATGGCGGAGCGGCTGCTCGAGGCCGCGGCGCGCGGGCTCTGGGACGGCGCCGACGAGGACCGGCTGCGCCGCCTGCGCGCCGTGGCCGTCGAGGTCGACGCCCAGCTCGAGGCGGGGATGACCCGTCGCGAATCCGCCGGGGCACCCGGATGACCGCCGCGGCGCCGGTCGTGCTCATCGCCCACGGCACCCGCGACGAGGCGGGGCGCGACGAGCTGCGCGCGCTGACCCGGTCGGTCGCCGCGGGGGTGGCCTCCCCGGTGCGCTGCGGGGTCATCGAGTACCCGGCCGCCGGCCTCGAGCCGGTCTTCGCCACCCTCGCCGCCGCCGCGGAGGACGCACGCCGCCTCGGCCGCGACGAGGTACGGCTGGTGCCGCTGCTGCTCTTCCCCGCCGGCCACGCGGGCGACGACCTCGCCGTCGTCATCCGCGGCGCCCGCCTGCTCCACCCCGGGGTGCGCTGGCGGTGCGCCCCGCTGCTCCGCCCCTCCCCCGCGCTGCTCGCCGCGCTCGGCGAGCGGGTCCGTGCCGCGGATGCCGCCCTCGGCGAGCGCGCCGCGGCGATCGTCGTCGCCGGCCGCGGCACGACCTCGGTGCACGCCAACCGCCGCCTCGAGCGGCTCGTCGCCGTCCCCCTCCACGCCCTCGACGGACGCCCGGTCGAGCACGCCTTCGCCTCGCTCGCCGCACCGGCGGTGGGGGAGGCGCTGGAGCGGCTGCGCGACGCCGGCCACGAGAGCGCGGTCGTCGCCCCCTACCTCCTCAACGAGGGGCTCATCGCCCGGCGGGTGCGCCGCGAGACGGAGCACGCGGCCGCGCGGCTCGGGATGCGGGTGGCCGTCGCCGGGCACCTCGGCCTCCACCCCGCGGTGCTCGCCTATCTCCGCGCCCGGGCGCGTGGCGACCGCTCCGGTGGCGCCGCGAGCGCGCTGACCGCCACGCCGTTGCGACCGGCCCGGATGCGCCATCCCCGGCCGATCGTCGTCGCCGGCTGCGCGAGCGGGACCGGCAAGAGCACGCTGGCGCTCGGGCTCATCGCCGCGCTCCGCGCCCGCGGCCTTCGGGTCCAGCCCTTCAAGGTCGGCCCCGACTACATCGACCCGCTCCACCACAACGCGGTCGCCGGACGGGTGTCGCGCAACCTCGACTCCGTTCTCTGCGAGCCCCGCTCCCTGCCCGCGCTCGCCGCCCGGGCGGTGGCCGGGGCGGACGTCGCCGTCGTCGAGGGGGTGCTCGGTCTCTTCGACGGCCGCCTCGGCGGCGGCGACGCGGGGAGCACCGCGGAGGTCGCCCGGCTCGTCGACGGGGTCGTCGTGCTCGTGGTCGACGCCGCCCGGGCGGCGCGGTCGGTGGCGGCGGTGGCGCTCGGCTTCGCCCGCTTCGACCCGACGGTGCGGATCGAGGCGGTCGTGCTCAACCGGGTGGGCTCGGAACGGCACGCGCGGACCGCCGCCGAGGCTGTCGAGGCGGCGACCGGGATCCCGGTGGTCGGCTGCATCCCCCGCGACGACGACCTCACCCTGCCCGAGCGCTACCTCGGCCTGGTCCCGCCCCAGGAGCGTCCCCACCCGCCGCGCTGGGCCGAGCGGCTCGGCGCCACCGTCGAGCGCTCCCTCGACCTCGACGCCCTGCTGCGGCTCGCCGCCCGCGGCCGGGGTCCGGTCGCCGATCCCGACCACGACCCCTTCGCGATCCCGGCGGCGCCCGCCCGGGTCCGGATCGGCGTCGCCCGCGACGGCGCCTTCAGCTTCCACTACGCCGACGCGCTCGACCTCCTCGCCTCCCGCGGCGCCGAGCTGGTGCCGGTCAGCCCCCTCGGCGACACCGCGCTCCCCGACTGCGACGCGCTCTGGCTCCCGGGCGGCTTCCCCGAGCGCTTCGCCGCCACCCTGGCGGCGAACGCCCCGATGCGCGCCTCGGTGGCGGCGGCGCTGCGGGGGGGGATGCCCGCGGTCGCGGAGTGCGGCGGCGCCATGTACCTCGGCACGGCGATCACCACCGAGGACGGCGAGCGCCACCCGATGTGCGGGGTGCTGCCGTACGGGACCCGGATGGGGGCGCGGCGCTCGCTCGGCTACCGCGACGTCACCGCGCTCCGGGGCTCGCCGCTGCTCGACCGGGGCGCGCGGGCGGCCGGCCACGAGTTCCACTGGTCCGAGGCCGACCCGGCGATCGACGCCGGGAGCGCCGCCTGGTCGACCGGCCCGGGCGGCGCCCCCGAGGGCCACGCGACGCCGGCGCTCCTCGCCTCGTACATCCACCTCCATCTCTGCGGTGTTCCCGGGGCGGCGGCGCGGCTGGTGGCGGCGGCGGAGAGGCACCGGCACAGCCGCGAGCCGGCCGGGGCGAGGGGCCGGTGATCACCCCCGGAGAGGGGAGGGCGCTGGCGGGGCTGGGGATGCGCCCGGTGGAGATCGAGGCGCTGAGCATGGCCCGGCTGCGCGCCGCCGCGCCCGTCCCCCTGCCACCGCCGCCCGCGGACGAGGTGGCGCTGCGCATCGCCTATGCCGCCGGCGATCCGGGGCTCCTCGCCGATCTCTCCGTCCCGGTCGCGGCCGTCGAGGCGGCGGCGGCGGCGCTCGCCCGCGGGGGGCCGGTGATCTGCGACGTCGCCATGGTGGCCGCGGGCGCCCGGGCCCGGCTCGCTGCGCTCGGGATCGAGCCGCTGGTCGCCGTCGAGGCCGCCGGGGGACCGCTGCCCGCGGTGCTCGGTGCCGCGACCCGGGCGGCGGTCGAGGCGAGCAGCCGCAGCGCGCGCGGGCTGCTCGCCCTGGCCGGCGAGATGGCAGGCGCGGTGGTGGCCGTGGGCAACGCGCCGACGGCGCTGCTCGCCCTCCTCGACGCGCTGGCCGACGGCGCTCCGGCGCCCGCGGCGGTGATCGCGAGCTGCTGCGGGCTGGTCGCGGCGGCCGAGGCGAAGGAGCTGCTCCTCGCCCGGCCGCCGGTGCCGGTGATCGTCGTCCGCGGCACCCGCGGCGGCTCCGCGGTCGCCGCCGCCGCCCTCAACGCGCTCGCCGGCCTGGCGGCGCCACACTCCGCGCCATGACCGGGCTTCGGGAGGCGGACGGCGCCGGGCGCACGGCCGCCGACGAGGAGGGCTACTCGCCGGCGCCGCGGCGCCGCCGCGGGCTGCGCAGCGGCTTCACCACCGGGGCGTGCGCCGCGGCCGCGACCCGCGCCGCCTGCGCGCACCTGCTCGGCGGGGAGCCGGTCGGGGAGGTGACGATCCCCCTGCCCGCCGGGTTCGACCAGCGGTTCGCAGTCGAGGACCCCCTCACAGGCGACGGCTGGGCCTCCGCGGTGGTGGTCAAGGACGCCGGCGACGACCCCGACGTCACCCACGGGGCCCGGGTCACCTCCACCGTGGCGTGGTCGGGCGACCCCGGGCTCGAGCTCCGCGGGGGCGAGGGGGTCGGCACCGTCACCCTCCCCGGTCTCGGGCTCGCGGTCGGCGGCCCTGCGATCAACGCGGTACCGCGGCGCATGATCGGCGAGGCGGCGGCCGAGGCGGTGGCCGCGGCGGCGGCGGCGGGGCGCGGAGTGACGGTCACGATCAGCGTCCCGGGCGGTGAGGAGATGGCACGCAGGACGATGAACCCGCGGCTGGGGGTGCTCGGGGGGATCTCCATCCTCGGGACCACCGGGGTCGTGCACGCGTGGTCGACCGCGTCCTGGCGGGCGAGCGTGGTCCAGGCGGTCGGGGTGGCGGTCGCCAACGGCGCGGACCACCTCGTCCTCAGCACCGGCGGGCGCAGCGAGGGCTACGCCAAGCGGCGGCTGCCGGAGCTCCCCGAGATCGCGTTCGTCGAGATGGGGGAGTTCGCCGGCCATGCCCTCGACCGCGCCCACGAGCTGGGGGTCCGGCGCGTCACCCTTGCGGGGATGGTCGGCAAGCTCGCCAAGCTCGCCCAGGGACAGTTCCAGCTCCACGTCGCCGGCGGTGGCGTCGACCCGGTGCTGCTCGCCGATCTCGCGGTGCGCGCGGGAGCGGACGACGCCCTCGCCGAGCGGGTGCGCGGCGCGAACACCGCGCGCCACGCCCAGGAGATGGTGCTCGCCGCCGGGGTGCGCGGTTTCTTCGACGAGCTCTGCGCCGCCGCCGCCGAGCGCTGCAACGGGCGCACCGGCGGCTCGGTCGCCGTGGAGGCGTGGTGCTTCGACCCCGACAGCGGCGAGCTCCTCGGATCGGGGCGCGCCGGCCTGCCGGAGGAGGTGGGAACGTGAGCGGACAGCCGGTGATCGTCGTCGGCGTCCCGGTCGCCGGGCTGGTGGCGCTCGACGAGCGCGGCCGCGAGGCGGTCGCCGACGCCACCCTCCTCTGCGGCGGGCGCCGTCACCTCGACGAGGTCACCCCCCACGGCGAGGAGCGGATCGAGATCGGCGACGTCGTCGCCTGCGTCGAGCGGCTGCGCCGGCGCAGCCCGGACGAGCTCGCGGTGGTGCTCGCGACCGGCGACCCCCTCCTCTTCGGCATCGGCGCGACCCTCGTCCGCGAGCTCGGCGCCGACGACGTGACGATCATCCCGGCGATCTCGGCGGTCCAGGAGGTCTTCGCCCGCGCCCGCCTCCCGTGGCACGCCTGCCGGCTGCTGAGCGCTCACGGCCGCGACCGCGGACCGGCGATCGCCGCCACCCTCGCGAGCGGCACCGCGGCGATCCTCTGCGACTCCGCCAACCGCCCCGACGTCCTGGCCGCCGCCCTCCTCGAGGCGGGGATGGACGACTGCCGGGCGGTCGTCGCCGAGCGCCTCGGCGGCCCCGTCGACCGGGTCGTCGACACCACCCTGTCGGCGGTCGCCGCGCGGCAGTGGGACGGCCACAGCGTGCTGGTGCTCGACCGTGGCGACGCCCCGGCGGCGGTGGTCACGGGCGAGTTCGGCCGCCCCGAGGGGCGGTTCTCCCACGGCGGCGGGATGATCACCCGCGGCGAGGTGCGCGCCGTCGTGCTGGCCAGACTCCACCCGGCCGGTGCCGCGGTGGTCTGGGACGTCGGCGCCGCGTCGGGGTCGATCGGGATCGAGGCCGCGGGCCTCGCGCCCGGCGCCCGGGTCTGGGCGGTCGAGCGCGACCCCGCCCAGCTCGTCCACCTCCGCGCCAACATCGCGCGGCTCGCCCCGGGGCGGGTCGAGGTGGTCGAGGGCGAGGCGCCGGAGGCGGTCGAGGGGCTGCCCGCGCCCGACCGCGTCGTGGTCGGTGGCCACGGCGGCCGCCTCGGCGAGATCCTCGGGGCCGTCCGGGCGCGGCTCCGCCCCGGCGGGCGGGTGGTCGGCTCCTTCGCCACCCTCGACGGGGTGCTCGTCGCCCGGGCGGCGCTCGGCGACTGGTCGCCGGAGGTGACCCAGGTGAGCATCGCCCGCGGCGTCCCGGCCGGGCGGGGGATCCGGCTGCGCTCCGAGGACCCGGTGTTCGTGGTGAGCGCGCGGCG
>DATKEY010000158.1:0-4653 GCA_035544475.1 Candidatus Dormiibacterota bacterium | reverse complement strand
GTCGCGGTGGCCGGCGGCATCCTGAACGCGGTGGAGGGGCACGCCGGCGTCGAGGGCGGCGGTGACGAAGCCGTGCCGGAGGGCATGGGGGAAGACGGCATGCTCGACGCCCGCGGTCCTGGCGAGGCCACGGATCACCTTCCACGCCGCCCACCGGTCGAGCCGCTCGCCGCTGCGGGTGATCAGGAGCGGGCCAGCGGTAGCGGCGGTGGTACGCGCAACCGGGGCGACCGCCTCTGAGGACGCACCCCACCCTCGTTCCTTGACCTTGGTGATCGTGGAGGTCCAGATCGCAACGGCTGCCCTAAAACAACGACCGCGTCGTTCTGCCCGTCGACGGCTCTCCGCCTCGGCCGCCTCGCCGGATCTCACGCCCACGATTCGAGGACATGCGCATGGCAGCCGCCGACCCTCTCCCAGTCCACCGCTCCCGCCGGCCCCGCCTACCTGAAACTCGCGGCGTTGCCCCGGCTGCGCCGGCCGGCGTCGCGTCCTCGCCGAGGTCGCCGGAGAGGTCCGAGGTCGTTGCCTGGGCTGCGGCGCCGAGCTTCCCGTGCCCCTCGGCACCGAGCGCCACAGCCGGGAGTTGATCGTCGGCCGCGGCGGCCAGGGCATCGTGGAGGCGGTGGCCGGGTAGCGGGTGTGCGCGTCTGGCCGCGGGAACGGCAGGTCAGAGCAGCTCGGTCATGACGCCCTGCAGCCCGCCATGGAGGTGGCTCGGCGATCCACTATCGGCGCCGATCCCATCCCGAGACGGATCGGCGGCGGTTGAGCCGCCGAAACAGAACTGACCACACGAGGGCCAGCGCAAGGTTCAGCGCGGCGGAGCCGTACGCGCCGTGGAAGATGGCGGCGACCGCGAGGCCAGCCGACAGGATGGCGAGGACGGCGTACAGCCCCAGCAGGCATCTCGTCATGAGGACGACGTTTCTCATCGCCGTGACCGCCGTGACCCTCGGATGCGAGCGCGGGGGACGGCGAGCCGGCCTCCGCGAAAGCGTCGGCGCGCGACTGGCCACCCACTTGGGCGCAGTGCGGCGATCACGCGTCTCATGCTCGCACGACGCGCGAGCTCGCGGGAAGGCTGCACGTGTGGGGTCGGGCGTGTCGAGGGTCAGGCGCGCATCCGTCGAAGCCCCTCACGCCCGTCGACCCGCCCCGCTGGCGGAGTTGGCACGGCTCACCCCGGCGGAGCGTTTTCGGCGCGCGGTGCTGTCGGCACGCAACCTGGCCCCGTTCATGGCTCGGGTCGCGCCTCCGCCCACGGGTGGGCCCGATGAGCCTCCGGGCTGAGTCGGCCCGCTACGACACCGTGCGCATCGGAATCGCCGACGCCGCGGTGATCGCATGCGCCGAGGCGCATGGCGGCCGGCTGCTCACGTTCCACCGCCGCGACTTCGACGTTGTGGCTGGAGAGGGCAGAATCACCGTCGCCCGCGACGGACTTCGCACGCCGTCGCAGACCGGCCGCGGAAGGGCGGGTGGCTGCCGTAGCGTGGCCCGCTTCGGCGGGACCCTCTGTGCACGACGCGAAGGCGGACGGGTGGAACATTTGTCCGCCACCGACATGGCGCCACGTGCGCTGCGGCCATACGCTGGGCGTCATCACCCACGCGGAGGTTCGGAGGGGGACATGGACGACCGCTGGGAGACCGGCGCGGGCACGGCGAGCAGCGCGGTCGACGCCGCCGAGCACCAGGCGCTGCGTGCCTATGCGCGCCTGCGCTGGCTGGCGGACGCCGTCATCGACGCGGTGCGGCGAGCGGACGCCGCAGCACGCCTCGAGGCGGCCCTGCGTCTCGGGGGCCGCTGAGCGGGCGGGTCCCCAGCCGACCGCTGGGGGCGATCACGAGCCAGAGCGGTCCCCCAATGAGCTCGGCGAGGCGCAACCACCACTGGAACGCGAGCACGGGGCAGGTGTGGGCGTGGTGGCCGCGCGGGATGCCGACGGTCGGGCCGTCGCCCTCGTCCACGAACCGCAGGGCGGCGAGGTCGCTGCGCTGGAAGCGGGCTCCGGACCCCTGAGAGATACTGAGTACGCTTGTTGTGCGCGCAACCAGTGCGGCCGAGGAGGGGGCCTCAGAGGCTTGTGGTGATCTCCCTCAGCCGGGCGTGGAGCTGGGACGCGACCTCGACATGGTCGAGGAGGATCTCCCGTTCGCACGTGCGGTTCCCCGGGGCGCACCTCCTCGCCGTACTCGAACGTCGCCCGACCGTCGGGTGCCGAGGTCATCTCCCAGGCTCCGGGGCGGCCCTGGACACGTTTCACCCGCAGTCGGGGATCCAGCCGCCCCTGGCGAAGAGCCTCCACGAACAGCCGAACAACCGCGAGAAATGCTCGCTGCTGCTCGGCGGAAAGTTGGTGGAAGTCGCGCCGGAAGCGAGGACGCCACGCATAGGTGGGCACCCCTACGGGTCCAGCGGCTTGAGCTCCCCCTCCAGCGCCTCGAGGAACTCCTCCTCGTTCTGGAAGAGCTCGGTCTCGCCGGTCCCTGCCTCGGCGTCAGCCTCGAGCTCGCCCGCCAGCCACTCGGGTGTCCAGAACCAGGCCTGGTCGGGGTCGATCCGGCGGCGTTGTATCGCATGCAGGAGCACGACGGCACCGTCGACCGCCTCGTCGGGCAACTCGTCAACGAGGCGATGCAGGTCACTCTTGGTCATGCCGGGATCGTACCCCCACACGGCTCCCTCACCGAATCCGGACAGGTGGCTCAGCGCCGCCCTGCCGGCGGCCGGAGGATCGCGACCAGGCTGACCCCCAGCCACAGCGCGGCCAGGACCCCCCACGCCAGGGCCGTGTGGGGCTGGCCGCTCAGCGCCGCGCCGGCGGCGAGGGCGATCCACAGGGCGGTGCCGGCGAGGGTGATCCAGTGACACCCGGTGAGCTGTCGATCGGCCATGGCGGGCACCATGTCACATCTGCGCATCAGTCCGAGAAATGTAGGGGGCGTAGCACGGCCCCCAGCCCAAGAAAAATCATCGGATGACACCCCGGGTGTGGTTGCTAGTCGCCGACAGCAACGGACGTAGGGGCATGCCGTTGAGGCGGTCCCGATGGCACTCGCCGCCCAGGCCGCGCACCTCGTCAGGGCGTCGTCAGGCGGTGAGGCGACCGCGCCGGGCGGCGACGGCGGCCAGCTCCGCCGAGCGCGGGCGCCGCCGCCCCAGCAGCGCCAGCCCACCGCCGAGCAGGGCGAAGGGGGCGAGCTGGAGGTCGAGGATGATCGCCAGCGAGCCCGCGTGCGCATGGTCGACGCCCAGGCGCGCGAGCACCCCGATGAGAACGCCCTCGCGGACCCCCATGCCGTTGACGGCGATGGGCGCCGTGCTCGCCAGCAGCGAGAGCGGAACCGCCACAGCGAAGGCGCTCCAGCCGACGTGGACGTCCAGCGAGGCAGCGAAGCTCTGCAGGGCAAGGAGGTTCGCCCCCCAGCCGGCGAGCGCGATGGCGATCCCGAGGACGACGGTGTGCGGCAGATGGCGCAGCGCGTCGAATGCGTCGGTGAAGGGCGAGGCGACGCGGACGACGAGGCGGCAGAGCGGGGAGGTGCGCCTCCCGATGAGCTGCGTCAGGCCGTGGAGCCGGAGGGCGATCATCCAGGCGAGGAGCATGAAGCCCGCGTAGCAGGCGGCGCCGGCGAGCACGGGGATACCGACCGCGGAGCGGAGGATCACCGCCCCGATGAGCCCGCCCAGGGCCATCGCCAGCGTCGTCGACATGCGGCTGGCTGCGAGCGAGGCGAGGCTGCGCCCATGGCCCGCGACGCGCCCGACCTCGACGACGCGCAGCGCGTCGCCGGCGGCGGCGGTCGGCATGACGTGGCCGATGAAGACCCCCTGGAGATACCACGAGGTGAGGTGCCTCCAGGCGATCCCATGGCCGATCCCGCGGACGAGGACCCCCCAGACTGCGACGGCGGCGATCACCCCGACAGCCGTGAGCGCGACGCCGAGGAGCGCAAGGCGTGGATCGGTGTGGCGCAGCCCGGCCGCGGCGCGGACGGGATCGACGCTGTGGAGGAGGAGAAGGACGCCGATGCCGGTGCCGGCCACGGGCGTCCACCGGGATCGCGCCAGCCTGAGGAGCAGTCTCATCGGCCGGCCGCTCCTCACCCCAGCCGTCCCCACCCCGAGAGGGGGCGCAGCGCCGGGGGCCAGGGATGAAGGTCCACGCGTCTCCGAACGACCGGTCAGCTGGATTCCGGCCGCTCCAGGAGGCACCGAACCGGGCTACCGCTCGCGTAAGGCTACCAGGATCTCGAGGAGGTCACGACGTCCAGGCGCACCACCGCTCGATCCTCGAGGTCAGGCTCGGGCGATCGCCCTCCACGGAACGCTGACCCCGGCGGCGAGGGAGGGGGTCAGAGGCCCAGGACGGCGGCGGGGTTCTCGGTGAAGAGCTCGCCGGAGCGGATGTAGCGGCGGACGGTGGTCACCGAGCGCCAGCGGCCGTGGCGCATGATCGCCCGCTCGCTCGCCCCCTGGGCCGCCGCCTCGGTGGCGAAGCCGGCGCGCAGCGAGTGGCCGGCGAACTCCCGGACCGGCAGGTCGGCGCGCTGCAGCGCCCGCTTGAGGATGAGGGCGATGGCCTCCGGCGTCAGCCCCTTCGGGTGGACGCGGTCCCAGCGGTCGACGCGGCGGAAGAGGGGTCCG
>DATKEY010000157.1:0-3069 GCA_035544475.1 Candidatus Dormiibacterota bacterium | reverse complement strand
GACGGCCACGCTGCCCCGGCGCAGCGGCGCCCTCCAGCAGAGCGTTCCGTCGGGATCCAGGTCGACGCGATGCGCGAAGCGCAGCAGGAACCAGTACGCGTTCCAGAGGCCGATCGCGAGCCAGATGAGCGCGCCGTAGGGGATGTCCCAGCGGAGGATCACGTCGAAGAGGAGCTCGCCGCAGGCGGCCGGCGCGAGCGCGAAGAGCGCCACGAGGATCCCGACCTGCAGCGGCGGCACACGGTACGTGCAGCCGCCGGTCGGACCCTGCGAAGCATTCCTTCCCACGGGCCGGATCATAGCGACGTCCGGGGCGACACCCGCGGGGGCGATCCTGGCAGACCGGTCGGTAGCCCGGAGGATGTGGTCGCGACGTGACGCGGACGCTGACGGGACGGAAACCGGACGGTGACATGCGGCAGGTGACGCGTTCTGCGGCGCCTAGGATTCGAGCTCATCGCTCGCATCGTTCGTAGGTGACATCCGTGACACCTTTCGTCCCGCCGGCAGCTCCCCCCGGCGCCCGTCCACGAGGACGGCGTCTGCCCTCGAAGGTGGTCGCGGTGATCGCCGTCGCGGTCGGCGTCGGCTTCTCCGTCCTCCTCATCAGCGTCGCGGGCGGGGTGAGCGACTACATCACCTCGCAGCTGTCGCCGTCGGCGGTGCGTCGCAGCGGGCTCGTCGACGTCGACGTGATCAACACGATCGTCGCGCTGCTCACCGTGGTCGTCACCGTCGCGATGATCCTTCAGACCGCGGCGGCGACCTTCGTTCTCGGGATGACGACGATGCGCAGCCGGCGAGAGGAGATCGCGCTGCGCCGGCAGAGCGGGGTGCTGCGCAGCACCCTGCTCGTCGAGTTCGGACGGCAGATGCTCGCCGCCTGCGTGCTCGGTGGGATCGTCGGCGAGGTCGCGGGCATCCTCTGCGGAGCGCTGCTCCGCGCCGTCACGGTGATGCCGGTGCGTTTCACCCCGCTGTCGCTCGTCGCCGCCTTCCCCGCCACCGTCCTGCTCGCCCTCGCCGCGACGCTCGTCCCCGCCTGGCGCGCCGCGAACGCGAGCCCGGCGCTGCTCCGCAAGGCATGACGACGGTCCCCGCGGTCCGGGTCCGCGACCTCCGCTACCGCTACCGGGGTGGCGAGCGCGACATCCTGCGCATCGGCGCTCTCGACATCGACGGGCCCGGCCTGCTCGCCGTCACCGGGCCGACCGGCGTCGGCAAGACCACGCTCATGGAGCTGATCGCCGGCACCCTGCGTGAGCCGTACCACGGGTCGATCCGGGTTCTCGGGGTGGAGCTCCGCGACCTGCGCCGCGATCGCGACCGCCAGTGTCACCTGCGCCGCATCGGTCTCATCCCCCAGGACTTCGGCCTGCTCGCGGGCTGCACCGTGGCCGACATCCTCCACCGCGACCTCGCCGACGCGCAGGTTCCGCTCGACGAGCACGCGGAGCGGGTCGCCCGTGCCCTCGACAAGGTCGGGCTCGGCGCCTTCGCGGGGCGCATGAGCGAGCAGCTGAGCGGCGGTCAGCGCCAGCGGGTCGCGATCGCGAGGACGCTGGCGCGCGACGTCGAGCTCATCATCGCGGACGAGCCGACGGCGAACCTCGACCCGGCCCAGGCCGGCAGCATCATCGACCTCTTCGAGCGCCTCAGCGCCGGCCGCCCGGTCGTCGTCGTGACCCACGACCCGCGCGTCGCGGCGCGGTGCGCACGCCATCTCGAGCTGCGTCCGCTGGTCCAGGCGGCGCCCCCGGCCGCGGCCGTGGTGGCCGGTGCGCGCGCCGAGGCCACGGGGCCGCGCCGCGCCGCGGCTCTCGCCGGGACCTTCGTCCTCGCGGTCGCGGCCGCGGGGAGCACGCTCGCCGTGCGCGCGACGAACGCACACCGGACCGCGCACAACGGGGCCGCCGTCGCGCTGCGCCTGCCCGGCGCCGGCCCGCGCCCGGGGCGGGCCACCACCGCGGCTCCGTCGCGGCCGGGCGCGCCCGCCGCGGCGCCGGCTCCGCATGCGCCGGCTCCTCCGATCGGGCCGGAAGACGTGATCACCCGCATCGTCCCGGTCGTGCAGGTCGTCGACCGCACGTCTCCGGGGGCACCTCCCACCGATCCCTCGTCGCCGGAGCCCGTGCCGGTGGCGAGCCCGCCCACCGCGCCCCCGGTCCCGACGGGGCCCACCCCGGCGCCCCCGGCGCCCTCGCCGCCCGCACCCGCCCCGTATTTCGCGATCGCCGGCCGCGACTACCCGGTCTGCACCGGTACCGGCTGCTCGTCGTCGTTCGTCCACGACGCGGACTGGACGCCGAACGTGCCGTCGTACGCGGACGCCGACGG
Source organism: Candidatus Dormiibacterota bacterium (assembly GCA_035544475.1). Lineage (GTDB taxonomy): Bacteria > Chloroflexota > Dormibacteria > Aeolococcales > Aeolococcaceae > CF-96. The sequence continues at coordinate 732 of DATKEY010000157.1, read as the reverse complement.
CTCGATCATCGGCAACGCGCACGGCCTCCCCACCGGCCTGGAGGTCGACTACTGGAACGGGTCCTCGCTCGCGCGGCTGCAGGTGCTCGCGTCGACGACGGTGCTGAACTGGGGGCGGCCCGGTCCGACCGGACCGCCCCCGGGCACGGTGATGGAGCTGGGGGGCGTCGACCAGGGCGACGCCTGCATGGACCCGACCTGCGCCGCCCCCTACTACTACACCTACGTCTACCTCGGCCCCGCTACTTCGGCTGCGGGGTGATCCGGATGTACGGCTTCGGCGCCTTGTAGCCGGGGAAGATCTGCTTGGCCTCGTCGTCCGACACCGAGCCGGCGATGATCACGTCCTCGCCCTGCCTCCAGTTGACCGGAGTCGCGACGCGGTGCTTCGCGGTGAGCTGCAGGGAGTCGATGACCCGCAGCACCTCGTCGAAGTTGCGCCCCGTGGTCATCGGGTAGACGAGGACCAGCTTGATCTTCTTGTCCGGGCCGATCACGAAGACGTTGCGCACGGTCTGGTTGTCCGCCGGGGTGCGCTGCGTCGGATCGCCGGACACGGCGGCCGGGAGCATCTCGTAGAGCTTCGCGACGTTGTAGTCGGAGTCGGCGATGATCGGGTACATCGGCCGGGATCCCTGGGTCTCCTCGATGTCGTCCGCCCACCGCTCGTGGTTGCCGAGGGGGTCGACCGAGAGCCCGATGATCTTGACGTTGCGGCGCTCGAACTCCGGC
>DATKEY010000156.1:0-6853 GCA_035544475.1 Candidatus Dormiibacterota bacterium | reverse complement strand
ATCGGCGGCATCATGTGCTCAGAAGGATGCCAATGCGCCGTCCACGGATAGGTGAAGTGCCCTCGACCAGGAGCTGGTCGACCGAAACGCCGCCCGCTTGGTCCGGGCGCCGGCGATGAAGCACCGGGACAAGGTGATCCTCAGCCGTGAGGAGGCTGCCAGCCTGCTGCGGGCGGCCCGCGGCGCCCGGCTCGAGGCGGCCCTCGTCCTGGGGGTCACCACCGGGATGCGGGAGGGCGAGATCCTCGGCCTCCGCCGCCAGGACCTCGACCTCGATGGCGGGATCCTCCAGGTCGAGAAGAACGCCCAGCCCGGCTACTCGGGCCGGATGGAGCTGGGCTCGCCGAAGACCGCGGCGAGCAGGCGGACCGTCGTCCTGCCCCAGGTCGCCGTCGAGGCGTTGCGCGCTCCGAGCAGCGACCGTGGTCGCTCCTGGTCTTCCCGTCGCGGTCGGGGGAGATCCTCTCCGGGTGCAACTTCCTCCGGCACCACTTCCAGCCCGTGCTGGCCGGGGCGGGCCTCCGGCACATGCCCTTCCACGACCTGCGGCACTCGGCCGCGACCCTCCTCAAGGAGCTCGGGGTCGACGACGTCACCGTGAGCCGGATCCTGGGACACTCCACCCCGGCGATCACGATGAAGCTCTACGGGCACGTCACCCCCCGGCTCCACCGCGAGGCCGCCGACAAAATGGATACGATCCTCGGCGGTCCGAAGGGCCGTCGGCGGCCCCGCCAGCGGGGGTCTGATCCCAGGCCGGAGGGACCCCTGGGGAGGCAAGTGGCAGCCAAAGTGGCAGCCAGGCGGCTGAGCCGGGCGGTGCCGGGACGTGAAAACCCTTATAGGACAAGGCGCAAGGCGACGTAGCCAAGTGGTAAGGCACGGGTCTGCAAAACCCTGATCGTGGGTTCGATTCCCACCGTCGCCTCCATCCTCCGATGACCGTGCCGACCGACGACGACCTCAACGCCCGGGCGGCGCGCGTGCTCGCCGGGGGAGCGACCCACGTCGCCCGCTCGTACCGCCCCGCGATCCACGTCGAGCGGGCGCGCGGGGCGCGGAAGTGGCTGGTCGACGGTCGCGAGCTCGTCGACTACACGATGGGCCACGGCGCCCTCCTCCTCGGTCACGCCCACCCCGCGGTCGTCGAGGCGGTCGCCCGGCAGCTCCGCGAGGGCACCCACTTCGGCGCCGGGAGCCGCCTCGAGGTCGAGTGGGCGGAGCGGATCGCCGCCGCCGTCCCCTCGGTCGAGCGGGTGCGCTTCACCTCGTCGGGCACCGAGGCGACGATGCTCGCCCTGCGGCTGGCGCGGGCGGCGACCGGACGCGAGGTCGTCGCCAAGGTCGCCGAGCACTTCCACGGCTGGAGCGACCCCGTGGTCGTCGGGCTCGGCCCCGGCGGCGCCCGCCTCCTGCCCCCGGGGGTACCGCGCGCCGTCGGGGAGACCGTCCGCGTGCTGCCGTCGCTCGAGCCGGACGTGGTCGCCGCGGCCCTGGGTGGCGGGGACGTCGCCGCCCTCATCCTCGAGGCGTCGGGGGCGCGCTTCGGCTGGCTCCCGCTCCCGCCCGAGCACGTCGTCGAGGCGGCGCGGCTCTGCCGCGACGCGGGGACGCTGCTCGTCGTCGACGAGGTGGTCACCGGCTTCCGCGTCGGCCGCGACGGGATGCAGGGACGGCTGGGGATCCGCGCCGACCTCTCCGCCTTCGCCAAGGTCGTCGCCGGAGGGCTCCCCGGCGGCGCCGTCGGCGGGAGGGCGGACGTCATGGAGCTCCTCGCGGTGCCCGACGACGAGAGCTCGGCGGACTTCGTCTCCCATCCCGGCACCTTCAACGCGAACCCGCTCAGCGCTGCGGCGGGCATCGCCGCCCTCGACGCCATCGAGGCGCTCGGTGCCCGGGCCCGCGCCGAGACCTACGCCGCCGCCCTCGAGGAGGCGTGGGGCGGGGAGATCGCGGCCGCGGGCCTCGGCGGGCGGGTGTGGCGTCTCGCGAGCATCGTCCACCTCTCCCTCGACGACCCCGCCGCCGACGCCAGGCTCGGCATCCGGCTCCGCGAGGAGGGGGTCGACTGCCTGCGGACGAGCGCCTTCTGCTCGGCGGTCCACGGCGACGCCGACCTCGAGCGGAGCGTCGAGGCGCTGCGCCGCGCGCTGCCGCGCACCGTGTCCACACGCGCGTGAGCCTCGAGCTGCGGGCGGGGAGGGCCGTGCTCGAGGCCGCCCCCGCGCTCGTGGGCGGGGGACGCACATGGACCCTCCCCGACCCGGCGGCGCGGGTGACGGTGCGCCGCGGCGGGCTCGAGGCGGTCTGGCCGGGACGGCTGCGGCTCCGCATGCGGGTCACCGCCGCAGGCTCCGGTCATCTGCTCGGCTGCACCGCCACCGCCGAACGACCGCTGCGGGTCGACGCCCTCGGGATCCGTCTGCGGGCCGCCGGCGCCACCCGCATCTGCGTCGACGGCTACCACTCGTGGGACTGGAGCGGGGTGCGGGACTCGACCGTCGCCGGCCGCGGATGGTGGGGCGGGATCTGGGGCACGCCGGGCGGCGCGCCGGTGGCGATCGCCCCGGGCAGGCCTCCCCGGGTGGGGGCGATCGCCCTCGAATGGGACGGCGGCGGCGCCCTCGACGTTCTCACCACCGGCGAGCCGCTCCAGGAACCGCAGCGCACCGGCGCTCCGCGGAGCCTGGGCATCGACCTCGCCCCGGGCGCGCGGATCGCCGCCGAGCCGGTCGGCGTCGGCCCCCTCGACCGCCGCCGCGCCGCGGGGGCCGGGCTGCCGCCGGCATCGCCGGGCGACCACCGGCCGGGGCGCCGCCGGGTCGGGTGGATGAGCTGGAACTGCCTCGGCCCGGACGTCACCGCCCAGGACTGCGCCGACGCGGCCGAGCGCCTGGTGCCACCCGGCGGGGTCGTCCTCCTCGACGACGGGTGGATGCCCTGGTGGGGGGACTGGGTCGAGCGGGACGAGTTCGACGCGCCGCTCGCCGACCTCGCCGCCACCCTCCGCCGCCGCGGCCGCCTCCTCGGCGTCTGGGTCGCCCCCTTCCTCGTCGACCCGCGGTCCGCCGCCGCCGCGGACGACCGCGTCCCCCTTCTCCGCGACGGCGACGGCGCGCCGGCCGTCGACCGGAGGCCGCCGAGCCCGCAGTGGGTGGTCGACGCGAGCGCCCCCGCCGGCCGCCGCCACCTCGCCGCCCTCGGCCGGCGGCTGGGGCGCGCCGGGGCCGCGGTGCTCAAGCTCGACTTCCTCTACGCAGGCGCGCTGCCCGGGGTCCGCGCACCGGGGTGGAGCGGCACCGCCGCGCTGCGTGCCGGGGTCGCCGCGATCGCCGGAGGCTTCCGCGAGGCCGCTCCCCGCGGGGCCGCGGTCTGGGCCTGCGGCGCCCCGGCGCCGCCGCTCGTCGGGCTCGTCGACGCCTGCCGCAGCGGCGGCGACTCCGTGGTCAACATCCCCAACCGCGGCGCCGAGCCCCCCTCCCCACCCTGGTTCCTCTTCGGCGAGGCGACCGTCCGCGCCCAGGTCCGCAACCTCGCGGCGCGCTCCTGGCTCTGGGGCGCCACCCTGCCCCCCGACGCCGACGCGGTCACCCTCGGCGGCCTCGCCGGCCGGCCGGCGGGCGACTCGGGGGCGGTGCGGGGATGGCTCGAGGTCGGGTTGCGGTCGGGAGGCCCGCTGCTCGTCGCCGACGCCCCCGGGCGTGCGCTGCCCGCGGCACGGAGCCGGGCCCTGCACGCCGCCCAGGCGGAGGTGGTGGGGAGGCCGTCACGACCGCGCCGTCCGGTCGACCCCCTGGACATGGATCCGGCCCCCGCGGAGGACGGCGACTTCCTCGACTGGGCCCCGGCCCTCCCCTCCGCGTGGGAGGCGTGACCGGGGTGCTGCCGGCTTCGTTATCGCCGAACCTGACGGGATCTCGTGGGACATTCAACGCACCCGTGTGTATGTCACCGGGGGGGACCATCGGCCGGCCGCACTCCACGCAACCGGCGTGCGGTGGTTGTTTTTCGTAGCGCATCAGCGCTAGGTGGACCACGCATTTTCACGGCGATATCAGGTGATTCGCCACAACGGGATGCACACCACATGTTTCGCCGTGCACCATGCATCGGGGCGCCGACGGCGGTAGGATGGGAATCCATCGCCACTGGGGGTGATGGCACCGGACATGTCCGGTGCACGTCGTGACTTCGAACTCCCGCGACCGTGATCCATGCGCCACGCGCGTGTGCTCGGACACACGGATCGCCGACCACCACCTCGGAGGAGACACCGTGGGCGTCACCGCCACCCTGCCACACCCCGACCGACTCGCGACTCGTGACCGTCCGCCGGCGAGCGAGGCCGCCGACCTCGATCTCGCCGTGGACCACCTCGCTCGCCTGATCGCGGGTGCGCACGGCGATCGGCTCGCCGCGCTGGAGACCGTCGCCCGGATCGCGACCGGCCTTGCCCGCCCGCACCGCCACACCCTGCGTCTCGACGAGGAGCGCCCCGCGCCGGCGGCCGGTATCTGGTCGCTCGAGCACGGGATGCTCGCCACCAACATCGTCCTCGGCGAGAACTAGACCGCCGGTCCCTCCTCGTCGCGACGGCGCGCGAGGTCGCGACGGATCCCGTCCAGGCGGTCCGCCACGCCGGCCTCGGCGCCGTTGCCCGAAGGCTCGTAGTAGCGCCGGCCGGCGAGGGCGTCGGGCAGGTGCTGCTGCTCGACGATTCCGTCTGGATGGTCGTGTGCATACCGATAGCCGCGGCCGGCGCCGAGCTCGCGGTCGAGCGCAGTGACCGCGTTGCGCAGGTGGAGCGGCACCGGCTGCTGGAGGGTCGCCCGGGCGTCCTCGGCGGCGGCCGCGTAGGCGCGGATCACCGAGTTGCTCTTCGGCGCCGCCGCGAGGTGGAGCGCCGCCTGGGTGAGCGGGATGCGCGCCTCGGGCATCCCGACGAGGTGGGCTGCCTGCTGCGCCGCGACGGCGACGGGGAGCGCCCCCGGATCGGCCATCCCCACATCCTCGGCGGCGAGGATCACGAGCCGGCGGGCGACGAAGACGGGGTCCTCCCCCGCCTCGAGCATCCGCGCGAGCCAGTACACCGCGGCGTCGGGGTCGCTGCCCCGGACCGACTTGATGAGCGCCGAGACCATCCAGTAGTGCTGGTCGCCGGCGCGGTCGCTGAGCAGCGTCGGGTGCTGGAGGGCGCCGAGCACGGCGTCGCGGCCGACGCGACGATGCCCGCCCTCATCGGGGGTCACGGCCGCGGCGATCTCGAGGGCGTCGAGCGCCACCCGGGCGTCGCCACCGCTGCGCGCCACGAGCTCGTCGAGGGCGGCGGGCTCGAGCTCCACGCCGCGGCCGCCGAGGCCCCGCTCGGGGTCGGCGAGAGCGCGCTCGACGAGCCGCCGGATCGCCTCGGCGTCGAGCGCTTCGAGCCGCACCACCCGGGCGCGCGAGAGCAGCGCTGCGTTCACCTCGAAGCCGGGGTTCTCGGTGGTCGCGCCGAGCAGCCGCACCAGCCCGCTCTCGACGTGGGGCAGGATCGCGTCCTGCTGCGCCTTGTTGAAGCGGTGGATCTCGTCGATGAAGAGCAGCGTCCGCCGGCCCGCACGCCGGCGCTCGGCGGCGCGATCGACGATCCTGCGGAGCTCGGCGACGCCCGAGGAGACCGCGCTCACCGCCTCGAAGGCGGAGCCGGTCATCGCGGCGACGATGCCCGCGAGCGTCGTCTTCCCGCTCCCCGGCGGTCCCCAGAGGATGATCGACGGCAGGGTGTCGCTCTCGAGTGCCCGACGCAGGACGGCGCCGGGTCCGACGGCGTGCTCCTGCCCGACGAACTCGTCGAGGGTATGGGGCCGCATCCGGGTCGAGAGCGGCGCGCCCGGCGGCGGCGCAGCGACCCCGGGCGCCCGGTCACCGTCGGGCTCCGCACCGAAGAGCCCGGGCTGCTCGGTCATCACGCCGGCGGGCTGGTCCCCGCGTCGACGGTCGTCCCCGGCCCGGCGGCGCCGTTGAGTACGCTGCGCAGCGCCTGGGCGGCGCCGAGCAGCCCCGCGGACTCGTAGGGCACGACGATCGTCGAGCCCTCGCTGCTCGCGAACTTCGACAGGGTGTCGAGCTGGAGGATCGCCACCAGGGTCTGGTCGGGGTGCGCCTCCTTGATCGCCCCGTAGACGGTCTGGATCGCCTGGGAGCGTCCCTCCGCCTCGAGGATCGCCGCCTGCCGGGCGCCCTCGGCGCGGAGGATCGCCGCCTGCCTGTCCCCCTCCGCCTGCTTGATCAGCGCCTGGCGCTGGCCGTCGGCGATGTTCACCGCGGACTGCTGCTTGCCCTCCGACTGGAGGATGGCGGCGCGCTTCTCCTGGTCGGCGGTCTTCTGGAGCGCCATCGCCTGGAGGATCTGGGTCGGCGGGGTGATGTCGACGATCTCGATCCGGTTGATCCGGATCCCCCACTTGTCGGTCACCGACTCCATCTGCTCCTGCAGCTGCACGTTGATCCGCTCGCGCTGGGACAGAGCCTCGTCGAGGGTCAGCCCTCCGAAGACGGCGCGCAGCGTGGTGCGCGAGAGCTGGTCGATGGCGATTGCGTAGTTGGAGACGCTGAAGAGGGCGAGGCGGGCGTCGACGACCTGGCTGAAGATGGTGGCGTTCACCGCGACGGTGACGTTGTCGCGGGTGATCACCTCCTGGCGGTCACCGGTGCGCGGGGTCTCGCGGATGTCGACACGGGTGAGGTTGTCGACGAAGGGGAGGATCATCGCCAGCCCTGGCTCGCGAAGCGCCTTGTACTGGCCCAGCCGTTTGACGGCGCCGATGTAGCCCTGCTGGATGACCTTCACCGTCTGCGACATCACAAGCAG
>DATKEY010000155.1:0-19054 GCA_035544475.1 Candidatus Dormiibacterota bacterium | reverse complement strand
GCACGCCGCCTCGGCGTCACCGCTCGCCGGGCAGGCGGCGCTGGGCTGAGCGATGGTCGTGCCACCGGTGGCGCCGACGGTGTCGAAGGACGCCACCATGCAGGGCCCGATGATGTCGGCGTTGCCGCCGCAGAGACCGGGGGCGTTGAAGTCGCCGTCGGCCTCGGCGAGCACGAGGTAGAGCCGGCAGTCAGCCGGGATGCACTTCGCCCCCGGGAAGCCGGTGAGGGCCACCGGGCCGGGCGGAGCGGCCGGTGCCGGCGCGGGCGAGGCCCCGGGCTTGCCCGGCGCGGGCTTGGCGCTCGGCGCCGGTGCCGGAGCGGACGAGCTCGGCGGCGGCGAGCTGACGAAGATGGCCGCGGTGCACTCCGGGTTGCTCTGCCCGCTCAGCACCTGGACCTGCAGGCTCGGGCTCGTCGGGCACGCCGTCCCCGAATAGTTCAGGGTGTGCGACGAGCCGTTGACCACCCAGATCGCCGCGGTGCAGCGCGACGGCGCGATGTTGGTGCCGCCGCAGACCCCGGGCGGGGTGAAGTTGTCGTCGTTGGCCGGCGCCAGGACCAGGGTCGCGGCCTGGTTGTTGATCTCGGGGTCGTCGGCGTTGACCACCCCGGGCGGGGACGATGCGCCGCCTGAGCCGAAGGTCGACGCCAGCCCCGTCGACACCGCCGCGGCGACGCTGAGCATCGCCATCGGCAGGACGACGCGTCGCCAACCCGTGAACGCACAGGGACCCGGCAATCTCATTGCCACTTCCTCCTCAGAGCGTGCCGCCCCGGCACGCGGCGCGTGCGACTGGGGTCGGGGCGTGGGCACGCCTCTCCTGCGATGTCAGACGCTCGAGCATCCCCGACCCTTGCAGTCGGGAGGGGTGTGCCGGGCGATCACCAACACAGGTTAACTGCAACAGCACCCGGCTGTTAACAACCGGTGGCTTTTGCAGTCTTCGAGGGATTTGCTTTTGCGGAGGACGTGGTGTTTGTGCTGGGAGTGGGCTTTGCAGTGTTTGTTGTCGGCGCGCCCGACCGGGTCACGCCGCTGCCGGTGGCGGTGGGAGGGGCCGGGCGCGGTGCCCGGTCCCCCCCTGCCGTGGAATCAGTGGGCCTGGGCCCAGGCCTGGTAGGCGGGCGAGCCGACCAGGGCGGCGAGCATCTGCCACTCGGGCATGCCCGACATCAGCCGGCCGGCCCAGAAGTCGCGGCCGGGGAGGTCGGGGTAGCCGACGTGGGAGACGATGTAGTCGTAGGTGACGCGGTTCTGCGCCCACTCGGGCGTGTGCGCGATGCTGGCGCCCACGTGCCACATCGGGTCGCCGCTCGAGAGCCGGCCGACCCAGAAGGCCTCACCCGCCGCGTCGGCATCACGGCCGAGGAGGAGGCGGTAGACCTGCTTGACGAAGGCGTCGTAGCCGCCCGCGTAGGGGCTGGTGAACTCGGGGGTGCCGATCAGCGCGGCGGTGAACTGCGCGTACCCGTTCACCTTGACGTAGTTGGTCCAGAACGGGACCGAGCTCGGATCCGGGGTGTGCTGGAAGATCGTGGCGAAGCCCTGCTGGACCAGCAGCTGGTAGTGGCTGTCGGTCTGCGCGAGGGTGGCCGCGACGTTGGCGTGCGGCAGGCCCGCGTTGACCCGCCCGACCCAGTACGCCTCGCCGCCGGGATCGGCGGGGGCATTGACCAGGTCGAAGTACGCGTGGGTCACGAAGGCCTCGGCGGGCGACATCGGGGCGGCGACAGGCGCCGGCGCCGGCGCCGGAGACGCGGCCGAGACCGAGCCGGCGGCCCCGCTGATCGCCAACCCGGTTCCGGCGGTGAGGAGCAGCGCGACGGCGCCTGCTCGCATAGGTGTCATGTCCCTGTTTCTCCCTTCCTATCAGGTCGCCGGAGACGTGTCCACGTCCGGTCGACTCTTCGCTGACAGATGCGCAACGGGATCCCCTGACGGAACTTGCGGTGTGCAGTCGTGCATTCGTTCCGTCTGTCGCTTTCGGAGTCCTCTGCAGCCGGCCGTGAACCACTGCAATCCCGTTCCTTAACAACTGTGGGATTTCCCGGACGGCCCCGCGTCCCGACCCGGGGTCGCCATCCCTTCCCTCCGGCTTAACTCGCCGCTCACCGGTCGCGCGTGACCATGAACGCTTCGCGTTCGCGTCGAGAGGAGGAGGGGCGATGCCGACGATCGCCGTGGTGGGGAGGTGCGCCCGCGGTCCGCGGCGGGCCCGTGGCCGGCGCGCCGCGGCGACCGCCGTCGCGCTCGCCACGCTCGCCGCGGCGACCGCCTTCGGGGCGGTGGCCGTGACCGCTCCGGCGACCGCGGCGCCGGCCGGGGCGAACGCCGTGCAGCTCCACGGCCGGCTCTCCGACCTCCGGCACATCGTGGTCGTCTACCAGGAGAACTGGAGCTTCGACTCGCTCTACGGCCGCTTCCCCGGGGCGCGGGGCTGGGCCGACGCGGGCACGGTGCGGCAGGTCGACGCCTCGGGGGCGCCGCTGACCTCCCTGCCCCAGCCGGTCGCCGAGGACGGGAAGACCGCCGACGCGCGGATCCCCGCAGGTCTCCCTGTGCGGCCCTACGACCTGGGGGCCTACATCCCCGCCGACGGTCGCACCGGCGACCTCGTCCACCGCTACTACCAGGAGCAGGCGCAGATCGACGCCGGCCGCAACGACCGCTTCGTCAGCGTCAGCGACAACGGCGGGCTCGTGCTCAGCTACTACGACGCCACGGCGATGCCCGAGGGGCGGCTGGCCCAGGAGTACGTCCTCGCCGACGACTTCTTCCACTCCGCCTTCGGCGGCTCGTTCCTCAACCACATGTGGCTGGTGTGCGCGTGCACCCCGCGGTGGGACACCGCGCAGGCGCCGATCCCGGCCTCGATGGTCGCCCAGATCGGCCCCGACGGCTCTCTGACGAAGGATGGGGCGATCACTCCCGACGGCCATATCGTCAACACGAGCTTCACCGTGAACAGCCCGCACCCGCCTGCGATGGACGCGCCCGCCCAGAGGGGGAGGCTCGTCCCCGAGCTCGACGCCCCGACCATCGGCGACCGGCTCAGCGAGAGGGGCGTCTCCTGGAAGTGGTACTCGGGAGGCTGGGACGCGGCGCTCGTCGGGAAGGCCGACACCACCTTCCAGTTCCACCACCAGCCCTTCGCCTTCTTCCGGAGGTACGCGGACGGCACCGAGGGGCGGCGCGAGCACCTCGCCGACGAGACGGCGTTCCTCGCCGATCTGCACGCCCACCGGCTCCCCGCCGTGTCGTTCATCAAGCCGCTCGGCATCGACAACGAGCACCCGGGCTACACGAGCCTCCTCGCCGGCCAGGCCCACGTCGCGTCGCTGGTGTCGGCCCTCCAGCAGAGCCCGGAATGGCGGAGCACCGCGGTGATCATCACCTACGACGAGAACGGCGGCCGCTACGACCACGTCGCGCCGCCGGCCGGTGACCGGTGGGGGCCGGGGGTGCGGGTCCCGGCGATCATCGTCTCGCCCTTCGCCCGCCGACACCTCGTCGACCACACCCGCTACGAGACGGTCTCCATCCTCCGGCTCATCGAGCGCCGCTGGGGCCTGGAGCCGCTCAGCGACCGCGACGAGGGGGCCGGCGACCTGACCGGGGCGTTCGCCTTCGACTAGACCACGACCCGGTCGAGCTCGCGGCGCACCTCGCGCTCGGCGAAGATCGGGAGGAAGTCGGGGACCCGGGCGGAGACCGCGAGGCGGTCGTGGACCTCGAGCAGCCGTTGCCGGACGGTCTCGGGGGAGTGCCGTCCTGCGTAGCGGGCGATCAGCGCCGCCGCGGGCGCCTCGAGGGAGGGGGGGAACTGGTCGCCGACGGTCACGCGAGGGTCCTCACTGGCGGGTCCGAGGCGTTCAGTCTGGTGTCCGGAGGTGAAGGGGCGGCCAAGCCGCGGTTATGGTCCGGCCAAGGCGGGATGCCCGCCGAGGGGTTCCTGCCGATCATGGCGATATCAGGTGTGGGGATGGCGCCATGCACAAGACGCGCCGTCAGGGTTGTGAACCGCCCGCCCAATGTGTGAGGGTTCGTACAGATGCCACACTGCGAGCATGGAGCTCGCCTCGGGCAGCTGGGAGAGATGTCGATGATCGAACCGGGGCGCATCCTGCCGATGTACGGGCCGCTGCTGGGCGACCGTCACGGCGAGACGGCGGTGCGCGAGGCCCTCACCGTCGACGAGATGGCGGCGCGTCTCCTCAAGGAGCTCGGCGACGACGGCCGGGCCCTTCAGGGCCTGGCGCGGGTGCTCACCCGCGCCCATCAGCTGCGCTGCGCCGCCGGCGCCGCGGACGTCCTCGGCCGCGCTCACGCGACCAGCGGCGACGACGACCTCCCCGCGCCTGCGGTGGGGTGGTGGTCGATGTGCGCGGGTCCGCTCGGCGAGCACCTCGAGGACCCCGAGGAGCTCAGCGCCGCCGGCTGAGGGCTCGGGCCTCAGTACTCGGGGTCGGCGCCGCTCACCGCGGTGTCGATCCAGATCGGGTTGCTGATCGCGAGCATCTCGCCACGGGCGTCGCGCACCTCGGCGCGGACGTAGCGGGTCGCGTCGCTCACCGTCTCCCAGAGCACCGCGGCCGCGGGATGCTCGACGACCGCCTCGTGGACGACGCCGAGGTCGGTGTGGAGGGTGACGCGGCTCCCGGGGACGCCGCCGACCCGGAGGGTGACGCTGACGGTCTGGTCGTCGCGGGTGACCAGACGGCCGCCCATCGCCGCCTCGGCGCCGTCGCTCTGGGCGCCGAGGTCGAGGTGGACGCGACTGTCGGCGGCGACGTAGGCGTGACCCGCGCGCAGGGCCGCGACCACCGCCTCGCGGTTGAGGCCGGTGGCGCCGACCACGGTCTGAGGGTGCCCGATGGGCTGGTCGACGCGATGTGAGTCGCTGCCGCCAACGGCGACCAGGCGCCGGCCGGCGCGGAGCAGCCCGTCCCAGAGGCGCACCGCCTCCTCGTCGCTGCGGGTCCACGCCCCGTTCCACACCTCGATCGCGTCCATCTCCGAGGCGTCGAACTCCCAGGCGCAGCCCTTGTGGATGCGGCGCTCGGGGTGGTTCGCGATGGCGATGCCGCCCGCCCCGCGCACCCGATCGACGAAGCGCCGCAGCTGCGCGTCGCCAGGGCGGTACCGGAAGTCGATCCACACGCCGGGACCGATCCCGACCGCGCCCCAGTGTCCCGCCGGGGTGGTGACCTCCTCGCCGCAGAGGACGAGCAGGCCGGGGCGCTCGACCGCGCCCCAGTGCTGCTGTGCGGAGATCGTGTTGTGATCGCTGGGGACGATGAAGTCCAGCCCCGAGAGCACCGCCCGGGCGCTCACCTCGGCCGGCGTCTGCTCGCCGTCGGAGTGCTCGGTGTGGAGGTGCAGGTCGCCGCGGTACCAGCCCGGGATCTCGTTGATCACCGATGTGGCCAGTCTCGGCACGAACGACCGGCTGGGTGGCAGGTTGAGCATCGTCACCACCAGCGTCCAGTCGAGCCCGTCGCTGCCGATCGCGTGCGGGTTGAGGGCGATGTGCCAGGTGCCGGTGGTGATCGGGCCGGGGAGATATCCAGGAGTGGCGCGCGACTCGGAGATCAGCACGCGGCGGCGCCCACGGCGGCCGCCGTGGCTCCAACCCCGGAACCCGGCGTCGTTGCCGAGCTCGTGCCCCTCGGGCCCGAAGATGCCGATGTTGAGGAAGTTGTCCTCATCGGTGCCGTAGTCGCACGTGATCTGCAGCTCTCCGACGCCCTGGGGCACGACCACGGGGATGTACACGTAGTCGTCGAGACAACCGGCGGGGAACCGACCGCCGCGGATCGTGGTCGTCGCACTGACGTCGAGCCGTGCCCCGCGGGTGCTGGCGAGCAGGCCGTCGGCCGGGGGCACCGGCGTCCGCGGCGCGATCTCGGAGGTGGTGTCGGCCATGGCGTGTGTCGCCTCTCGGTGGGGCAGATCCTGATTGGAGCATACGGACGTTCCCCCGCACTCCCGGTTAACCCCTGGACAGCATCTGGCGCACCGCTGCAGAGATGCACACCGTTCCATAACCGCAGCGCACCGAGCGATGACAGGATGATCCCGAGGTCTTCACCGCGCACTCGCGCGGGTGGAGCGATTATGGGTTCCGATGCGTCTGGTGATCGTCACCGAAAGCTTTCTTCCACAGGTCAACGGCGTCACCCGAACGGTGACGGCGTTCCTCGAGCATCTCCAGCGCAGAGGTCACGAGGCGCTGGTCTTCGCACCGGGCCACGGGCCCTACGAGCACGCGGGACACTCCGTGGTGCGGGTCATGGGCGTGAGCGGACCCCTCTATCCAGGATTGACGGTCGCGCCGGTCGCCCCGGGGATGCGGCGCATGCTGCACCGTTTCTCGCCCGACATCGTCCACCTCGCGTCGCCCGCGGCGCTGGGTGTGTACGGTCGCTACGTCGCACGCCGCGCCGGTGTGCCCGTCGCCGCGCACTATCAGACCGACCTGCTCGCCTACGCGCGCGACTACGGCGGGAGCGCGCTCGCCTCGGTGGTGCGCCGCGTCGAGCGCGACTTCCACAACCGCTGCGCGGCGACCTACGCGCCCACCGAGGTCATGGCCGAGGAGCTGCGCAGGCGGGGATTCGAGCGCGTCTCGGTCAGCGGTCGCGGCGTCGACACCGTGCGGTTCCGTCCGGGCCGTCCCGGGGTGGTCGACGCGCAGGCGCGCTGGCCGCAGGGTGACGGCCCACGGATCCTCTGCGTCGCCCGGCTCGCTCGCGAGAAGCGACTCGACCGGCTCGTCGACCTCGCCCTGCGCGAACCCGATCTGCGGGTGCTCCTCGTCGGCGACGGGCCCTGCCGCGAGGTGCTCGCGAGCGCGGCGCCGCCGAACCTCGCGCTCGCCGGCGCCCTCGAGGGCGACGCGCTCGCCGATGTCTACTCCGCCGCCGACCTCTTCGCCTTCCCGTCCACCAGCGAGACGTTCGGCCAGGTCGTCCAGGAGGCGATGGCGTCCGGGCTCCCCGTCGTCGGGGTGCGCGCGGGCGGCGTCGCCGAGCTGATCGTCGACGGCGAGACGGGCGTGCTCGTGGACCCTCCCGGGTTGTCGCTGCCGAAGGCGGTCGCCGAGCTCGCGCGGGAGCCTGAGCGCCGCCGCGCGCTCGGGGCGGCCGCGCGGCGCACGGTCGAGGGACGCGACTGGGCGGTCGTCTTCGACGCCCTGCTCGATCACTACCAGGAGCTGATCTCGGCGGCTGCGCGCCCGACTCCGCAGCTCGTGCGGCTCCCCGCGGTGACCCCCGCTCCGCGGGCGCGGCGCGCCGCCGCCTTCTTCGACGTCGATCGCACCGTCGTGAGCGGCTCGTGCTTTCTCGCCCTCGCCCGTCCCGCCTGGCGTGCGGGGTTGATCTCGGTGCGCAGCCTGATGCGGGCCGGGCTCCACCAGGCCTTCTTCTCGGCGCTCGGCGCGAGGTCGGATCGCCGCCTGGGACGGAGCACCCGGCGCGCCGCCTCGCTGATCGCGGGGATGCACGTCGCCGACGTTCGACGGGTCGGGCGCCGTGCCCTCACCAGCCGGGTGCTCCCCCGGGTCCATCCCGCCGCCCGTCTCGCCATCGAGGCCCACCGCCGCGCCGGCGACCTCGTCTTCCTCGTCTCGGCGGCGCCCGAGGAGCTCGTCGGCGAGCTCGCCACCCTGCTCCAGGTCGACGGCTACGCCGGGACCCAGGCCGAGGCGGCGCGCGGACGCTACACCGGCCGCCTGCTGCGGGTCTGCCACGGCGAGGGCAAGGTGCGCGCCGTCGAGGAGCTCGCCCGCGCCCACGACGTCGACCTCACCCGCTCGACCGCCTACTCCGACAGCAGCTCCGACCTGGGGATGCTGCGGCTGGTGGGCCGCCCGGTCTGTGTGAACCCCGACTCGCGGCTGCGCGCCGAGGCGCGGCGCCGGCGCTGGGAGATCCGCCGCTTCGACCTCGGAGGTACCACCACCATGTCCACCCCGCAGGAGGTCGCCGAGCGCCTCAACGCCGCCTTCAACGACAAGGACTGGCCGAAACTCGCGGCGCTCATGGCCGACGACATCGAGTGCACCACCTTCGCGAACGCGGTCCACCGTGGCATCGACGAGAACCGCGCCTACTATGCGACCTGGTGGAACGCCTTCCCCGACTGCCGCGTGACCGCGCACAGCCACCACCTCGACGGCGCCACGCTCATCGAGGAGGGCACCTTCACCGGCACCCACCGCGGGGTGTTCCGTACGGCGATGGGCGAGATCGCGCCCACCGGCCGACGGGTCCAGGCCGACTACATCAACGTGATGACCGTGGAGCGGGGCCGGGTCAGCCGCCAGCGGCTCATCCTCGACCGCCTCGACCTGCTCGACCAGCTCGGCCTCGTGCCCTCCCTCATCGCCTCGTAGGGGTCGCCGCGTCGGCCACACTGGGCCGATGAGCTCCGAAGACCGCGGTCGCGTCCTGCTCGTCCGTCACGCCGAGGCGGGAGACCGGGAGCGCTGGACAGGAGACGACCGGGTGCGCCCACTGACCCGGCGCGGGTGGCACCAGGCGGAGGCGCTCTCCGAGCAGCTGCGCGACGCGCCGCTCACGCGCGTCCTCTCGAGCCCCTACGTGCGCTGCGTGCAGACGGTCGAGCCGCTCGCCGCCGCCCACGGGCTGACGGTCGAGCCGACCGCCGACCTCGCGGAGGGCGCCGGTCACCGCCCGGTGATGCGGCTGCTCGGCGAGGTCGGCGACGCGGCGCTCTGCACCCACGGCGACGTGCTCCAGGACGTCCTCGAGTGGCTCGACCGTCGCGGAGTCGTCCTGGACGGCGGCATGGCGAAGGGCTCGACGTGGGTGCTCGACACCGTGCACGGCGAGGTGGTGTCGGCGCGCTACCTGCCACCGCCGGCGTGACCCGGAGCCGGTCCCCCAAGGGGCCGGCCCGAAGGCCGGCCCCCGAGAGGGGGGGAACGTCAGCATCGGTCGGCGTCGACCATCACGGGACGCCTGCTGACACAACGGTGTTTGACGACGTGAGGTTCCGAACGGCTGTCCGGGTGGTCGCTAGTCCCGGAGCTGCGGGGTCGCCCGGGAGATGAATCCGTACACATCGCGGTGGTCGGCGCCGATCGACGACGTGGCCGTCTGCGGCTCCGACTGGTAGATGCTGCGCAGCGAGCGCTCGATTCCCGGGTCACCGCCGGTGAATTCTCCGACGAGACCGTTCCAGCGCTCGGCGAGCTGCTGGCCGGCGGTGCTGCGGGGATCCGTGCCCCGAGCCATCGCGGTGCGGACGTCGTCGATGAGCTCCGCCCACTCGTTCTGCGCGTCCTGGATGCGCTGGTCGCCGAGCAGCTCGCGCCGGCGCGCCTGCTGCTCGCGCTGCTCGGGGCTGTAGTGGCGGTCGATCATGGTCATGACCTCGATGCTCAACACGGTCTGGTCGACGGGGAGGTCGGCGGCCCCCGCCTCGAGCGCCGCGCTGGCGCGTTCGAGCCGCGTGCAGAGCTGCTGCTCGAGCGCGAGCTGTGCGCGCGAGCGTTCCAGGCGGCGCTGCAGCACCGCAGCGTGCGTCGTGCGCGGATCGGCGAGCACGTCGCGGATCTCGGTGAGAGCCAGTCCCAGCCCGCGAAGCGCGACGATCTGCTGCAGACGCCAGATGTCGGCCGCGGTGTACAGCCGGTGACCGGCGGGACTGCGGTGGGACGGCACCAGCAGGGCGAGGTCGCCCCAGTGGTGCAGGGTGCGCACCGACAGACCGGTGCGGCGGGCGAGCTCGCCCACCCGCCAGGGCAGCGGCGGCATGGTCAGGGGATCGCGGCGCATATCCATGTCGGCGAGGCTCCGACCTCCGTGACTGTGGTCAGTGGCCTGTCACGGCCTCCGCGTGCAGGCCCGGCAGCTCCACCACGCCGGCGTCGACGAGGACGAGGTCCCCGGCGATGATCACGACGCGGTCGGCGATGCGTTCGAGGAGGCGCGCGACGGTGAGCATCCGGGTCGCGCGCTGCACCGAGCCCGGCTCGGCGCCGACAGTCTCGGCGAGCTGCCCGAGCAGCCGGCGGCAGAGGCGCTCGAGGCGGTCGTCGCGCGCCGCCAGCGCGTGCGCGCGGCGCGGGTCGCGTGCGCTCACCGCGACGAGCGCCTCGCGCACCTGCTCGCTGCAGAACTCCGCCATCCGGATCAGCCCGGGGTCGCCGCCCGGTTCGGGGAGCCGCGCGAGCTCGCGGCCGATGCGCGCGATCTCGGCGCAGTGGTCGCCGCAGCGCTCGAGCTCGGCGGCGATGTGGAGAAGGGCGACCGCCTCGCGGCTCGCGCTCGCTGTGGGGTCGCGCTCGAGCACCGTGGAGAGGCAGAGCCGGCGCAGCTCGGCCTGGAGCGCGCGCAGCCGGGTTCGCTGGGCGATCACCTCGGTGCAGACGTCGACGTCGCGGTCGACGAGCCCGCAGACGGCGCGGGTGATCGCGCGGTCGACCGCCTCGCCCATGAGCACGACGAGCTGCCGGATGCCCGCCAGCTCGCGCTCGAGCGTGGCGGGGGGTCGACGGACGCCGGCACGGCCGTCCGACGTCCCCTGCCATTCCGTCGCCGGCATCCCCGGTGACGGCAGGGCGCCGATCCGTCGGCTCATCGCCCGCTCCCTCGTGGCAGCCGCCGACCCGCGGTCGGACCTCGGCCCCTTCGCATGGTGTCGCAGGCCCGGGGGACGGGGGCTTGCGGGCCGGTTATCGGGCGGCGATGGACCTATGGACGTCCGGCGCATTGGATGGATCTGAGCGGCTTCGCTGCCACTTCTTAACCAGTGCTTGGTCCTGCGTTCGCCATTGCGCCCGAGACTTGAGGCGATGGAGGCGAACGTCGACCAGGCTCCGCTGCCGGCGTCGCTCCACGACGTCGCCGCGGTGCTGATCGTGCGCCACCTCGACCATCACCTCCCCGAGGTGGTGGTGCGCTGTCTCTTCGACAGCTACGAGCGGGTGGGCGGCGACGACACCGTGGTCGAGCAGCGGGTCCGCGACGCCGAGCAGCTCGCCCAGCGCCGCCTCGCCGCCCTCAGCGCGGGCCGGACCATCCCGCTGCCGCGCCGCCGGCCCCGCTCTCAGGCGTGGCGTCCGAGCCAGTCGAGGGTCGCGCTGTAGGCCTCGGCCGCGGTCTTCGCGTCGTAGCGCGGGCCGGTGTCGTTCATGAAGGCGTGGTTGACGCCGGGGAAGATGTGGTCGTCGTAGATGCCGCCGGCCTTGAAGAGCGCGGTGACGCAGCGGTCGCGGGTGGCCAGCACCCGGGTGTCGAGACCGGCGTAGACGGCGAGAACGGCCACGTTCCTCGAGCCGCTGAAGTCGGGGCTCGCCGGGCAGGGGCCGTAGAAGGGCACCGCGGCCGCGAGCCTCGGCTCGCCGGCGGCGAGCAGGCTCCAGAGCTGGCCGCCGCCGAAGCAGAAGCCGACCGCGCCGAGCTTCGCTGACGGCTCACGGCGGGCGAGCTCGTCGATTCCGGAGCGCATGTCGGCGACGAAGCGGTCCTCCGGCACCTTCGCGAGCGCGGCGGTGGCGTTCGCGGGGTCGCCGAGGGAGTCGGTGCCACCCTCCTCCGAGAGCAGGTCGGGGGCGAGGGCGGAGAAGCCGTCGGCGGCGAGCCGGGAGACGAACGACGCGATGAAGGGGCTGAGCCCGGTGTTCTCGTGGACGACGAGGACCGCGCCGCGGGGATGCATCGCCTTCGCCCAGGCGCCCTTCAGCGTCCCCGAGGTGCCGGGGAAGGTGATCCTCTGCGGCGGGGCGACCGACCCCGGCCCGTGCGGCGTCGGCGTCGGCGCCGCCGCCGTCGGCTGCGGTGGCGCGGCGCCGCCTCCGCAGGCGGCGAGGAGGGTCGAGGCGGCGCCCACGCTGAAGCCCATGAGCATCAGGGTGCGCAGCGCATCGCGGCGGCTGAGCAGCCCGTCGGCGTGGTCGAGGGCGATCTCCTCGGCGAGGTAGCCGCGGACGTCCACGCCGCGGATGCTATCTGGTTAGGCTGTCCCCCATGCCACGACGCTTCAGAGTCGGTTACCAGATCCATCCGCAGCACTGCACCGTCGACGAGATCCGCGCCGCGGCGCGCCGCGCCGACGAGCTCGGGGCCGACACCGTGTGGGTGTGGGACCACATGTACCCCCTCTACGGGCCCTCCGACGGCGCCAGCCACGAGTGCTGGACGCTGCTCGCGGCGATCGCCGTCGAGACCCGCTCCGCCCACATCGGCGCGCTGGTGTGCTCGACGAGCTATCGCAATCCCGAGCTCCTCGCCTACATGGCCGGCACCCTCGACCACCTCTCCGGCGGGCGCGCCATCCTCGGCGTCGGCGCCGGCTGGTTCGAGCGCGACTACACGGAGTACGGGTACGAGTTCGGCGACGCGCCCTCGCGGCTGCGCCGGCTCGGCGCCGACCTGCCGCGGATCCGCTCGCGGCTCGAGCGCCTGCCGGCGCCGCCGCCGCACCGCGTCCCGATCATGATCGGCGGCGGCGGCGAGAAGGTGACGCTGCGACTGGTCGCGCGCCACGCGGACATGTGGAACACCTTCCCGCCGTTCGACGGCTACGCGCGCAAGTGCGCGATCCTCGACGACTGGTGCGCGCGCATCGGTCGCGACCCGAGGGAGATCGAGCGGACGATGTCGATCGGCTCGGACATGGTCGACGGCGACCTCGAGGAGGCGCTCGCCGCGGGGGCGTCGCACCTGATCATCCGCGGAGCGCAGCCGTTCGACATGGGGCCGCTCGAGCGGCTCATCGCCCGTGCCGAGGGGGCGTGATCAGCCGGTCAGGTAGATGAAGCCGAGGACCGCGTCGTCGGGGACGATGCGGTAGTTCACGCGGTTCCAGCCGCTGTGGTTCATCTCCGACACCTTGAAGTAGTCGGCGGGGACGTCGGCGGTGGGGCCGACCTCCTCCACGAGGGCGACGTGCCCGACGCCGCTCGCGCCGTGGCCGCGGCGTCCCCAGACGGCGATCGCGCCGACCCGGGGAGTGTGGCCCTCCGGATATCCCATCACCGCGGCGTTGTGCCACCACTCCCAGGCGTTGCCGAACCAGGGGATGCAGCGGCGGCTGGCGACGTAGTACGTGCACTGCCCGTAGGCGAAGTGGTTCCCACACCCGCCGCGAAGCAGCGACGGCGGACCGGCGAGCTGCTGATCGAGGTCGGCGATCTGCTTCGCGATCACCCGCGCCGGCCCGTCGAGGTCACGGAAGGAGGCGGTGCGCTGGGCGACGAGGACGACCATGCGGTTGGTGTCCCGGCCGAGCTGTGACTCCAGCTGCTCGGCCCGAGCGAACCGATCGCGGAGGTCGTCACGTTCGGCGACGAGTGCCTCCTCGCTCGCCCGGACGGTGCGGCTCAGCCGCTGCACCTGGTCGGTGACGTGCTGGGCGCCGCGGATCCGGTCCATCGCCTCGTTGAAGCTCTCCGCCGAGAGGATGGCGCCGGCGAAGCCGTCGTCACCGCTCACCTCGTAGGTCGAGCGCAGCAGCGCGGCGAGCTGGCTGCGAGCGGTGCCGAGGACGTGCTCGTTGTCGGCGATGTGCCGGGAGAGGTCGAGCAGTTTCGCGTCGAGCGCGGCGAGGTGGCGACGCGCGTCGAGCAGCCGGCGCTGGGTGACGGCGAGCTGCTGCTCGGTGGCGAGGAGGTCGTGGCGGGCGTCGGCGCGCGGGCCCTCGATCGCGGCGAGGCGCTCGACGAGCTGGGCGCGCTGGGCGGCGAGGCCGGTGGGGGAGGCGGCGGACGCGGCCGCGGAGAGGAGGAGAGCGGAGCAGAGGGTTGCGGCGGCCGCTGCGATCAGGCCGCGCTTCGACCTCCTCCGCACATTCGCTCCTCCCCTGGGCGCCCCGGAATCAGCGCGCAGGGTAACCACCGGGTTAGGGGTCTGTGTTGGGTCATCGCCATATCCTGCCAGTGTTGACACATACGTGCGCTCTTTGACGCAGCTTCGGTGAATGGCGCGTTCGTGCCGGATCCGGCACCGCGCTCAGATTTTGTCGGTTCTTGTCAAATCCAACGCCGCGTCGGGTTCCTCGGCGCACGGGTCGCCCATGGAGGTGGTAGGGTGCCCGGAGTGAACGGGCGTTCGGCGGGGTCGTCCGCCACGATCCGGGTCGTCGGGGCCGCCGCCGCGGCGGTCGGGCTGGCGATCGCCGCGATCTCGCTCGGCTTTGCGGTCGGGCGTGGGACCGCGCCGGGGGCGAGCATCCATCCCAGCCCGACCCCCACCCCGGGCCCGGGGGCGCCGCCCGCCTCGGGGCCGCGGATCTTCGTCTCGGGGGTCCCGGTCGGCTACGCGGCGACGAAGGACGGCGCGATCGCCGCCGCCACCGCCTACCAGCAGTACCTCTTCGGCAACCTCCTGCTCCACCCCGACGAGCTGCGCAAGGCGGTGACGGCGGTGGCCGCCCCCGACAGCGTCGAGACGATGATCGCCAAGTTCCAGGTCGCGAGCACCGTCCTCGAGCAGCGCTTCCAGATGGTGACCGCGGCCTCGAAGGGCCTCCCCGTCGTGGTGCTGACCTTCCCCCTGACCACCCAGGTGATGAGCTACGACGCGGTGACCGCCAAGGTGCGGATCTACACGTGCACGATGCTCGCCGAGCAGGGCGTCCTCGCCCCGTCGACGATCTGGGGGACGGTGGTGGTCACGGTGCGGCGCACCCGAGACGACTGGGAGCTCATCGACAGCGCGGTCGATCCCGCAGCGCCGTCGCTCATCCCCTCGGTGCAGGGGACGCAGGGCACCGCCCCGACGGTGCCACCGCAGCTCAACGCCTTCCAGCAGTACATCTACGCCCCGCCGCCGTCGGGCGGCTGAGCATCCGGTTCAGCCGCCGCCGCCTCCGCCGGTCGCGCCCCGCAGCCCGCCGTTGTCGGCGAAGCAGCCGCCGACCACGTTCGGGGAGATCACCACGCTCCTCGCGGTCACGTCCCCGGAGCTGTCCTTGGGTCCGCGGGCGGTGACGCACTGGCCGGCGGTGAGCGACGAGGCCGGCGCGTCGACGAGGCGCAGCGCCTTGGTCTGGCCGCTCACCTGGAAGCGCTGCGGTCCGGTGTTGGAGTTGACCGTGTAGATGTCGCCGTTGACCGCGGTGATCTGCCCTCCGGCGACACCGAGGTGATGCAGGCCGCCGCCGCTGCCGCGCCGGCAGTCGTCGGGGCCCTTGGGGCCGTGGTCGGTGAGCACGAGCTGTGCCGCCGCGACGAGGTCGGTGGCGACCCGCTCGCCGATGCCGAAGGCGCAGGTCCCGACGACGGCGTCGGAGATGAGCGCGTCCTGCTCCTTCTTCACCGCCGTCGAGGAGGTCATCGTGAACGCGGCGTCGGTGCCGTCCTTCGACGTCAGGACGACACGATCGCCCTTCACCTGCACGATCTCCCCACGGACGAAGTTGCGGGCCGCCGGCGGCGTCGCCTGCGGGGTCGCACCGGTCGCCGGCGCAGCGCCACCGCCGCCGCCGCAGGCCGCGCAGAGGAGTGCGACACCGGTGAGGCGGAGGACCGCCGTCGAGGTCCTCATGCGGCGCGCAGAGCCTCGATCGGCGCGAGCCGCGCCGCGCGCATCGCCGGGAAGACGCCGAAGCCGACGCCGATCGCCGCGGCGATGATCACGCCGCCGACCGCGGCGGCGGGCGAGAAGAGCGCGGTCATCGGCGTGAGATTGCTGAGCAGGATCGTGCACACGAGACCCACGAGCACTCCGAGCAGGCCGCCGAAGGCGCTCAAGGTGGCGGCCTCGATGAGGAACTGGCGGAGGATGTCGCCCCTGCGGGCGCCGAGCGCCTTGCGCAGGCCGATCTCCGAGATCCGCTCGGTGACCGACACCAGCATGATGTTCATGACCCCGATCCCCCCGACGAGGAGGGAGATGCCGGCGACGCCGGCGAGGAGCAGGGTCAGGGCGCCGGTGAGGGCGTCGGCGGTGCTCAGGATCGTCTCCTGTGTGGTGATCTGGAAGTCGGCCTGGGACGGGCTGCCGATATGGTGCGTTTGGAGCAGAAGGTTGTCCACTTCCTCATACGCGGCACCGATCGCATCGCGCGTCGGTGCGCTCGCGAGGATGCGCTGGACGGTCGTCAGCGAGCCGCCCGCGATCAGCTCGCTCTGGGCGGTGGTGAGCGGCACCACGACCTGGTCGTCGGGGTTGTTGAAGCCCTGACCGCCGACGACGCTGAGGGTGCCGATCACCTGGAAGGGGACGTGCTGGACCGCGACGATCTGCCCGATCGGGCTCTGGTTTCCGAAGAGCTTCTGCGCGGTGGTCGCGCCGAGGACGGCGACGTGGGCGTGGGCGGAGACGTCGGCGTCGGTGAAGAAGGTGCCGCTCGTCACCGTCCGGTTGTTCGCGATCAGCCAGCCCGGGGTCGAGCCCGAGACCGACGTCGTCCAGTTCTGCGACCCGGCGACCATCGGCGCGACGCGCTGCACGACCGGGGCGACGGCGATGACGTCCGGGGCCACGGACCTGTCCGCGAGGGCGTCCGCGTCGCTCACCGTCAGCGTGCTCGCCGCGCCGAGGCCCTGGCGCACGCCGCCGACGCCGGTGACGCTTCCCGGGACCACGGTGATCAGGTTGGTGCCGAGCGCGGTGATCCGGTTGGTCACGTACTGCCGCGCTCCCAGACCGATGCCCACGGTGAGGATCACCGCGGCGACGCCGATGAGGATCCCGAGCGCGGTGAGCAGCGAGCGCAGTCGCTGCGAGCTCACCGAGCGGAAACCGGTGGCGATGGTCTGGAAGAGGCTCATTCAGGTCGGCTCCGTGGACGGCGGGGGCGGGGCCCGGGCGCTGGGGCGTCCGTGGGCGGGTCGGTGGGGGGATCCGCGGGCGCGGGACGCGGACGGCGGGACGCTGCGGGACGGCGTGCCCGCGCCGGCGCGGCGGCGGCGGGCTCGATGGCGGCCGCGACCCCTCCGCCCTCGGCGGTGACCGGGGCGGCGGCCCGGCGGGTGCGGCGTCGCGGCGCGACCGCGAGCGCGGGGACCGGCGCCCCGCTCAGGTGCGCGACCGTGAGCGTCGCGCCCTCGGTGAGCTCGCCGTCGCGGATGCTGACCACCCGCTCCGCGGTGGCGGCGATGTCGGGGTCGTGGGTGATGAGGACGATCGTCCGCCCGCTCTCGTGGAGGCCCCGGAGGATCTGCAGGATCTCGGCGCTCGAGTGGGTGTCGAGGTTGCCGGTGGGCTCGTCGGCGAGCAGCAGCTCGGGGTCGGTGACGAGCGCGCGGGCGATCGCCACGCGCTGCTGCTGACCTCCGGAGAGCTCGTTGGGCAGGTGGTGGACGCGGTCCTGCAGGCCGACCATGGCGAGCGACCTCATCGCTCTGTCCTTACGGCCGCGGACGCGCCGGTAGAGGAGGGGCAGCTCGACGTTGCGCCAGGCGTTCATCCGCTTCAGCAGGTGGAACTGCTGGAAGACGAACCCGATCCGCTCGTTGCGCACCCGCGCGAGGCTCGCGTCCGTCATCCGGCTGACGTCCTCGCCGGCGAAGTAGTAGCGTCCCATCGACGGGACGTCGAGGCAGCCGAGGATGTTCATCAGCGTGGACTTCCCCGAGCCCGAGGGCCCGATGATGGCGACGAACTCGCCCTGCCGCACGGTCATCGTCACCGACCGCAGGGCGTGCACCGCCGTCTCGCCGCTGCCGTACGTCTTGTAGACGTTGTCGAGCTGGATGACCGGGCGGTCGTCGCTCATCTCCCGCCGCCGCCACCCCCGCCGCCGCCGGCACCACCGGGACGGGCACCGCCGCCGCCGCCGCCGGCACCCGGCGTCGCACCGCCGGTCGGGGGCTTGGCGCCGATCTCGGCGAGGATCACCTGGTCACCCTTGTTGAGGCCGGAGATGATCTGGGTGCGGGTCGGGTCACTGGCGCCGACCTGCACCGGCACCTGGACCTCCTGGCCGTTGCGCTCGACGAGGACGTAGGACGAGGAGCCGACGGTGTGCACGGCGCTGGTCGGGACCGTGAGGACGTCGACGTCGCGCTCGACCACGATGCTCATCTGCGCGGTGCTGCCGGTGTGCACATTGGGATTCTGACCGTCGATGACGGCGGTGACCGTGAAGGTCGCGACTCCCTGGGTGATGAGCGCCGAGGGAGCGATCCCGGTGACGTGGCCGAGGAGCTGCTCACCGCCTCCCGCGGGGGTGACGTTGACCTGGTCGCCGACGTGCACCAGGGGCAGCTGGGCGTCGCTCACCGGGCCGCTGACCTGGAACGCCTGCGGGGTGGTCAAGACGATCGCGTGGGTGAGGTTGCCCTGGGCGTTGTTGCCCGCGGTCGGCTGACCGGAGGCGGCGCTGGCGGCGAGAGCACCGGCGCTGGACGCCGCCGAGCCGATCGCCTGGCCGTTGGCGACGTTCACCTGCTCGACCATCCCGTCGACCGGGGCGACGAGCTGGGTGCCCGCGACGTTGTCCGTGGCGCTGCGCACCTGGGTCTGGTCGGCGACGATCTGGGCCTGGTCCTGCTGGACGGTGCCCGGGATCTGGCCGTTGACCAGGGCGGCAAGCTCGGCGAGGCTGTCCTGGTAGTTGGTCTGCGCCTCGGACAGGGTGCCCTGGGCGTCGTGCTTCGCCTTGTCGGCGTTGGTCTGGGCGATGGCGATCTGGTTGCTCTGGGTCTGCTGGCTGTTCTGGAAGGCGATCTTCGCGTTCTGGAGCTGGACGATCGCGGTGTTGAGGGCGCCCTGGGCGCTGTCGGCGTCCTTGGCGGCGGTCGCCTGCGCCTGGGCGACCTGCTGCGCGGCCGCCTGCACCTGCGCCGCCTGCTGGGCGCGGGCGTTGGTCACGTCGACCTCGGCGGCCTTGACGCCGGCTTCGAGGCTTAGCGTGTCGCCCTGCAGCTTGGCCTGCGCGTTGTTGAGTGTCGCCTGGTCGGTCGGCAGCTTGTTCTGCGCGGCTTGATCAGCCTGGACCTTCGCCTCGTCGGTGTTGAACTTCGCCTGGTCGTGCGCGAGCTGGGCGCATGTCGCGGTGTTGCCGGCGGCCACTGGGGGGTTACAGCTGGAGGCCAGAGGAGGACTGAGGGCTGCAATATCGTTGTTGATTG